>CANTEW010000001.1 GCA_947652925.1 uncultured Lachnospiraceae bacterium
TCGTTAAGATTTCTAACCGATGCACCGCATCGCTGTCGAAATCTTGCCTAGCACTGGCACAGATCAGACAAAGCCAAACTATGATCTCTGACTGGATGGAGTACTAGAACGTGTTTTAAAACCCCTTCCATAACATTTCTTTATATATCATCTATAAAAAACAGGTCATACCTGCCAATGTGTTTTTGCGCTATACTATGGTCAAAAGTCCTGAAAAGGGGAGGGTGACGGCCATGAAAAAGACATCTGTAAACACTGAGATCCATATGGAAAAAGGGCCGATCGGGCGGACGCTCCTCATCTTCACTGCCCAGATCCTGCAGCAGCTCTATAACATCGCAGACTGCATGGTGATCGGGCATTTTGGCGGCAGCTACGGACTTTCCGCCACGGGAGAGGCGGGTCTGATCTTATCGGTCATCACGAACTTTTTCATCGGTTTCTCAACAGGGATCAGCTATATCACCTCCCGGCTCTTCGGTCCTTATGACTATCCAAGATTAAAACAGACCATCCACACCATGGTCATCCTGTGTACACTGGCCGGGGCCCCCTTCACCATGATCGGGATCTTTCACGCAGAGACATTCCTCGTCTGGCTGGACTGCCCGGAAGCAGTCATGGACGGAGCGGTCCGATATCTGCAGATATGTTTCTGGGGGATGTTCCCACAATCGATCTCCAATACAGGAAATGCCATCCTGCGCTCCATGGGCAATACAAGATCCCCCCTGCTCTATCTGATCTTCTCTTCCATAATGAATATATGCCTGGATCTGATCCTGGTCATCAGATGTTCTCTCAGGCTTGCAGGAGCCGCCGTCGCTACAGTGGCCGCTCAATGGATCATGGCTTTCCTGATCCTATGGAGATTGTATACGTTAGATCCCGCCTACCGCCCCGATCTGCGTCAAAAGCCTCTGCCTTTCAAAGAGTTGGCTGAGATCATACACCTGGGCACTGCTTCCGGCCTGCAGGCTATATTTATGAGTATCTCTTCCCTGATCATCCAGGTCAGTATCAACCAATTCGGGGCAGATGCCATAGCCGGGATGGCCGTCTATGCCAAGGTAGAAGGATCCCTCTATTACCCGGCCTTTTCCTACGGCATAGCCCTGACTGGTTTTATCGGGCAAAACCTGGGTGCCGGATCTGTCAGCCGGATCCGACGTGCCATGCGCATGAGTACAGCCATCGCGGCAGGTTTTACATTGCCGGCCAGTCTGCTGCTGGTGGCCGGTTCCCGATACATTTTACTATGTTTTACAAAAGATCCGGGGATCCTTGCTCACGGGCAGGCAGCGATCTTCTACATCCTGCCCTGGTATTTCCTCTATGCAGTGGACCAGGTATACATCGGGGGATTGAAAGGGCTCGGCCATATCGGGTATCCCATGGCCTGCTCCCTCGTCTGTTACTGTGTTTTCCGCATCGCATGGTGCCGGCTGCTCCTTCCGATATGGACGGACATGCGGGTCATCTATCATTGTTACAACATCAGCCTGCTCCTGATGCTGGTACTCTTATGGATCCGGTATCATCTATGCAGCATTAAAGATTTTCGGGACCAAATCCCATAGGCAGCAGCTCTTTCAGCTTATATACCTTATGATCCTCCGTTCCAGTGGCCAGGATGATCTGGAATCTTTCCGGATCACAAAATTCCATCATCACCTGCCTGCAGACTCCGCAGGGCGGCGTGTAAGATGTCAGTTCCCCATCCTGTCCCCCCACCACGCAGATCGCCTGAAAAGTCCGCCGTCCCTCGCTGACTGCTTTAAAAAAAGCTGTGCGCTCTGCACAGTTGGAGGGCGAATACGCGGCATTTTCCACATTACATCCCGTATAGACCGTCCCATCCTCAGCCAGAAGGGCCGCGCCCACCTTGAAATTGGAGTAGGGTGCGTATGCATATCTTAACTGCTCAGATGCCGCCTGGATCAGCTGCCGGATCTTCTCTCCACTCATCCCGCTCACCTCCATCATCTCCTCCAGTCTTCCCGGATCAGGCGGCGGACCGCCCCCACCGCGATCTTCACCGCCCCATCCGTATCATGGACCACCGGGTTATCAAGTCCTTCTCTCTCCCGCTCCTGATTGGCCATCACAAGAAAACAGGACCCTACCCTGACGCCCAGGCTGCTGGCCGCTATGAACAGCGCCGCTGATTCCATCTCCGAAGCCAGGCAGCCCAGCCTCTTCCACGCCTGCCATTTATCCAGGAGCTCATACCCCACGGGCTTTCCCTCCGGGTCATGCTGTCCATAGAAAGAATCTTTGCACTGTACCACACCTATATGAAAGTCCCCTCCCTGCTCCTCTGCCGCTTGGATCAGTGCATTGACCACATGGATATCCGCCACAGCTGGAAATTCTATGGGTGCGTACTCTCTGCTGGTCCCTTCCATACGGACCGCGCCCGTGGCAATGACCACATCCCCGCTCTTTACATCTGTCTGCATCCCCCCGCAGGTACCAATCCGCACAAAAGTATGTGCGCCTGCCTTCACCAGTTCCTCCAGAGCGATCGCCGCCGACGGCCCTCCGATCCCCGTGGATGTGACACTCACCCTCACACCATCCAGATAGCCTGTATACGTGATATATTCCCGGCTGTCCGCCATCAAGACCGCATCATCCAGATAGCGTGCGATCTTTGCACAGCGCTTTGGATCCCCCGGCAGGATCACATACTCCCCCACATCCCCTCTCCCCACCTGGATGTGGTATTGCTTCCCTTTCTGCTGCGAATAGTCCATACATGACACCTCTTTCTCAATATAAATTTTATAAAGACCCACATCGTCCATATAGCCATGTGGGTCTTGTCGATCAGTCTTTATCCTTTTTTTAACTCTCCGGCTCTTCCGCTATGGAGAAGGCGATATTGGTGGCATGGTCAGAAACCCTTTCAAGTCCGGAAACGATATCTGAATAGATCATCCCCGACGCCGGCGTACACTCATGCCTGGTGAGCCTGTCTACATGGTCTTGCTGCAGCCGCCTCTCCATCTCGTCCACCTGGTCTTCCAGGTCCAAGATCTCCTGCATATGTTCCTGGTTGTTATTGGAGAACATATCGAGAGCATATGTGGTGATCTGCACGACCATGCCCAGCATTTCTGTGAGGCTCTCCCTTGCCTGGGCGCTGATATCCAGATTCTGCTCGATGCGCATCTGCGCCGCATCCGCCACATTCTCCGCATGATCCCCGATACGTTCGATATCATTGGCCACATGGAACAGACCGCCGATGCTCCTGGCATCGTCCACCGGGATCGTCGTCTGGTTCAGCTCCACCAGATAATCTGTGATGGCTTCATTGAGATGGTCGATATATTTCTCCACTTCATAGACTTTCCGGATCTTCTTCTCATCAAGATCCAACAGGCCGTCCATGGCCCTCTTAAGATTGTCCACCGCCATATAACCCATGCGCTCCAGCTCCCTTGTGGCGTCAAATACCGCCGTAGCAGGAGAAAATACATTTTTTTCGCCGATGTATTCCAGCTTCATGCCCTCTTCGCCCACCTGCTCTTTTCCCGGTACGATCCGATACGTCAGTTTTACGATCCATTGGATAAACGGGAACAGTATGATCACTTCGACCACTTTTATGATCGTGTGGGCATTCGCCACCTCGCGGGCCGGATTATATCCGGATATATGTTCGATAAAGCCAGTGATCGGATCCAATGCCACAGTCAAGATCAGCAATATGAGGATCGATCCTACTATGTTAAACAGAAAATGGATCCAGGCCGCCCTCTTCGCATCCTGTTTGCCTCCAAGGCTGGCCAGCAGTGCCGATACACAAGAACCGATATTGCAGCCCAGGATGATAAAGAAACAGATACTGATATCCAAAAGCCCCTGGCTGGCCAGCAGCAGCACGATACCCACTGTGGCAGAGGAACTCTGCAGCACTGCCGTGATCAGAAAGCCCATCAGAATCGCCAGATAATGGTTCTCCAGTGAACCCAAGAGCTGCGTGATCGTGGGGGATTCTTTCAGCACAGCCATGGAACTGGACATGGTAGACAGCCCCATGAACAAAATACCGAATCCCAAGACCACCTCCCCAAAACGTATGACTTTCTGGTCTTTGCAAAAACTGCTCATGACCACCCCGATCATCACGAACAGCGGCGCCCACTCAGACAAGTTAAATGAGATCAGCTGCGAAGTCACGGTCGTACCGATATTGGCGCCCATGATCACACCTGCCGCCTGCATCAGGTTCATCAATCCGGAGTTGACAAAACTGACCACCATCACAGTCGTCGCACTGGAGGACTGGATGATCGCGGTAAACAACACACCCACCAGCATGCCCACAAAACGGTTTTTTGTAAAAAATTCCAGTACGCTCCTCATCTTGGCGCCGGCCACCTTTTCCAGACCGTCGCTCATCAGCTTCATTCCATACAAAAAGAGGCCCAGACCTCCCATTAGCCCCAGAATAACACTCAGTACTGACATGATCCCCTCCCTATTTATCCCATGGTACTTTTTGCGAAAAACTCCTTTGCCCGTGAAACGTCTGTGCGCAGCAGCTGCTCTTTCAACTGCTGCAATGAAGCAAATTTCCTCTCATACCGGAGGAACTGGTAAAAAGATACCGTAGACTGCTCACCGTATAGATCTTCATGACAGTCAAAAAGATATGTCTCTACTCCAAGGAAATCTTCCCCTCCCACTGTAGGTTTGTAACCCACGTTTGTGATGCCTAAGTACTCCCTGTGCGGAAATTTGGAACGGGTGGCATAGACCCCGTTGGGCGGCATAGATTTTTCTCTCGGCGGGATCAGGTTCGTGGTGGGTATGCCGATCGTATGCCCCAGCCCCCGCCCATGGACCACTTCCCCCGTGGTGGAAAAAGGATAGCCCAGAAGACTGTTGACCTTTTCCATATGGCCCTCATTAAGCTGTTCCCGGATATACGTACTGCTGATCGGCCGGTCACCGTCCATCTCCTTTTCCAGGATCTCCACCTGGAACCCATACTCTTGTCCCATTTTTTTCAGATAGGGCGCATCCCCTTTCCTGTGATGGCCAAACCTGAAGTCAGAGCCTACTACCACCCAGCCGGCATGCATCTGTCCCACCAGGACCTGTTGGATAAATGCATCGGGCGACATGTGCATCAGCTTGCTGTCCATCTCGCATTCTGCCAGTGTGTCGATACCCATGTCCTCCAGAAGCCCATACCGCTCTGCCCTGGTCAGCAATTTCTTGGACGGTGTCTCAAAAGCACAGACAACCGTCTCGTACCCAGACTGGCCGATCTGCCGCACCCGGTTTATGAGTTTCTGGTGACCCCGGTGCATACCGTTGAATTTCCCCAGCGTGACCACACTGGGACCTTGCAGCGATAACTCTTTTCTTTCCCTCACGTATTTCATGGCTGTCTCCTGACTAAAATGGATCATGGTAAAAACATCTTTACCGGAAAATATTTCCCAGTGCCTTGTTTTTGCTGGTAGATCCCTTTAAAGATCCCCTGGCTGTCGTACACCCGCACCCACCCCAAGACCTGCGGCCCATGCCCTTTCACCGACAGCGGATTCCCGTTATCTACCAGACGGTCCTCCCCATCTGTACATGTGATCTTCGGATATTGGCTGAGCATCTGCTCTATACTGGTGAGACACTCCTGTACACGCCCTTGCTCCTGCAGTGCCTCCACCTGGTCCAACGTCAGCGCCCTCTCCAGAGAAAAGGGTCCTGTCTGGGTGCGCACCAGCTCTTCCATACAGCCGCCGCATCCCAGCTGCCGGCCGATATCATTGCACAGCGTACGGATATAAGTCCCTTTGGAACAGACCACTTCCATAGAAACACGAGGGAGGGACATATCCAGTATGGTGATCCGGCGGATATGGATCGGGCGGGGCTCCCGTTCCACTTCTATGCCTTTCCTGGCCAGTTCATACAGCCGTTTTCCCTGCACTCTACATGCGCTGTACATGGGCGGGATCTGCATGAGATCCCCCTGGTATCCCTGTATACAGCCGCGGATCTCTTCCTGCCCCGCAGAGACGTCACACTCTTTTACGACTCTGCCGGAGATATCCTGGGTATCTGTCTCTTTTCCCAATAGGAGGACAGTCCGGTATGTTTTTTCCTTATCTGTCAGCAGGTCGCAGAGTTTCGTCGCCCTGCCCAGGCACACCGGCAGCACACCCACGGCATCCGGATCCAGCGTCCCTGTATGGCCGATCTTCTTCTGCCTCAGGATGCCCCTTAACCTGGCCACTACATCGTGAGAGGTATAGCCTTTTTCTTTTTTGATATTTATGATCCCATCCAGCATCTTCTCCCCCTTAGGGTTCCATCTGTTCTTCGATATGCAGAGTCAGATTATTGATCACATCATGGGATGTCCCTTTGATCTCACACCCTGCCGCCCGCACATGGCCGCCCCCGCCGAAAAAGGAGGCTACCTTGTTCACGTCTATCTTCCCATTCGACCGCAGACTGACTTTATATTCCATCGTATCCAGTCCATACAGGAACATGGCAACTTCTACGCCTTTCGTCAGACGGAGCTGACCCACGATCCCGTCAAGATCTTTCCCCTCTACGCCGTAGAATATCAGATCTTTTTTCTTCAGTACACCGACGATACACGCTCCATCCAGGAGCATGATACTCTCCGCCAGCACGCGGCCCATCACCTGATTCTGGATGTAGGTCTTCTGGTAAAAAGACTCGTCTATGATCCTGCTGTGGTCGATCCCCTTTTCCATCAGATCTGCCACGATGCGCATCGTCGCCGGCGTAGTGGACTGGTACTGCATGACTCCTGTATCGTGGATGATGCCTGTATAGATACAGGTGGCAGTCTGGAGACTGATCTTCTCCCTGTCCAGCAGCCCATACAGGACCTCACAGGATGAGCTGACCTTCCCCTCTACCCGGCAGATATCCGCATATCTGGTATTGCTCACATGATGATCGATGCAGACTGTCTTTTTTGCTTTGGAAAAACATCCCGCAACGACCCCCAGGCGCTCAAGCGTACTGCAATCCAGTATGACCATAAGGTCATATGCCATCTCGGGGCCGCAGGCTGCCCGGGCTTCCTCGATCCTCGGTATATACAAAAAAACCTGCCCGGGCGGTTCCAGATACACATGGACGGTGATCGCCGGATGATTCTCTCTGATATAATTATACAATCCCATACAGGCCCCGATGCAATCGCCATCGGGCCGGATATGCCCGGCGATAGCCATTGTCCCCACCTGTTCCAGGATCTCTCCTATCCTCTCCATGCAATTCCCCTTTCCTTTATATGATGATCCTCTACTCTTCTTTCATCACCTCATCGATCTTCTTTGACATGGCGATACCATATTCAATGGACCGGTCCAGGATAAACTGGATCTGTGGTGTGATCCTCATGTTGAGATTGCCCGCCAGCTGACGGCGGATATATCCTTCTGCGCTCTTCAGGCCCTCCATCGTATCTTTCTGGACTTTTTCATCTCCCAGTACACTGATATACGCTTTGCAAGTCTTAAGATCCGGTGCCACCTCCACAGTCACAACGGAGGTCATAGCGCTGATACGCGGATCTTTGATCTCATTACTGATGATATTGCTCAGCTCTTTCTGCACCTCTCCATTGACACGGACACTCTTGATGCTATTTTTTCTCATTCTACATTAACCTCGTTCTGTCTGGATCATCTCGGCACTTCCACCATGATATACGCCTCGACCTGATCCCCTTCGATGATATCGTTAAAGTCTTCCAGGACAAGACCGCATTCATAGCCGGCTTTCACTTCTTTGACAGCATCCTGGAAACGCTGCAGGGATGCAAGAGCGCCCTCATAGATCTGCTCGCCTTCCCTCGTCAGCCTCACTTTACAGTTTCTCTCAAACCGTCCGTCTAATACATAAGACCCCGCGATCGTACCCACACCGGATGCATGGAAGGTCTGGCGCACTTCCCCGTGTCCGATCACCTGTTCCTCGAAGATCGGATCCAACATACCTTTCATCGCTGATTCCACATCCTCGATCGCCTGGTAGATGACTTTATACAGTCTCAGATCCACGCCCTCCTGCTCTGCGACGGCTTTCGCCTGGGCATCGGGCCTGACGTTGAATCCTATGACGATCGCATTGGATGTGGAAGCCAGTGTCACGTCTGACTCATTGATCGCACCCACACCGCCGTGGATCACTTTTACGACCACTTCTTCATTCGTCAGTTTCAGCAGACTCTGTTTCACAGCTTCCACAGACCCCTGTACATCTGCTTTGATGATGATCGGGAGTTCCTTCAATGTGCCCGCCTGGATCTGGTCGAACAGATCGTCCAGAGACAGTTTCGCCTTCGTATCCTCCAGAAGATGCTTCTTATTTTCTGATACAAAGGTCTGGGCAAAGGATTTTGCCTCTTTATCATTGTCAAAGGCTACCAGGATCTCACCCGCGTTGGGTACATCATTTAACCCGAGTATCTCCACAGGTGTGGACGGGCCGGCACTCTTGACACGACGGCCTTTATCATCCATCATGGCGCGCACTTTACCAGAGCAGGCTCCTGCCGCGATGAAATCTCCCACATGCAATGTGCCTTTCTGCACCAGGATCGTAGCCACCGGGCCTTTTCCTTTATCAAGCTCCGCCTCGATCACGAGACCTCTGGCCTGCCGTTTAGGATTCGCCTTTAATTCTGCCACTTCCGCCACCAGGAGCATCATCTCCAGAAGGGTATCGATCCCTTCCCCCGTATGGGCGGATACCGGGACAAAGATCGTGCTACCGCCCCAGTCCTCCGGGATCAGTTCATACTCAGACAATTCCTGTTTCACACGCTCCACATTGGCGCTGGGCTTATCGATCTTATTGATCGCCACCACGATCTCGATCCCTGCCGCTTTCGCATGGTTGATCGCTTCTACGGTCTGCGGCATCACACCGTCGTCGGCCGCTACCACCAGGATCGCGATATCTGTGGCGTTCGCCCCGCGCATACGCATAGCCGTAAATGCCTCGTGGCCTGGCGTATCCAGGAATGTGATCTTCTGCCCGTTGACCGTCACGATGTACGCGCCGATACGCTGGGTGATCCCGCCGGCTTCCTTATCCGTCACATTGGTGTCACGGATCGCATCCAGCAGGGATGTCTTTCCATGGTCTACATGACCCATCACACATACGACCGGCGGCCTGGGGATCATATCCGCTACGTTTTCTTCTTCCTCGCGCAGCAATTCTTCGATCACATCCACCTTTTCTTCCGGCTCTGCGATGATATCATAGCCCAGTGCGATCTCCTGTGCCTTTTCAAAGTCAATCTCATGATTGACTGTGACCATCACGCCTTCCAGGAAGAGCTTTTTCACGATCACAGAAGGCTGCATCTTCATCTTCTCAGCCAGTTCACGGACCGTCATCTTCTCTGGCAGTGTGATCTCCTTGATCTCTGGCTTCTTCTCTTCCGCTCTATGCTGGTTCGCGGGCTTCTGCAGAGCTTTGGGAAGGCGCATGTTGGGCCTTCTCCCGCCATTCTGGTTGGGACGGCGTCCCTGGGTCGTATTCTTTGTATTTTTCGTGTTCTTTGTATTCTTTGTATTCTTATCAAACTCTTTTTTGCCTTTTGTCCGATCCCGCTCTTTCTTACTCTCTTTTGGATTCTTGGACTGGGCTTCTACCGAGATCATATCCCTGTCCCGGCGGTCCTGTCCCGGCCTTGCCGGACCTCCTTTCCCTCTGTTGGACTGACCGAATGGACGGTTCTGCCCTGACCTTTGGTTATTCTGGCCCTGGTCACGCCTTTGGTCACGGTTCTGGCTGCGCCCCTGGCCCTGGTTCCTTCCCTGGCCCTGATCACGCCTTTGGTCCCGGTTCTGGTTACGCCCCTGGCCCTGATCACGCCTTTGGTCACGGTTCTGGTTACGCCCCTGACCCTGGTCTCTCCCCTGCCCTTGGCCGCGTTCCTGATCCCTCCTTTGGCCTTGATCACGGCCGCGTCCCTGACCCTGGTCACGGTTCTGACCGCCGCGGTTACGGCCCTGCTGGTCGCGTTTCTGCCCGCGCTCCTGGGTGCGCATCTCCTGACCCTGCTCCTGATCCTGGTTATTACGCGGGGGTCTTGTGCGCTGTCCCTGCTGCTTTCCCTGACCATCACCGCCGGACCTGGCCTGGTCCTTTTGGCCGCCCTGGTCACGCCCCTGGTTCTGGCGGTCCTTGGATCCCCTGCGCTCTTTTTTCACCGCGTGCTCTTTTCCGCCGTCACTGGCGTTCTGGGCGCGGAATACACGTATGATATTTTTCTTCTTCTTGGGCGTCTCCCCTGAAAAAGTCCCTTTGCCCAGATCTTTCCTCACCACTTCCGCCAGACTTTCCTCCACAGTACTCATATGGCTCTTGATATCTTCCCCTTTACTCTTCAAAAATTCGATCACTTCTTTATTTTCTCTGCTCAATTCCTTGGCAAGCTCATGTACTCTCATTTTTGGCATACACATTCCTCCTTCTTCTGCTGGCCCTCTGCTCCTAACATGGCCTTGGCAAAGCCTGCGTCCAATACCGCGATACTGGCGCGGAACTCTTTGCCGATGACCTTACCCAAAACTTCTCTGGTCTCCATAAACAAAATAGGCACTTGGTAATAGCTGCACATATCCTTAAATCTCTTCCTGGTATTCGCCGAAGCATCCTCTGCCACGATCACCAGATGTCCTTTGCCTGTCTTGACCGCCTTTTCAACAGGAAATCCCCCGCTGGCGATCTTTCCGGCTTTCGCAGCCATCCCAGCCAAAGATAATACTTTATTTCTCTTCAAATCTTTCCCACTCCCTTTCAAGCCCTTCGTAGACCTCTTGCCCGATGCTCATCTGGAAAGAACGCTCCAGAGCTTTATTTTTCCTCGCCTTTTTCAGACATTGGATATCCCGGCACAGATATGCGCCCCGCCCGTTCTTCTTTCCTGTGGGGTCCATCATCACTCCCCCCTCCGGCGTCCGCAAGATCCTCAACAAGTCGCGTTTCGGCTTCATCTCCCTGCATCCCACACACTGACGCATAGGGACTTTATTACTCTTCATCTCAAAGATCCCCCTCCTCCAGTTCCAGAAATGCCAGATCTGCAAAATCTGATTCAGGATCGGACCCTTCGTCGTCCTCGTCCTCATCGTCTTCGAAGTCTTCTCCATCATCCGGATAAAACCCTCCGATCTCCTCCTCGATAGAAGACTGTACACGGTCAGTTTCCTGGATCTCTCCTGCATATACGTTTTTCTCTGCTCCCGTGGTGAGTCCGCTTATCTCTGCGTCCTCTCCCTCCGGCTCTCCGCTTTCTGTCTGCTGCTCTTCTCCTGCCTCTGCGCTCTCTCCCTTGGGCTCTCCGCCTTCTGTCTGCCGCTCTTCTCCTGTCTCTGTACTCTCTCCCTCGGGCTCTTCCCCTTCTGTCTGCTGCTCTTCTCCTGTCTCTGCGCTCTCCTCTCCGATCTCCGACCCGTCTGTCTGCTGGACGTCTCCTGTCCCTGCGCTCTCTTCTAGATCCTCTGTCTCTTCCTCTCCTGCCAGAGATGCCATCTCAATATCCTCTGTATCCTGGGACTCTCCTGGCTCATCCAGATCTTCTATCTCTTCTTCTATCCCGCCGGCAGCGATCTCTTCGCCTATCTCGTCGTAAACTTCTTCTTCCTCGTCTTCATAATCATACAATTCACCGGATTCTCTCGCCTGCGTCTCGCTCTTTATGTCGATCTTAAATCCTGTCAGATGGGCAGCCAGACGGGCATTCTGCCCTTCCCGCCCGATAGCCAGTGATAACTGATAATCCGGCACCACCACCAGCGCTGTCTTCTCGTCCGGGTCTGCATATACAGCGATGACCTTGGCGGGACTGAGCGCATTTTCGATCAGGAGCGCCGGATTCTCGCTCCAGTTGATGATATCGATCTTCTCACCTCTGAGCTCATCCACGATGGCATTGACCCTGGCGCCATTCATCCCCACACAGGCCCCCACCGGATCCACATCCGGATCGTTGGACCAGACAGCGATTTTACTCCTGGACCCTGCTTCCCGGGCGATACTCTTGATCTCTACGATACCCTCTTTGACCTCTGTCACTTCTGATTCAAATAGACGCTTCACCAATTCTGGATGTGTCCTGGAGACTAATATCTTCGGACCCTTGGTGGTATCCTTCACCGCCACGATATACACTTTGATGCGCTCTGTAGGTGTAAAACGCTCCCCTTTTATCTGCTCACCCTCTGTCAGGATCGCATCCACTTTTCCCAGGTTCACACTGACATGTTTTCCAAAATAACGCTGCACGATCCCGGTGACCACATCCTTCTCTTTGCTGTAATACTGGTCAAAAAGGACTTTCCTTTCCTCTTCTCTGATCTTCTGGAGGATGACATTTTTCGCATTCTGGGTAGCGATCCTCCCAAATTCTTTGGATTTTATCTCTACCCGGACAATGTCGCCCAACTGGACTCTTCCATTTCGCTTCTGGGCATCACCGAGGGAGATCTCCATCACCGGATCCTCTACCTGCTCCACCACTTCTTTTTCAGCATATACCTTGAAATCGCATGTTTCCGGGTTGATATGCACAGACACGTTGTCTGCTTTGCCGAAATGGTTTTTGCAGGCCAAGAGCAGTGACTGTTCTATAGCCCCCAGCAATGTATCTTTGCTGATATCTTTCTCTTTTTCCAGAATATCCAACGCTTCCATTAGCTCCATGTTCATTTTTCCATTCTCCTCCTTATTAAAGATCCAGAGCCAGACGGATCAATGCGATATCTTTTTTCAAAAATCCTATCTGGCGGTGGCCATCCCCTTCTATGGTCACACTGTTATCATCATATGCGCACAAAATCCCATAAAATTCTTTCTCTTTTTCTACAGGGCGGTAAGTCCGTATCTCCACTTTCTTCCCCAGACTCCGCTTGAGATCTTTCTCCTTTTTCAACGGACGGTCAAGTCCAGGAGAACTCACCTCCATGATATAACTGTCCTCGATAAAATCTTCCTGATCCAGTCTATCGCTGAACAGCCTGCTGACCGCCTCGCAGTCGTCTACTGTGATCCCGCCCGGTTTATCGATATAACTGCGCAGGTACCAGTTCCCCGCCTCTTTGACATATTCTACATCCACCAATTCAAAATCCATCTCGTTCAAGATGGGCGCCAATAATCCTGTCGCTCTCTGTTCATATATCTCGTGTTTGCTCATCTATATCCACCGCCTTTACACAGGAAAAAATGTCCCGGCAGGCATATTTTCCCTAAACACGTGATAAGAGTGGACCGAAGTCCACTCTTACGCACGCCGATATTTATATAGTTCTTTCATATTATAGATCCGAAACTGACAAAAGTCAACCCCTTAGACACCATTTGATCCCATATGGGCAGATCAGGGCGACTTTGACACACCTACCAGATCCCCTGGGTTCTATGGGACCGCCGCATCCCAGTCCCTTTTACACTTTTTACTGCATCGTCTTTCTTTATCTTTTGATCTTCACGGATCTTACGCCGGTAGACCAGGCACTGTAATACTTCACGCCGCCTACCGTCTTATATGTACGGATCCGCACATAGTAGGTCTTTCTTTTCGCAAATCCAGTATAGGTCTTTCCCGTCTTGGCCTTGCCTGCGATCGTCTTCGTTCTGGCACCGGAAAACCTGCGGTCAGTCGCATATTGGATCTGATATCCGGAGACCTGGGTGTTCTTTTTCCACTTGATGGATACTTTCCTGCCCCGCAGATTCCTGAGTTTCGATATAGTGGTCCCTGCAGGATCTATCCTGACCGTGATCTTAAAAGATGTGGACTGATGATCAGCACCCGATGCCTTTGCCGTGATGATCGCTCTCCCAACAAAATTTTTTGCGACTGTGACCTTGCCGTTCTTATCAACCTTGACATTCCGGTCATCAGACTGGAATGTGAGCCTGCCGCCTGTTGCCCGTACATTTAATCTGAATGTCTGAGCAGACTTTTTTGCCGTCTTATGATATCCCGCCGTCGCTGTTATCTTATTTTTCGCTTTCTGGATCTGGAATCTTTCCGTCAGAGTCCCCGTATATCCCGCTTTTCCGGTCACGGTCACCGTTGCCGTCCCCGCATGGATATTGCTGCTGTATGCCACATCATAAAAAGAAGGCGGCAGGACCATCTCCTCATTTTTTACCATGACAGCCGGTCTCTTTTCCGTACCGTCATAAACAAACTCATCTACCTCCAGTTGGATCCAGAGACCATCCAGCGTCTGTTCCTGCCCTTCTTCCAGTCTATCAATAAGCTCTATATTTTTTCTTTCCTCACATTTTCTGCAGTGGATCGATCTTTGTCCCTCGCTCTCTGCTGTCGCCGGGATATCCACTGTATACGTTGCCTCCCAATCATGACCGGTCGCTGGGATCGTCTGCTGTTCTTCTATCACTACGCCGCATTCACCGCAGTGGCTTCCCCTTGTCTTTCCATCTTTTGTACAGGTCGCTGGGACAGCCTCATCCTTTTCAGGAGTATGCTCATGTTCTTGATCTAACCGGGGGATATTCTGGATATCCTTTCTTGCCTCACATTTTCTGCAATGGATAGATTTTTCCCCATCCTTTTCTGTCGTCGCCGGGATATCAACTACGTATGTTTCTTTCCAGTCATGGCCGGTCGCTGGGATCGTCTGCTGTTCTATTATATCGGCTCCACACACACTGCATCGGCTCCCCTCCGTTTTTCCACTCTCTGTACAAGTCGCCGGGACAGCCTCAACCTTTATGATCGTATGTGTATGTTCCTCTGTCCACTGGGCATACAACGTGAGCGTCTCCCCGCTGAACGCTGGCGTATAACAGATACTCGCACCATTTCCATAAGAGATCCCGGATCCGTCCGCTTTTGTATTCCATCCGCTAAAAACCCTGCCGGCTTTTATAAACTGATCATCCGGTAATACATATTCTCGGCCGGACTCATACCATCCCACATCCTCCATGCTCCCACTATCCGCGCCGTTCCCGTTAAACCGGATACAGTAAACATCTGTCTGCGGCGTGCTGCTGCTCAAGGTCTGCGCAGTAAGGATCTCTCCGGACTCATTTGGCGTAGCAGCCAAGATATACTCTACTTCTCCTGAACTGAGGATCCGCATCCCATAAATGCTGCCCCTCTCTTTCTGCTCATCCGTCAGCGTGGACAAGACCGTCTTTGTGCCTGTCTCCACATCACATTCGTATATGTCTGTACTCCCGGAATAATAAAACTTTCCATCAAAAGCTCCTGTCCCGACATAGGTTCCCTGCCAGTATCCCGTCCCGCCAATGACCGGCCAGATATCTTTGATCTCCTGGAGTGTACTCTCCACAGTAAGATCTGTGCCGTCATATGTATATCTGCAGATACTGTTATCGCCGTCAAACCCGTACCAATGACCGAAAATATACTCAAACCCCACATCTACCTTATTCCAGAAATGATCATCATACCGTGTTTCCGATGCCGCCGTCTCTTCCACACCGCCAGATATCACCCAGTCATCTGCTTCCAGATGTCCGCCGTCTTCCGACTTAAAATAAGCTGTACTCTTCATAAAATACTGATGGCGCGCCCGTCCCAATCGGTCTGCTATGGGATCGTTCCAGGTCACGTCCACATGATAATAAACATCCCCCAGTTTTACCATATTCCACGCATGGTCAAGTGACCCGCTGGTCACCATTTCACAGGACAGGCCCAATCTCCCCGCTAACTCCAGAAATGCGAGCGCATAGCCCTGGCAGACGGCTGTCTTACCTACCAGCGCGTCATAAGCTGTATATTTAGAATAACTCGTATCGTACCTGCAGTCACGCGCCAGCTGGTCATTGATATAGAGCGCCTTCTCCATATCGCTCCAGGAAAGGTCCGCACCTTTCACAAGATCCGCCACCGCTCTGTCGTAAGCCTCCAGCATCGGCGCTGCCTCACTGCTATCCATACTATATTTGATGAGCAATGTCTCTACATATGGTCCGCTCATATAGCAAGAATAAGTACTCCCAACATAAAAATACCTTGGATGCTCATTTACCGTAGCAAAATAGATGCTCCGCAATCCTTCAGGTGTTATCTGATAAGAAGAAAGATCACAGGTCTCTGCAAAAGAATCCCACGCCGCTATGATCGCCTCTTCAGCCTGCTGCAGGTTTCCTGTATCCTCTCCGGGAGCCTGCGCCCTCCCTCCTGATACATCTGCCTCTGGTAAACTCCCGCCTTCCTGGATGATCTCTCCAGACAGATCCACATGTTCTACCCGGACAGCCGTCTGGTCTTCTGGGACAAGTCCCGCTGCCGCCTGCACATCCAAATGCGGGCCTGTCAGACAAATGCCAATACTAAAAAGCATTGCAAAAAAAGTTTTCTTCATTTTCCCACCCTCTCTTACTCAATCTAAAGATACACTATCGTTACATATCATTATATAGGGATCTGTGGATAGATGCAATGTCTGTCAGCAGATATCTTTTGGCTGGACTGCGGCCCGTATTTCGGTCAAACCTCAGGACAATGGTATTTACTTTTTCCTGTAAAAGAGTTAATATGGTCACTATGGAAATACAAGCGATGGCTGAAAAGCGTGCGCTCAAACAAGAAATCTATGGAAAGAAGGTTTGCAAGATCATGAAAGGATCGTTCCATATCATCAGTGACGGCTCCTGTGACCTGCCCCCGGAACTGGCACAGGAAAAAGATATCACCGTCGTACCCTTTTATGTATCATTTGATGACGAACATTATCTCAAAGAAAATATAGAGATCGGCATCCGGGACTTTTATCAGCAGATGGTGGATAGAAAAGGTGTGTACCCCAAATCTTCCATGCCCTCCATCCAGGATTATGCTGACATCTTCCTCCCCTTTGCAAAGGCAGGCATCCCTGTGATCTGCATCTGCATCACCACAAAATTCAGCGGCTCCATGCAGTCTGCGCTCAATGCCCGCGCCCTCCTGTTGGAGAGATATCCCCAGGCTGATATCACTGTCATCGACGCCACCGTCAACACTGTCCTGCAGGGACTATACGTCTTAGAAGCCGTAAGACTGCGCGACAGCGGAGTGAGCTATCCCGACGCCGTGGCACGGCTGGAAGAGATCAAACATACCGGGAGGATCTTCTTCACAGTGGGGAACATGGAATATCTAAAACACGGCGGACGGATCGGTAAAGTAGCCGCCCTCGCCGGCAGTGTCCTGGACATCCGTCCCGTGATCACCCTAAAGCAGGGAGAGATCTTCCCCTCGGGTGTAGACAGAGGGCGCAAACGTACTTTAAAGAAAGTCATGGACCTTCTCCTGGACTACCTGCAGGACACCGGCCTGGGGATCGACCGTTATAGCCTTACAGTGGGTTATGGATATGACATAGAAGAAGGGACCGCCTTCCGCGACCAGGCGCTGTCCTCCCTGCAGAAAAAAGGATATGATATAAAAGAGATCCCCACCTGCCAGATCGGAGCCACGATCGGCGTACACACCGGGCCCTATCCGCTGGGCTTTGGGATCATCGAAAAAGCGATATAACGAGGGGGCATGTCCATCTATGAAAAGAACATCCCCTCCAGAAAGATATCAGATACTGATCGTTGAAGACGATGAAGGCCTGAACCAAGGCATCGCGCTGGCCCTCCGTGAAGAAGGGATCCATTTCCACCCGGCCTACTCTCTCTCCCAGGCCCGCAAGATCTGGAAAGAAGAAAGGATCGATCTGGTCATCCTGGACGTCAACCTGCCCGACGGCAGCGGCTGCGACCTGCTACGTGAGATCCGCCGGGGATCGGAGACCCCTGTCTTGATGCTGACAGCAAACGACCTGGAGACAGACCAGGTGACAGGTTTTTCCCTGGGCGCCGACGACTATATCACCAAACCTTTCAGCCTGATGGTCCTGCGGGCTCGGGTGGAGCGGACGAGAAAAAGGATGCAGGGCCAGGCAGTCTCTTCCGATCACCAGGATGAGCGGTATCATTTCCGTTTTGAAGATATGATCTTTCTGGTGGACGGCGAAGAAGTCATCCTGAGCAAGACAGAACAGAAACTGCTGCGCCTATTCACAAAGCACCCCGGACAGATCCTGTCCAGGAGCCGGCTGGCAGAGACAGTGTGGCCAGACGGCGCAGACTATGTGGACGAGAACGCCCTCTCCGTGGCTGTGAACCGCCTCCGCCACAAATTAGGCGGAAAAGAAAAGACATGCCCCATCCAGACTGTCTATGGACTGGGGTATGTATGGGGAAAAAAGAATGTTTGAGACCCGTACCGGAAAGACCCTGCGGCGGCTGGATGCGATGCTGGACGCCGCCATCAACGGGACTTTTCAGGAGAGTACATTTGATGAAACAGAACTGTCCCGCCTGGAAGCCCGCTGGAAGCAATATCTTTCCCTCTCAGAAAGATCCCTGGCACAGGCACGACAAGAGCGGGAAGATCTGAAAAAGCTCGTCTCCGATATCTCCCACCAGACAAAGACCTCCCTCAGCAACATCCTCCTGTATGCAGAACTCATGGAAGACCAGGCTGAAAACGGGGACAGCAAAAAACTGGCCCGACAGATCCTGACCCAGACAAAAAAACTAGAATTCCTCATACAGGCTCTGATCAAAATGTCCCGCCTGGAGACAGACGTCCTAGAAGTCATGCCTGTACGACAGCCCATCCATCTATCCGTAGAACGGGCGGTGGAAGAAATGCTCCCCAAAGCCGGGGATAAACAAATACAGATCCTATGCAGCCTGCCGAAAAATGCAGAAGCCGTATACGACCTGAAATGGACAGCCGAAGCCCTGGGCAATATCCTGGACAACGCCGTCAAATATTCTCCCGAAGGGAGTACGATCACTGTAGAGGGAAAAAGCTTCGAACTCTACACCTGTATCACTGTGACAGACCAGGGGATCGGGATCCCTAGATCCGAGAGAGCACAGATCTTCGGACGCTTTTACAGGAGCCCGCAGGTACAGCAGGAGGACGGGATCGGGATCGGACTCTACCTGGCCCGTGAGATCTTGCGCAAAGAAAACGGCTATATCAAAGTCCATTCCCAGGAAGGGGCGGGGAGCAGCTTCAGTCTCTATCTCCCGAAAAAAATCTGATCCCCTGCAGGGTCAACCCACATGCCGGTGCCGTCGGTCCCGCAGCGCCCCGGTCCCTGGCTCCCAATATCTCCTGTATCCGCTCCGGCGGATACGCACCATTCCCGATCTGGATCAGGGTCCCGGCAAATATCCGCACCATATTATAGAGGAATCCCCTGCCGGTCACCTGCAGATACACCATCTCGCCTTCCCGCCCCGCAGTAAAATCCGTCACCAGACGCACTGTAGACTTTACCTGCGCCCCGGCCCCGCAGAAGCTGGCAAAATCATGCTCTCCTATGAGATATGCCGCCGCTGTCTGCATCTTCTCCACATCTAATGGATAGTGATAAAAATAAGAATAGAGTCTCTCCGTAGGCAGGGGAGATCTCCTGTTCAAGATCCTGTACCGATACGTCTTCTCACTCTTACAGTACCGGGGATGAAAATCCGGATCCACCTCCTGGGAGGTCTGGATCCGGATATCCTCCGGCAGCCGCTGGTTCAGCGCAAAGGAAAATTTTTCTCCCGGTATCCGGCTGTCCGTATCAAAGACTGCCACATTCCCCAGGGCATGGACCCCGGCGTCTGTGCGGCTGGCCCCCATCGTTTCCACAGGACAGCCCAAAAGCTCCTCCAGGCAGCGGTTTAACTCCCCCTGGACCGTCTTTCCATTGTTCTGTATCTGCCATCCGCAGTACTGCGTACCGTCATAAGCCACTGTCAGACTGATCCTTTTCTTCATCTTTCTAGATCCCTCTCACCCGAAAAACAACACTCACCGCCAGATACATGATCACGATACAATACGCCGCCATATCCCTGCCCTTATAGCGGAGCGGTTTCATCTGCGTCCTGCCCTCGCCCCCATGATAACACCGCGCTTCCATGGCCATGGCCAGGTCGTCCGCCCGGCGGAAAGCCGATATAAAAAGGGGGACCAGCAAAGGCACCAATCCTTTTGCCCTCTGAAAGATATTGCCAGTCTCAAAGTCCGCGCCCCGGGCGATCTGGGCCTTCATGATCTTATCCGTCTCCTCCATCAGTATAGGGATAAAACGCAGGGCGATCGACATCATCATAGCGATCTCATGGACAGGCACGCGTACAACTTTAAGCGGACGCATCAGGTCCTCCAGCCCGTCTGTCAACTGGTTGGGCGTGGTAGTCAGGGTCATGATCGACGAACCCACCACCAGATAGATCAGCCGTACAGCCATCCGCCCCGCCTGTATCAGCCCTTCATAAGTGATCTTCACAGCTCCCATCTGCCAGAGTACCCGGCCTGGCGTGAGGAATATGTTGAACGCTACTGTGATCAGCAAGATGACGAATATGGCTCTCAGCCCTTTGAACATAAACGACACAGGGACTCTTGACAGGAAGATCATGCTGACCAGGAACAGGGTAGCGACTCCATAACCGGGGAATGTATGGAACAGGAAAAGGGATGCCACAAACAAGAGCGTGCCTATAAATTTTGTCCTGGGGTCCAGCCTGTGGAGGACCGAATCCACCGGATAATACTGCCCCAGAGTGATATCACGTAGCATGTCCTGCCCCTTTCCCTTTCAATACTGCCAGGATGTTGTCCCTGGCCTCCTCCACGGTGAGGACATCCACATCCACAGGAACCCCCCTGTCCCTCAGATCATGCATCACATACGTGATCTGAGGTGCGGCAAGCCCCATCTGTTCCAGTTCCCGGTAGTGGGAAAATACCCGTCTGGGATCATCGTCAAAGGCGATGTGTCCCCGATCCAGCACCACGATCCGCTGCACATACCGGGCGATATCCTCCATACTGTGGGAGACCAGCACGATGGTGATCCCCCGTGTCTCGTGGAGTGCCCTGATCTGCCGGAGGATCTCGTCCCTGCCCCTTGGATCCAGGCCCGCCGTCGGCTCATCCAATATGAGGATACGCGGATCCATGGCCAGCACTCCGGCGATGGCCACCCTCTTTTTCTGGCCGCCGGAGAGTTCAAAAGGCGACCTGCCGAACAGCTCTTCCGGCACACCCACATGCTCCAGCGCAGCCCGCGCCCGTCTTTTGGCCTCTTCCTGATCAAGACCCTGGTTTCTCGGGCCGAAACAGACGTCTTTGAACACATCCACTTCAAACAACTGGTATTCAGGGTATTGGAACACCAGCCCCACCTGGCTACGGAGGTCTTTCCTGGACACATCCCCGCCCCAGATATCTTCCCCGTTATAAAAGACCTGGCCCCCTGTGGGCTTTAAAAGGCCGTTGAACAGCTGGATCAGTGTGGATTTACCACTTCCTGTATGTCCGATCAGACCGATAAACTGATGCTCCGGGATCACCAGGTTGATATCTTCCAGGGCACGCATCTCATACGCTGTGCCCGGACTGTACAGATAGGAAACATTTTTTAACTCGATCGACATAGTGCATCCACCAATTCCTCCCTGGTCAATATGCCTTCCGGGATCACAAGTCCGGCTTTCTTAAGTCCATGAGCCAGCAATGTCACCTGGGGCACATCCAATCCATAGCTCTTTAGATCCTCCACACGGGTAAACAGTTCCCTGGGCGTCCCTTCCATGACGATGCGCCCCTGGTCCATCACATACACCCTGTCGGCAGATACCACTTCTTCCATATAATGGGTGATCAGTATCACAGTCACATTTTCCCGCCGGTTCAGCTCCCGCACCGCTCTCAAGACTTCCCGGCGGCCGTTGGGATCCAGCATGGCCGTGGGTTCATCCAGCACGATGCACTGGGGACGCATAGCCATCACGCCAGCGATAGCCACCCGCTGTTTCTGTCCTCCGGAGAGTTTATTGGGTGAATGGCTCCTGTATGCCGCCATCCCAACTGCCTGGAGGCTTTCCTCCACCCTTTTCCAGATATCCTCTGTAGGCACGCCCATGTTCTCCGGTCCAAACCCTACATCTTCCTCCACAACAGTTCCGATGATCTGGTTATCCGGATTCTGGAAGACCATACCTGCTCTTTGGCGTATCCGCCACAGCTCCCCCTCTGCGGACGTATCCATACCATCTACCCAGAGCGTCCCTTCTGTGGGGATCAGCAGGGCATTGATGTGTTTCGCCAATGTGGATTTTCCAGAACCATTGTGACCCAGGACCGCCACAAACTGTCCCGCACGCACGTCCAGATCTATATCGTCTATGGCACGGGTGGCTCCTTCTTCCTGTCCGTTCTCATCATACCGATGATACTCATATCCCAGCTTCCTGGCCCGAATGATCCCCATTGTCATATTCTCCCGCGATGACTGCTTCCATGATCTCCCAGATCTCTTCTCTGCCCTGTCTTGATGTGGCGGAAAAAGGGATCAGCTTCGTCTCTTTGGGCAGAAGCAGCCCTTCCCGCACCTGTTTCACATGTTTTTGTATCTGGCTGCGCTTTAACTTATCCAATTTGGTGGCGATGATGATCGGCTCAAAGCCATTGGATACGATCCACTGATACATCATCCTGTCATTCTCTGAAGGGACATGGCGGATATCGATCAGCAGGAACACGGCCTGCAGGGCCTGGGAACTGTACAGGTACCGTTCCACCAGTCTTCCCCACTGATCTTTGACCTCCTTCGCGATCTTCGTATAACCATATCCGGGCAGGTCTACCAGGTAGATCTGCCCATTGACGTTATAGTAATTGATGGTCTGTGTCTTTCCCGGCTGGGCGCTGGTCCTGGCCAGAGACTTCCGGTTCATCAGGCTGTTGATCAGAGAGGATTTCCCCACGTTTGACTTGCCTGCAAAAGCGATCTCCGGCAGCCTGTTTTTTGGCAGTGTGCTGGTCACGCCGCACACTGTGTCCAGCGAAGCGTTTTTTATGATCATCTTATCCTCCTTATGGACACAGCGCCTGTTCCAGGACTTCTTCCATAGACTCTACATACCGGATATCCAATCCGTCTGTGATCTCCTCCGAGATCTCCCGGATATCCGGACGGTTCTCCTTCGGCGCCAGCACCATCTTGATCTTAGCGTTTTTCGCCGCCAGGAGTTTTTCCTTTAATCCGCCTACCGGCAGTACACGTCCCCGCAGAGTGATCTCACCCGTCATGGCGACCTGGGCTCTGACAGGTTTTTCAGTGATCGCAGAGAGCATCGCTGTGGCCATCGTTATCCCCGCGGACGGCCCGTCTTTCGGCACGGCCCCCTCAGGGATATGTATATGGACATCATGCTCTTGGAAAAACTCCTCCTCCACGTCATATCCCTCTGCGATCGAACGCAGGTAACTGATCCCCGCCTGGGCGGACTCTTTCATCACATCCCCCATCTGCCCGGTGAGCTGCAGACGTCCTTTCCCCGGCATCACGTTCACTTCTATCTGCAGTGTATCGCCGCCCACACTGGTCCAGGCAAGACCTGTGGCAACGCCCACTTCATCCTTCTTACCCGCTGTGTGGATACTGTATCTCTCATGTCCCAGATACTTCTCCACATTTTTCCCGGTGACCGTCACCTTCTTGCTGGTGCCTTCCAGGACTTCGCGGGCCACTTTCCTGCAGATCTCCCCGATCTTCCGTTCCAGATTCCGGACACCCGCTTCTTTCGTATATCCGCTGACGATCTTCCGCACAGCCGAAGACTGGATCGTCAGCTGCCCTTTCTTCAGACCGTGCATCTCCCTCTGCTTGGGGATCAGATGGTCTTTGGCGATATGTTCCTTCTCATTTTCTGTATAGCTGCTGATCTCGATCAGCTCCATACGGTCCAGCAAAGGCCTGGGGATCGTAGAGGCGTCATTGGCTGTGGCGATGAACAGGACCTGCGACAGATCCAATGGGATCTCCACATAATGATCCGTGAATTTATCATTCTGCTCTGCGTCCAGCACTTCCAGGAGTGCCGACGCTGTGTCTCCTTTATAGTCGCTGCTGGTCTTGTCGATCTCATCCAGGAGCATCAGCGGATTTTTCACCCCGGCCTGCTTCAGGCCCACGGCGATCCGCCCTGGCATGGCCCCCACATAAGTCCTGCGATGGCCCCGGATCTCCGCTTCGTCCCGGACGCCGCCCAGACAGATGCGCACATACTTTTTATTGAGTGCGTTCGCCACCGACTTCGCGATCGATGTCTTTCCTGTCCCGGGAGGACCCACCAGACATAGGATCGGACTGTCGCCTTTTTTCGTCAGGGTCCGCACAGCCAGATATTCCACGATCCTCTCTTTGACCTTTTCCAGCCCGTAATGGTCCGCCTCCAGGATCTTACTGGTCTTTTTCAGATCCTCAGAATCCTGTGACATCTTATCCCAGGGCAGATCCAGCAGAGT
The DNA here is from genome assembly GCA_947652925.1 of uncultured Lachnospiraceae bacterium. Classification (GTDB taxonomy): domain Bacteria; phylum Bacillota; class Clostridia; order Lachnospirales; family Lachnospiraceae; genus MGBC164599. The sequence goes on from CANTEW010000001.1 coordinate 24,395, forward strand.
CTCGATATATCCCCGCACGACTGCGCTCTCCGAAGCGCTCCCCGCAAGCGTCTTGAAACGATCGATCTCTTTTGCGATCTTTTCTTTTACACTGTCGGAGGCCTCCAGTTTTTTCAACTTTTTCCGGAACTCATCTACCTCGCTCTGCGGGTTGTCTTCTCCCAGTTCTTCCTGTATCAGCTTGAGCTGCTCTTTCAGGATATATTCCTTCTGGTTCTTGTCTACACGCTCCCGGACTTTGACCTGTAATTCCTGGCGTATCTGTGCGATCTGTATCTCATTATTCAAGATCACATTCAGGAGTTCGTGCCGTTCTTCGATATTTGTGGCTTCCAGGATACTCTGTTTATCCGTATAGTCCAGGGGCAGATGGATACTGATCTGATCCACCAGCTCCTCCAGATCATCGATGGCCATGATCTGGCCCGCCAGATCCCTGGTGACCCTGCCGCACTCCACACAATACAGATGGAATGTCTCTTTCAGGGTGCGGACCATGGCCTGGCGCACATTCTCATCCAGGAGTGCTGTTTCCTGTGAAAACCCAGCCACTTCTACTTCCAATATCTCGTCATCCTGGGCGATCCCCAGCAGTTCCCCCCGTTCTACACCTTCTACCAAAATGCGCAATATATTCTGGGGCAGCTTTACCACCTGCTTCACACAGCCGATGGTCCCAATTTTATATAACTCATTAAGACCCGGGATATCTACATCCGGATCTTTCTGAGTGATCAAAAATATTCGTTGATCTTGCAGCATGGCCTTTTCCACCGCTTTGATGGAACGCGGCCTGCTGATATCAAAATGCACGATCATATCCGGGAGTATGACCGTTCCCCGCAATGCCACTGCGGGCATCACTTCTACTATATTACTCATATCATCCCTCCATTAAGCGGGCTCTGGTCCTTTTCTCTTGGCCTTTGAAGATCTCCTCGCTGGTATCGTCGGCTCTCCCCTTATGATCTCAGGTCCTCCCGTCCCCTCCACCATCTCCTTGGTGATCACACACTGGCGGATGGTATCATCGGAAGGCGCTGTATACATCAGATCCATCATAGTATTTTCAATAACAGAACGCAGCCCGCGCGCTCCCGTCTTCCTCTCCATGGATCTCTGCGCGATGCTCCTCAGTGCCTCCTTCTGGAAACTGAGTTCCACCCCGTCCATCTCAAATAATTTGCGGTATTGTTTTGTCAGGGAATTGCGCGGTTCCTGCAAGATCCGGATCAGTGCTTCCTGATCCAATGCATCCAGGGAGACGACCACTGGGACACGTCCCACGAATTCCGGTATCAGCCCGAATCTTATCAGATCCTCCGGCATGACTTCTTTCAGGAGTTCTCCCACGTTGGCTTCTTCCACCTCCTGGACTTCCGCGCCAAACCCGATGGTCTTGTTGTCTTTCCTGCGTGCGATGATCTTATCCAGCCCTTCGAAGGCCCCGCCGCAGATAAATAAGATGTTGGTGGTGTCGATCTGGATAAAATCCTGATGGGGATGTTTTCTCCCTCCCTGGGGCGGTACGCTGGCAACAGTGCCTTCCAGGATCTTCAGGAGCGCCTGCTGCACACCTTCGCCGGATACATCCCTGGTGATAGAAGCGTTTTCAGATTTTCTTGTGATCTTGTCGATCTCATCGATATAGATGATCCCGTACTGAGCCATCTCTATATCATAATCGGCCGCCTGGATGATCTTCAGCAGGATGTTCTCCACATCCTCACCCACATAGCCGGCCTCTGTCAGCGTCGTCGCATCGGCAATGGCAAACGGCACGTTCAAAAGCCTTGCCAGCGTCTGTGCCAGCAGTGTCTTTCCGGAACCGGTGGGTCCCAGCATCAGGATGTTGCTCTTCTGCAGATCCACATCCAGGTTCTTAGGAGCCATCACCCTTTTATAATGGTTATAGACCGCTACCGACAAGACTTTTTTCGCCTCGTCCTGGCCGATCACATATTCATCCAGTATCTCATTGATCTCCTGCGGCTTCAGCAGGTTGATCGTCCCGTTGTAATCCTCTTCATCATAGAGGGCAAATTCTTCCTCAATGATCTCCGAACATATATTCACACATGAATCACAGATATATGCGCCGTCCGGGCCGGCGATCAGTTTGCGCACTTGTTCTTCAGATTTATTGCAAAACGAACACCTGACCTTTGGATCCTTTGTCTTATCTGCCATAATTGACCCCTTTCTCAACACCCGATAGTGGTGGTTTAAGGCCAACCCCTGTATTTGTACAATGGATCAGCCTCTTCCCTTTCTCAACCTGTATATACCTTATCTATGTTCAAATATCTTATCGATGATGCCGTACTCCATAGCTTCCTCCGCCGACATATAATTATCCCGGTCTGTGTCTACTTCCACCACTTCGATGGGCTGTCCTGTATTTTCCGCTAAGATCTTATTCAGCTTCTGCTTTGTCTTTGCGATCTGATCCGCCACGATCTGGATCTCTGTGGCCTGCCCCTGCGCACCGCCGGAGGGCTGATGGATCATGATCGTAGAGTTGGGCAGCGCAAAACGTTTTCCCTTTGCCCCTCCAGACAGGAGGAATGCCCCCATACTGGCCGCCATACCGATGCATATCGTAGAGACATCGCATTTGATATAATTCATCGTATCATATATGGCCATCCCGGCAGACACAGATCCGCCCGGGCTGTTGATATATAGATTGATATCTTTCTTCGGGTCTTCCGATTCCAGGAACAAAAGCTGGGCAACGATGATGCTGGCAGATACATCGTTCACTTCCTCACCCAGAAATATGATCCTGTCTTTCAACAGCCTGGAGTAGATATCATAACTGCGCTCTCCCCGGCTGGTCTGTTCGATCACATAAGGCACCAAACTCATGGCTCAACCTCCCTTATACTCTCATTCTATACTTCCCTGGATGCATCGATGACAAGATCTAGCGCCTGTTGTACAGCCAGGTCCTTGGATACCTGTTCCATCTCAGCATCACCGATCATCTCTTTGAGCTTGTCGATCTCCATCTTATACACATCCGCTGACTTCTGGAGTTCCTCATCCAGCTGTTCCTGGGTGGGTCTGATATCTTCTACTTCCACGATCTTTTCCAAGACCAGCCTGCTCTGGATGCTCTCCACCGCCCTGTCTTCCATCTGCTTGTCAAATTCACTCATGGTGATCTTGGCAAAGACCAGATACTGGCTCAGCTCCATACCCTGGACGCGGAGCCTGGAAACAAAATCTTCCTTCATCTGTTCCTGCTGTGTCTCGATCATCGGCTGCGGAAGATCGATCTGTGCGTTCTCCACAACTTTCTTCAGTGCCTCGTCGCCTTTCTGCCTCCTGGCGGCAGCTTCTTTCTCTTCAAGGAGTGTCTTGCGGATATCTGCTCTGTACTCTTCCAGGGTGTCGAACTCTGACACATCCATGGCAAATTCGTCGTCCAGTTCCGGTAGCTCTTTTTTCTCTACTTTGTGGATCTCACACCGGAACTCCGCTTCTTTCCCAACAAAGTCCTCATTGCCGTAATCTTCCGGGAACGTCACATGGAGTACCGTCGATTCTCCCGCACGTACGCCCACCAGCTGGTCCTCAAACCCTGGGATGAACATACCCGAGCCAAGGGTCAGCGGATGGTTTTCCCCTTTTCCCCCCTGGAATGCCTCGCCGTCCATGAACCCTTCATAATCCAAAGTCACAGTATCCCCCAGCTCTGCCGGACGGTCTTCCACTGTGACCAGACGGGAGTTCTTATCCTGCTCTTTATGGAGTTCTTCCTCGATCTCGGCATCTGTCACCCCCACTTCTGCCTTGGCGACTTCTATGCCCTTATACGCACCCAGGACAACATCCGGCTTCAAGGCTACTTCCGCTGTAAAGATGAGCGGCTGGCCTGGCTCCACCTGTGTGATGTCAACAGACGGACGGGATACGATCTCAAGCTCACTCTCTTCTGCGGCTTTGGCATATGCATCCGGGAGCAGGTCATTGACTGCATCTTCAAGGAAAACGCCTTTGCCATACATCCGCTCGATCATATTCCGGGGGGCTTTGCCCTTCCTGAACCCTGGTATGGAGATGCCTTTCCTGCTCTTCTGGTATACATTTTCTATTGCCTTCTCTAATTCTCCAGCCGGAACTTCTACGGTCAGTTTAGCCATATTATGTTCCATTTTTTCTACTTGTAAACTCATTTTCGATAAATCCTCCTTGAAAATTAAAATGCTCCGCTCCCTGATATGATTTCAGACGGTATGCCCATCGATCTTCCTAATATCAATAATCATTAGTGAAGTATACCATACAAATCTTTCCTTGGCTAGTATATTATTTCGTAAATTGTGCGAAATCGCAACATTAAGACCCCATATATACAATAGACTCCGCGATCTCATCCGCCTTCTCCTGTCCCAAGAGCTGCCCGATCAACTCCAGCGAAAAAGGGATGGCAGTGCCCACGCCCCTGCTGGTCGTAAAACATCCGTCCACCGCTACGGGGCTTTCTGTCCTTTTCGCCCCGGCCAGCTCATCCATGACGGATGGATAAGCAGTGGCCACCCGTCCGTCCAGCAGCCCTGACCCGGCCAGGATCCTGGGCGCCGCGCAGATCGCCGCCACTTTCCTGCCCTGTTCTGCATACGACCGTATCAATCCCACGAGCGGCTGGCACGCTTCCAGGTTGTCCGTCCCCACTGCGCCGCCCGGAAGGACCAGCATATCCCCCTGGGAGAAGTCCGTCTGCGAAAATACAGTGTCCGCCTCCACCGGGATCTGATGGCTGCCCATGATCCGCTTTTCTTCCTTAATAGAGACAGTCACCACATCCAGCTGCGCTCTGCGGAGCAGGTCCACTACTGTCAATCCCTCGATCTCTTCAAATCCATCTGCCAAAAACACATATATTTTTTTCATGTTCTCTCCTCCTCTACATTCCGATCATGACCGCGTATTGCTATACGATAGACAATGTGGTATATTTCTGACATAAAACAAAAGGAGATACCCTTTATGGAGATTGAAAGAAAATACCTCATCACCCGTGAAAACCTGCCCGCCGACCTGGACGCCTATCCCCATCGCCAGATCGAGCAGGCCTATCTGTGTACCGAACCTGTGGTGCGCATCCGCCGACAGGACACAGAGTATTATCTGACTTACAAATCAAAAGGGCTGATGGTCCGCGAAGAATACAACCTGCCCCTGACAGAAAAAGCCTATATGCATCTGCGTGAAAAAGCAGACGGCGTCCTGATCACAAAGACCCGCTATCTGATCCCATCCTCCCTGGGACTGACCATCGAGCTGGATATCTTCCACGGCAGGCACGAAGGCCTCTTCCTGGCTGAAGTAGAATTTCCCAACGAGGATGCGGCAGGAGCCTTTACCCCGCCGGACTGGTTCGGGGAGGATGTGACTTTCTCCTCCCGCTACCATAACAGCACCCTCAGCACCGCGACAGTCTGACTCCTGTGACGACCGTCCCGCCTGTCCCGCCATCTGCCCCGTTATACTATAACTTCCGCGCCTTCTCCGCACACGCTCTGGCCGCCTCCATGATACTGCTGCGGAATCCTTTCTCTTCCAGCACACGGACGGCCTCTATAGTCGTCCCTCCCGGCGAGCAGACCATATCCTTCAGCTCTCCCGGATGCAGCCCCGTCTCCAGCATCATCTTCGCACTGCCATATACAGCCTGGGCCGCAAACTCATACGCCATCTGCCTGGGCATCCCCTCCGCCACTGCCGCGTCTGCCAGCGCTTCCAGGAACATGAACACATACGCCGGGGAGCTGCCGCTGACCGACACCACCGCATCCATCATAGCTTCCGGCAGCACCTCCGCTTTCCCAAAACTCCCGAAGATACGGCAGACCATCCGCAGTTCTTCCGGGGTGACCTGGCTGTTGGCACAGATACCCGTCATCCCCGCCCCCACCTGCGCCGGTGTGTTGGGCATGGTCCGCACGATCTTCACATCTTTGACAAAACACTCCTCCAGCCATTGGATCGTCTTCCCCGGGGCTATGGATACGATCAGATGGCCCGCCGATACATTATCCCGGATCTGTCGGATGACCTGCTGGTAGAACTGGGGTTTTACCGCAAGGATGACGCACTGCGAGATATCTACTACCCGCAGATCATCCTGGGTCGCTTCAATGCCAAAAGTCTCCCTGGAACGCCGGCACCCTTCTTCCGTCAGATGGGAGACGATCAGGTTCTCCCTGTCCAGGAGTTTTTTCTCCAAGATGCCTTTGATCATGGCTGAAGCCATATTGCCGCCGCCGATAAATCCAACTTTCAATCTTTTACCCTCCTCTAAAATATATATGCGAAAAAACCCGGCTGTCAGAGCCAGGTTCGCATATATTGATCTTATTGACCTCCAAACAGTCCTGCCAGTGGACGCGTAGCATTTTCCAGATTCTGTATAGCCTTATTCAAACTGTCCACGTCCAACTTATCAAGCTTATCCGCCGTCCGGCTGAGTTCCTCCTGGCTGTCTTTTGTCAGGCCATTTATATTCTCCACCATCTCCGTCAGATCCGCATCCTCCAGCCCTTTCAACAGGCGGTCTGCACTTTGCAGAGACTGGACTGCAGGCGGCACGATCAAGACCACCGCGATGAGCAGCGCTGCCGCCGCCAGAGCTGCCACTGCCATAAGGACTCTGGACACACGCAATTGACGCCTCATGACTGCCAGCTGCTCCTCCAGCAGCCGCTCTATATTGTCCGTCCTTCCTGTGTTGACTTCTTCAGACATATCTAAGATCTCCATAACATCCTTTAGATCAGTCCGCCGGAACTCACGCCCCCAGTCAGACTGGTATTGAACGCCGCCATACTCTGCATCTGCATCTGGATCTTCGCCATCTCAGCCAGATATTTAGCATCATCCGCCGTAAATATACTGCCATCCCCTGATGACTGGGATGTACTGGAACCCTTCGCTCCCGTCTGGCTCGCGGCTACTTCCTGTGTCAGATCTTGGTCTGCATATTTCAGGACCTGTTCCACATATCTTTCCAGGCTCAACCCTACCTCTGCGCCGCCATAATGGGCGGAAGCCACATCTGCCGCATGATAGGAACGGACTGCCTGCTCCACATCGCCCCCGTTGAATTCCAGTTTCCTGGCCAATGAACGGGCTGCGCCCATGATATTTTCCCGGGCATCATACACATCTTCAATACCCATCTGTTCCGCCATCGCAGGCATCAGCTGCATCAATCCCTGTGCCCCGGAATCACTCTTTGCATTGATATCGTACCCAGAACCCACCTTTGCCACAGCCCTCAAAAGATCTGCGGAAACACCATACTTTTCCTCGGCCTCTTCAAAATACTGGTTCAGCTCCTGCCCGGTCGCCTTTCCATTTCCGGCAGTCTTAAGCCCTGTCCCAGATGTGCTGCCCGTTTTCCCATAGACAGCCGCACAGTAGGGACACCCTTCCGATGACAATGCGGAACTCCCTCCAAGGAGAGCAGAGAGCATGATATTTTGAAAATTGCTGCTGCCCGATGTAGATACGCCTGACAATAGACCATTTCCGTAGAGACTGTTCCCGGATAGACCGCTCAGTGCCAACATCAGACTACTGGTATCGATCGCCATTTTTCTCACCCCCATCTCTTACACCACTTCGACACTTTCTATATCGTAGATATGATAGCACAGATGGCCGTATATCGCAACAAAACTCGCACAATATTTTACGGATCATCGTTTTCTCTGGCGGGGATCCAGCACATCGCGCACCGTATCTCCCGCAAGGTTGAAGATTACAACAGTCAGGAAGATCGCACACCCAGGGCTCAAGACCACCCACGGACATGTCTGGAGCATACTCCTCCCGTTGCTCATCATAGACCCCCATTCTGCTGTGGGCGGCGCCGCACCCAGGCCCAGAAAAGAAAGTCCGGCGATCTCCATGATCATCGTCCCGATATCCAGGACAGCCGTCACGATCACCGGGCCGGCGATATTCGGTACGACATGTTTCCTTACGATCTTCCATCCTGTAGAACCAGACAGTCTCGCCGCCGCCATGTAAGGCATATTCTTCACAGCCATGACCTGGCTCCGGGCGATCCTGGCGTATTTCGGCCATGAGATACAGGCGAGCGCGATGACCGCATTTAAGATCCCTCCTCTCAGCACACTGGCGACCGCGATGGCGAAGACCATCCCCGGAAAAGCAAGGAAGATATCTGACACTCTCATGAGTATAGTATCCAGTTTCCCGCCCTGGTATCCACAGAGGATACCCACTGCACTCCCCACCACCGTGATCGCCGCCACCAATAACAGGGCAGAATAGACGGTGGTGCGCGATCCCATGATCACACGGGACAACATATCCCGCCCATAACGGTCCGTCCCCAAAAGATGGGAAGGCCCCGGCGGTAAAAGGGCGCTGGCCAGATCCTGTCCATAGGGATCGTAAGGTGTGAGATACGGGGCAAACGCCGCTACAAGGAGTACTGCTGCTGTCAAAATACCGAAAATGATCATTTTCTGTTCCGTATGTTTTTTTACAGTTTTCTGTTTCCGTACTGTGACTGTCTCTCCCATCTGCCTACACCCCTCTCCGCTCTGCTATCTCCCCGCCTAAACGGATCCGGGGATCGAGACGGTGATAGACAATGTCTGTCACCAGGTTGACACACACATAAATGACCGCCATCCAGATCACATACGCCTGTATGACCGGCTGATCCCGCATAGCGATCGCATCCACCGCCATCTTCCCCACACCGTCCCACATAAAGATCGATTCCACGATCGCCGTCCCTCCCAGAAGTGAACCAATGGACAGAGCCAGCAGAGTCACGATCGTCAGCATGGAAGACTTCAGTACACTGAAATACAGGATCCTTTTTTCTCCCACCCCTCTCGCCCTGGCGCCCAGCACATAATCTTTATCCAACTCTTCTAAGACTGTCGCCCGCACCTGCCGGGTGTACTTGGATGCCATCGCCAACGCCAGAGTCAGCGTGGGCAGGACTACACTCTTCCAGCCGCCTGCATCCCCCATGACCGGCAACAGGCCCAATCTTAAAGAAAAGATATAGATCAGCAGCAGAGATACAAAAAAATTAGGGAGCGAGTTTCCGATAAAACTAAAAAACCGGATCAGATGATCTATAAACTTATCCTGCTCCACCGCCGCCACGATCCCCAATGGGACAGAGATCAGCACAGTGAGCAAGATCGAGGTCAGTGTCAGATAGATCGTAGCGGGCAGCTTAGACAGAAATGTAGAAAATACAGGCTGTCCCGACACAAAAGATGTCCCCATATCCCCCGTGAGCACTTTCCCCAGCCACAGCACATACCGCTCCACCAGCGGTCTGTCCAGTCCCAATCCCACTCGGATCTGTTCTTTTTCCATCTCGGACATGGCCCCGCCCGTGTTACTCTCCATCACATCTATCGCATCTGCCGTCCCGATATTCGTCAGCAGAAAAGACAGCAGTGTGATCCCCAACAGGATCGGGATCAGCTGGAGGAGCCTTTTCAATATGTAGTTCCTCATCGGTGTCCTCCTCATGTATATTCTTCTATTATAACCCCCTGAAGGGGGAGATCCCCATTCTGATCCATCATCCACCCATTCCATTTTGTCCTGTATCCACAGCAATAAGGGGTAGGATCTTCTGGCTGTCAACATCCACGATGCCGCTGGCCGTTATCTTGATATGCGGGATGACCGGGAGACTGACAAAGGACATAGCCATGAACAGCTCAAGATCTTGCGGGACTCCCAAGAGATGGACGCTCTCCCTCAGCGCCTCATTCTGCTGTGCAGCCTGCAGAGCATCCACGTCCGTCATCACCCCGGCGATCGGCAGCGGCATCTCCCCGATCACCTTTTCACCTTCCACCACCGCACAGCCGCCGCCCATTTCCCGGACGCGGTTCCCGGCGGCTGCCATGTCTCTTTCATTTGTGCCGATGATGATCAGATTGTGGGAATCATGGGCGACAGATGAAGCGACAGCCCCTCTCTCCATACCGGAACCCGTGAGGAGGCCGACACATCTTTGCCCCGTATTTCTATGTCTTTCGAACACTGCTACTTTTAAGATATCCCGGGAGATATCCACCCCATCCCTTTTATCAAAGTCAACATCCACCAGCGCCCCCTCCGTGATCAGCTGACGCCTGCACAGACGGATCACATGGCATCTGCGGACACCGGACTGCCCTATATGAAGATCGTCCGCCGAAAGAGGATCCAGGTTGAAAGAACTGCGGACCGCATGCTCCAGCCCCTTCTGGACAACAGGCTCTCTCCAGCCAGTCAGCCTCCCTCTTTCCACCACTCGCTGCCCTTTATGATACACGTCGCATACCCTGACCTGGCGGATATCGTCAAGGACCAGGATATCCGCCCTGTAGCCCGGTGCAACGGCCCCCACATCTTTGAGCCCAAAACATTCCGCCGCCCACAGAGTAGCCATCCGGATGCCTGTGACCGGATCTTTCCCGGCCCGGACTGCCTGGCGGATCATATCATCCACATGCCCTTTATCCATCAGATCTGCCGGATGTTTATCATCGCTGGCCAACAGGCAGCGATGTGCCCACGGCTCCTCAAATAAAGGGAGCAGATCTTGGAGGTTTTGCGCTGCTGTCCCCTGACGGATCATCACACGCTGACCTTTGCGTATACGTTCTTTCGCCTCTTCCACCAAAGAACATTCATGATCGTCACGGATACCTGCTGTGATATAGGCATCCAGATCCTTTCCTGTAAGGAGCGGGGCGTGCCCATCCACCGTCATCCCCCGACGGCGGGCGCCTCTGATCTTCTCCATGATCCCTTTCTCTCCGGCGATCACCCCTGGATAATCCATGACCTCAGCCAGCCCCAATACCCGCGGATGCGCATAGAACGGCTCCAGATCCTCAGCCGCCAGGACTGCGCCAGATCTGTCAAAATGTGTGGCCGGGACGCAGGAAGGCAGCATGATATATACGTCCAAAGGCAGTCCCTCACTGGCTCCCAGCATATAACGGATACCCAAGGCCCCGCAGACATTGGCGATCTCGTGAGGATCCGCGACCACCGATGTGGTGCCATGGGGGATCACCACACGGGCAAACTCTGACGGAGTGAACATGGTACTCTCAATATGGATATGCCCGTCAATAAATCCAGGACAGATACATCTGCCCGCCACATCCCGCACCTCGTCCGCATCTCCATCTGTATAGTACGTCCCCACGCCGATGATCGTATCACCCTGGATCAAGACATCAGCTCTCTTGATCTCGCCTGTAAATACATTGATGACCGTTCCGTTTTTCAATAATATCCGCATATCTTTACCCCCTGCATCCAGACACATCCCTGGGGATGGCCGTTTTGTCTTGTCCTGTATGGTAACACAGATCCTGTGTATCTTCAATACTATATACAGACCCTGCCCGGATACGGCAGCTCCATCTTTTTCTCCGGGGACATACATAATTGGACAGGAAAGTTCATATTTTAACAATAAAAATGACTATTTTCATGATCCTTTGATCGGATCGACTCTGACTCTAACATAGGAGGATCCCCATGAAAACATTATTATGGGCTGCCGGTGGGACCGGCTTTACTTTTGCGATGACAACTCTGGGTTCCGCAGTGGTGTTCTTTTTCAGGAACCAGATGCGGATGGGGATACAGAAGATTTTTCTCGGATTTGCCGCCGGTGTCATGATCGCCGCATCCGTATGGAGCTTGCTGATCCCCGCCATAGACGAAGCCGTCTCCATGGGCATGGTGGGGTGGATGCCTGCTGCCGGCGGCTTTATCCTTGGGATCGCATTTCTGATGACCCTGGACTATCTCCTTCCGCATCTGCACCCGAATTCCAGCCAGACAGAAGGGATGTCTGCCTCATGGCGCAGGACTTCCCTGTTAGTATTGGCTGTGACCCTCCATAATATCCCAGAGGGGATGGCCGTAGGCCTTTCCTTTGCGCTGGCTGCACAGCACAGCGGCGATTCCGCCCTCTACGCAGCCGCCATGGCCCTGGCTATCGGCATCGGTATCCAAAACTTTCCCGAAGGGGCAGCGATCTCCCTCCCGCTCCGTCAAGAGGGTCTGAAGACGGGGAGAGCGTTCATCATCGGGAGCCTGACCGGGCTTGTGGAACCCGTATTTGGCATCCTCACCGTACTGGCTGCCGGAGGCATACAGCCCCTGATGCCCTGGCTCTTATCTTTTGCGGCCGGAGCGATGATGTATGTAGTGGTAGAAGAACTGATACCAGAAGCCCACCTGGGCGAACACTCCAACGCAGGCACGCTGGGCGTGATGGCCGGCTTCCTGATCATGATGATACTGGACGTGGCTCTGGGGTGATATGCCGTTATCCGTGACGCAGGCTGTCATGGATCAAAACAGCCTGCTGATCTGTCATTTTCCTCCGCATTATTTTTAAAAATACACTTATGAAAACACTGTATTTTTACGATATAAATATATAAAGATGTTCATGGGAAGATTTGTCCGTTTCCCGAAAACAGGAGCCGCCTGAACGGCAGACCGTACATAGTCTGGACACCAAGGCGGAGGACAGCGCACCGTCTGCCGATCAGATGGGACTTGCGGCTTTTGTCCGGGGACTTTCAGACGACCCCGTGGATAAAACTATCTTTTGAAAGGAGGGTCACATATGTCTATTGAAGCTTTATCCGGCAACTATGCCTCAACCCCTGTGTATGGCGCAGCGTCTCCATCAAAAGTAGACACTGCCGTAGAAGCCCTTCAGGGCGAAGACGCGAAGAAAAAACAATCCACAGATACCGTCGAGATCAGTGAAGAAGGCAGAAAACAAGCTTCCAAGAACAAGGGTCTGAGTGTGGATGAGCTAAAAGCCATCCATGAACAGCAGATGACCTCATTCAACAACATGCTGGCAAACATGCTGAATTCCCAGACTGGCATGCACAATGTGGCAAACGGCACCAACATCCAGATAACCAAAGACCTGTTCTCTAAGCTGAACATCACACCTGCTGATTCTGCCAAAGCTGCACAGGCCATCTCCGAAGACGGAGAATGGGGTGTAAATGCAGTCGCCACTAGGATCATGGATATGGCAGTCGCCCTTTCCGGCGGAGATACTGAGAAATTATCCATCCTCCGTGACGCTGTAGAAAAAGGATTTTCTGCCGCTGAAAAACAATGGGGCGGAAAACTCCCATCCATCACCGACGACACCCACAAAGAGATCAACAACCGTTTTGACTACTGGGAAAAATACGGTACGTTGGACGGCTATACCATGGGAAAGGCCGACGGCGAAGAGAAATAGGCCTTTGCCCCATGAAAATAACAGGATCTGCCAGACAGCACACTACGTTTGGCGGTCCCCTGTTATCTTCATATGATGTTCCCAATAGACAGATGCACCCTTATCCTATCTATCTTATCAGCCCTATCCGAACACCACTTCATCTGCCCGCGTAGCATTCAGTAAAGATTCCAGCGAAGTATATTTTGTCCCCAGAAAAAACACTGACATTTTATCCCCCAGTTTCACCTCATTGGGAAGTTGGATCGGATCGCCATATCTATCCACTCCACTAGAGCGTGCTTGAATCCCCTCTAAACCCTATAAATAGTTTGGATTTTACAAATATTTGATACAATCCGTGGCCACTCAGATCTTTTCTGTGTACTTTTCTGCGAGAAAAGTACCAAAAGCGCCGGGGGATTGCGGATTTCCCCCGGACCCCTTAAAACGCTGTTTTTTGGAATGTACTCATCTATTATCTATAAATTTATTATATTTTAAAGACATTGAGGTTTGCAAACACGCTCTAAAGCTCCATCCAAATATAAAGCACTGCCCATTTCAGTATAGACGAAAACAAGCAGCGCATAACCTCATCTAAGATCGATCGACCATCATATCCTGTACTTCTTTACTCTTACCATGTTTAACGATATACACAATGAACAAGATCATCATCGCCAATCCCACGATCAATATGGGGGATCCGGCGATGGTCTTTACGATCTTGATCCCATCCAGCCCTCCTGTCAATGTAAACACCAGAGAAGTCACGCCCATGATCAGCCCCCACATTAATTTGATCTGGGCGGGCGCTTCGTTGACGCCGATGTTGTTCTTGATGGTCATCAGCGAAATAGTGGAAGTCATCGGATCCGCCATCGTCACGGATTTTTCCAAGATCGAGAGCATCGGAGGTCCCATGGCCTCATCGGTCCTGCTGGGCATCGCCGCCAATGTGGGCATGATCGTCGCAGGAGCCATTTTGTCCAGGAAAAAACACACGGCAGAAAGAGCATTCTATATGGATTGTTTTCCAGCCTATGATATCGGTCCTTTCCGCCTGCCTGTTCGACGCGGGAAACAGCACGGCGATGGGGATCCACAGATAAGAAAGGATTGCTGCACAAAGATCGCAGAGGTCCTTTCTCATGAATAAAAATACGCAAAACGTCCATACTTTTGATGAAACATTGTGTCAAAAAAGGAGTATGGATCATGGGCAAAAAAAAAGAAAAAGAGATCAAATTGGATGAACTGACACCCCAGGAAAAATTAAAATATGAGATTGCGGAGGAACTGGGGCTTTTAGACCAGGTTTTGGAAAATGGCTGGAAAAGCCTGCCGGCCAAAGATACGGGACGCATCGGAGGCCTGATGACCAGAAGGAAGAAAATGCTGGAAGATCCCCAGGATACATCCAAATAACATTCCAGAACGTGTTTGAAAACCCACTGGATCCCACAAATATCTGATACGATCTGAGGTTTTAAAACACGCTGTAGAATAGGGCTTGCACAAAAACCTCCCCCTTTGTATAATAATCCATAGAAGAAGTAAGGAGGAATTGCATGAATTACGGTAAAAAGTCAACGCTGAAAAAACGCAAAGCCCTCACTTCCCGTTCTTCTATGGTAGGAACGCGGGCCAATGTGTCTTTTATACGGATCTTATTTATGTCACTCATCACCCTGTGCGTCATGGGACTGTGCATGGGGATCGGTTCTTTTAAGGGGATCATCGACAACGCCCCGGAAGTCTCAGAAGTCAACATCACCCCTCTGGGGGCAGCCACATTTGTTTACGATGAGGAGGGCAACAAGCTCCAAAAGCTGACTGCACCCAACTCTAACCGTATGCCTGTCGCCATGGAGCAGATCCCTGAAGATATGCAGCACGCAGTAGTCGCCATCGAAGACGAGCGTTTCTACGAACACAACGGGATCGACGTGCGCGGTATCCTGCGGGCGGCTGTCCGCGGGATCACCAGCATGGATTTCTCCGAGGGCGCCAGCACGATCACCCAGCAGCTCTTAAAGAACAATGTATTTACCAACTGGACCAGCGAATCCAGCCAGATAGAAAAATTCAAGCGTAAGTTCCAGGAACAATACCTGGCCATACAGGTAGAAAAAGAACTGGGCGACAAAGACGTCATCTTAGAGAACTACCTGAACACCATCAACTTAGGGGCGGGCGCATACGGCGTACAAGCTGCCGCCCAGAGGTATTTCGGAAAAGATGTGTGGGACCTAAACCTTTCAGAATGTGCCACGATCGCCGGGATCACCCAGAACCCCACCCGGTACGACCCGATCGTAAACCCATCAGAAAATGCCGACAGGCGTGAAGATGTCCTGGAACACATGTTGGAGCAGGGATATATCTCACAAGATCAATTTGACGAGGCCATCAACGATAACGTATACGACCGCATCCAGAGCAACAATCAGATAGAAGAGGCCGAAGTCACTGTATATTCTTATTTTACAGACCATCTCACAGACGAAGTCATCAACGACCTGCAGACGCTGAAAGGATATTCCGAAAAAGACGCTGAAAATAAACTCTACAGCGGCGGTCTGCGGATCTACACTACTCAGAACCCTCAGATCCAGAAGATCGTGGATGAAGAATATGCAGATCCGGCTAATTTCCCCGACAATGTGGAATATGCCCTGGACTACAGTCTGACCGTCCTCAACCCCAAAGGGGAAGAAGTCAACTACAGCAAAGAGATGATGACCATATATTTCCAGGACAACGAAGATCCGTCTTTTGACCTGTTGTTCGACTCCCCGGAAGAAGGCCAATCCTACGTGGACCGATACCGGGCCGCCATCTTGAGCGACGGCAGCCAGCAGATCGCGGAACGGGTGAATTTCTCCCCGCAGCCTCAATCTTCCCTGACCATCATCGACCAGAAGACCGGCCATGTAAAAGCGATCATGGGCGGCCGGGGGGAAAAATCCGCCAGCCTCACTTTGAACCGGGCCACTGACTCTACCCGACAGCCGGGATCCACTTTCAAGATCCCCAGCACCTACGCACCGGCTCTGGACGCGCTGAACAAGACGCTGGCCACAACTTATGTAGACGAACCTTTCAAATACGACGACGGCGCCCCCGTAAAAAATGCCGACAACACCTATCGGGGCGCCACCACCATCCGGAAAGCTATCCAGGATTCCACCAATGTGGTAGCTGTGAAATGTCTCACAGAAGTAACGCCGCAGCTCGCCTACGAATATCTGCGCAATTTCGGCTTCAGCACGGTCATCGAGCGGGAGGTCCAGGAAAATGGGGACGTATGGTCTGACCTTTATCAATCCATGGCACTGGGCGGGTTGACCCGGGGCGTGACGAACTTAGAACTCTGTGCCTCCTACGCGACGATCGCCAATGGAGGAAAATATATCAAACCCACTTTTTACACGAAGATCACAGACGCAGACGGCAATGTGATCATCGACAAGACCACGGCCTCCACCACAGTGATCCGCGAAGCGACCGCATGGCTCTTGACCAGCGCTATGCAGGACGTTGTAAAATACGGGACTGCAACCTCTGTACAATTGCCCAATATGCCCGTGGCAGGAAAGACAGGTACGACCGAATATTACGACAACCTATGGTTTGCCGGCTACACCCCCTATTACACCTGTACAACCTGGTCCGGATATGATAACAATGAAAAACTCCCCGATGGGTTCATGTATCGGAACTACCATAAAGTTTTATGGAAGAGCGTGATGGAACGCATCCACGAAGAACTGGAATACCAGGACTTCACCATGCCGGACAGTGTAGAAAAGGCGACGGTCTGCTCTGTCACCGGGAAGATGCCTTCCAATGGCTGCCCCACCGTTACAGAATATTTTGAGACAGCCGCCCTGCCCACAAGCCATTGTGACGGGAGCCATTCAGGGGTAACAGTACCCACCCCGGCCAACACCATAACTGAGACACCTACACCCACGCCGTCTGAAACACCCACACCCACGGCATCACCCACGCCCACGCCTGAAGAGACAGACACGGACGAGGAGAGTGAAGGCCCTTCCGTTTCTGCCGACACCCCAGATCTTGGAGGCGATAGCGGCGGCGAGACGGGCGACACGCCTGACAGTGGCACAGAAGACGGGACTGAAGGGACGGGCGACACAGGAGACAGCAGTGATGATCCAGAGGGCGACGATAACGGGACTGACGAAGATGCCGGAGCGCCTATCTGACAGACATAACGCAAGACAACGGGACCCTATATCCGCAGGGTCCCGTTCTTACTCTAAAGTACCGCCTCTCCATTTTCTCACGACCTCGCTAAGATCCTCCATCACGATTTCATACTTAGACGGATCCCGCAAGATCGCCGAGGGATGATATGTGGCAGTCAACGCGCAGTTTTTCCGATATGTCCAGGTACCATGCTGCCTGGTGATCTTAAGATCCGGCGAGATGATACGCTGCGCAGCGACCCGCCCAAGACAGACAATGATCTTAGGCTTGAGAAGGAACGTTTCATATTTCAGATACGGCAGGCATGCCTGTACTTCCTCCGCTCTGGGATCACGGTTGCCCGGAGGATGGCATTTTAAGATATTGGTAATGTAGATCTCCTCCCGTGTTATCCCATGATCCCCCAGTAGACTATCTAATATCTCCCCGGAACGCCCCACAAATGGCATCCCCTGCTGATCTTCCTGTCCTCCTGGTGCTTCAGCGATCAGCATAAGAGCCGCCTGGTGATCCCCGCGCCCCATAACAGGCCGATGCCTGGTCTGGCTCAATGGACAGTGGGTACAGGCGGCAATGTGCTGTTCAATATCATTCCATGTATACTGCATAGACCCTCCTCTCTCCATACATATTTTAACGACATTATACACATAAACATCGAAAAAAGCAAAGTCCTGCACAAGTTTTAAATATTGAGGACTCACCTTTTTTGTTGTATTTGGGGATGCAGAACGGCTGTTGATGTGGATAGGCATCGTTTACAAAAACCAGAGAAAGAGACCATCCACACGATCTCCTTCTCTGGTCTCACTTATACACAAGATCAAAAAATAGATCTCAGTATTTTTAACAATAATTTAAAAGGAAGAGTGGACAGTGACCCTGTAGATAAAAGCGGCAAAGATCCATATGACCTTTGCCGCCTTTATCTGTTCTATCCTGCCTTTTCCTTGCTCATATCATACACTCATGCAGAGCTTCTTTTTCGATACCTGTTTTGCGCATCGCATCCACGATCCGCTCCCGTTCTTCGAGGGGCGCACACCATGATATCCCACAGCCTGCCGAGATCATACGCGGGACAGGGACGATGCGTCCGGGGATATGGTACCTCTTACATGTCTTCTCCATCGCCATCGCATCTGCAGTTGTATGGAAAGTCACGAGCAGCCTTAACTCTTTCTTCCTCATGACAGCTATCCGATCACTATCTCAAAATATCCATCTTTCTCAGTGGCAGTGGAACTTTTGCCATGATCTTTGGCATATTTCTCGATATTCATCTTCTGATGAGGCTCTGTTACCAGGATCTTGACTGGTCCTGCAGCATCCTTGACCGCTTCCGCAGTGAGCATCACCGGCTCCGGACAAGAAAGCCCTCTCACGTCTACTTCTTTCATGGTCATCACCTTCCTTTCTCTCTCTTACATGTAAATGCGATCACAAAGCATGCGATGATACAGATGATGCATGCTACTTTGCCATGCAGCGGCACTGCACCCGCTACGATCTCCTGCGTCTCAGCATCCAGGGCCGTCCCACTCGCCGCAAGGCCAAGATTATGGCACAAGGCTGCTCCCACGAACATCCCCATGACGGTCACAGCCGAATCCGAAGAACCCTGTCCCGCAAGGATCAGCTGGCGCAAGGGGCATCCCCCTGCAAGTGTTGCCGCGAACCCCACTGTATACATACCGAGGATATTCCACAGATGATCAGAATGGGCAATGATCCCCGGGGTATTGAAGCCAGCTACAAAACGTCCCGTAGCCAGGTTGAAGATCAGCATCACCACAAATAACCCCGCGATCACACTGAACAAGTCGAAGTTCTTCATCAGGATGATATCGCGGATACTCCCCGCAAAACACATCCTCGCCTTCTGCGCGACCGCTCCAAAGAGCAGTCCGCCGATCAGCGACGCGATGATCGGCGCATGCATACTCCCCGGCCCGGCCTGGCTCACTTTAAGGAGCGAAGGGATCAGCGCCAGGACCAGGATGCCCACCATCAACACCGGGAGTATCATACCACCTACTTGGCCGACCGTATGCGCCCTGCCGAGGCTGAACCCCTTCTTGAGGGCGAACACGCCTGTGCCCACTCCGAGGATAAAGCCGATCAATGCGACCCATGCATTCAGATCGCCGGCAGACATACGGATCACCATACGCAGCGGACATCCCAGGAATACAAGGGATCCGATCACTATGATCATCCCAAGGACAAAGCGGACCATGGGAGATGATCCTCCTGTAGAGCAATATTCTTTTGTCGCGATCGCGATGATAAATGCCCCCAGCACCAGTCCAATGATCTCAGGCCTTGCATACTGCACCACCTCTGCCTGATGCATCCCCAAGGCACCCGCCGTATCACGGATAAAACACGCGATACAGAATGCCATATTTGCCGGATTACCCATGAACGCGAGACATGCCGCTACAAGTCCGCAGATCACACCGGCAAGTGCCAGTTTCTTTTTTGAATCTGATAAATCCATTTAGTCCTCCTATCTCTTCATTTGTTTTTTTGATACTTTGCATACAACATCCCCATATTGATGGATGGAGTACCAGCGTCACATTTCCTCACTGTCCCAAGAGCCTAATATATAAGCGGTACACAAGGTCCTCCTGGTCTCCCAGAGATACTATATCCTTCCCTTACATACATGCCACCGGTCCCCTGCGGTCCGTTCCGGGCCCGGCGGCGCTTTTGATATCCTCTATGTAAACACGACCTGCCCTGGATCTGTACCACCCACCATCCGGCAGATCCTCTCTCTCGTATCATAAATGATCCTGGAGGCCTTCAGTGAAGCTTGGTATTTTATAGTATATCCTATCTGATAGCATTTGTAAAGTTTTTTTGGACCAGCGATCCCTCAAAAATAGCTAAATACCAGCACTGCCGGGATCAGGAGGATGATCTGGCGGCATAAGGAAATGACCGCCGCCGGGACCGGTTTTCCGATCGACTGAAAAAAGATACCTATCACAGCGCCCGCCGGGATCAGGAAACAGGCTGACAGATATATCCGGAAACACTTTACCGCAAATTCCTGATAAAGATCCGATCCTTGTCCGAAAATGTTGATGATCGCTCCCATAATCATATCCCCAGATCGGCTGCGTACCTGTTGCGATCCCAATGACAATAGATATGAGCAGCTGGTTCACCTTCATGTCGATACCCAGCACAGCCAGCGGGATATCCGCCCCGTATTTTGAACGCGCTCCATACCGCACGAGTACATTATTTACGACAGTCATCACAATGACCAGCGCAAACTGTGTGATAAAACTGGATGCGCCAAAGGAGATGACTTTTTTGCAGCTTTCCAGATCAGGGATAAGGTCCTGTTTTTTTAATCTGATCGTTTTAAACCGGAACAAGCATACAATGAAAAATGCTGCGTTCAATATCTGACCTATGATCGTCGCCAGTGCCGCGCCCTTTACACCCCCATCCAAATGCAAAAATAAATACAGGGTCCAGGATAAGGTTCGTCACACAGCCGATCAATAGACCTGCCATGCTTGCATTGGGCCGCCCGTCTGCCCGGATGATACTGCTAAAAGCGATGCAGATCGCGGATGCCGGAAATCCCAGCACAATGATCCGTCCATAATCAATGGAATATCCAATATTGCTGTCGGTCGCACCGAAAAGCCAGCAGACTGGCTCCATAAACAACTCAAACAAGAGCAGAAAAAGGAACCCAAACCCTATTATCAGTGAGATCGCATTGCCAACGCCTTTTTCTGCTGACTCTTTCTCATGCTCCCCAAGATCCAGACTCATATGTGCCGCCGCGCCGTCGCCGATCATCTGTCCGACCGCGATAGTCGCTGTCGTCAGCGGCATGATGACATTCGTCGCCGCATTTCCCAGATAGCCCACGCCCTGCCCGATAAATACCTGATCCACCATGTTATAAAGGGCGTTTACAACAAGGGAGATAACGCTCGGCACCGCATAGCGTACCATGAGCCTGCCCATCCGCTCCGTGCTGAGCGGATCCACTTCTGTTACATTGTCCATATACTTTCTACCTCTATTTTGTCCATACAGGTATGTACCTGCCATTTAAGTCGTAAACGACATAAATACCCAAGATAAAGCGTACCCTGTTATAATGGGTACATCCTTATCTGCTTATATTTCCAAGTACTTTTCGGATCACATGAGAAAACATCTCCTGCTCATCCTCCGTCACCCCGCAAAATGCATATTCACTGATAGCAGATATCTTTTCTTCTATCTGCTCATACATTTCGCTGTTCTTCTCCGCAAGGAAAACTCTCTTAAAACGTTTGTCCGCTTCCAACGGCTGAGTGTAAATGATCTTCTTTTCTTCTAAACGCGCCAGTATGCTGCTGACAGTCGGATGTGTCAGACCAAGATTTTCTTCAATGTTCCTCTGGCAAATTTCCGCATCCCTATTCTTATTCAGAAATCCGATAACAGTGGCCTGTGTATACGTGATCCCCAGCTCTGCCATCTCCTGATTCAAGATCCTTTCAAAAGCAGTATTCAGGATCTTTATAGGCATTAGATCCATAGTGTCCTCCATTTATGTCGTATACAACTCATTATATATCTTTTTCTCTCCAATGTCAATCTGCCACCGCTACGCCCCATTCCTCCGCCTTGCAGAGTGACAAGATATCCGGCACACTTTATTACAGAAGTCAGCTTGTCGACACACTGACTTTCTATACTTGTATCATTTTAGCTTTTCATTTCCCGCAGGCCGGTTTCCTGTTTCTGCATTTTATCCAGCTTACGCAGTAAGGGGATCCCTATCAGTATTCCAAGTATTGTCGTGCATATATCAGCGCCCATCTGTGCGTGCAGTAATCCGTCAAGCCCCCACAGCCGGTCAAACAGATACAGAAACGGAATAGATACAGAAACGGAATATTAAAGAGGCACTGGCGTCCGAGATTTACCATCATGGCACGCACGGCATCCCCTGTCGCCTGAAAGGTACACATCATGCACATCTGTATCGC
Organism: uncultured Lachnospiraceae bacterium; assembly: GCA_947652925.1. Lineage (GTDB taxonomy): Bacteria > Bacillota > Clostridia > Lachnospirales > Lachnospiraceae > MGBC164599. The sequence continues at coordinate 46,949 of CANTEW010000001.1, forward strand.
CATAAAAGGCACCACCCATGCATATGCCCGCAAAAATGCAACGCCGACTCCAATGATCTGCGCATCGCTTGTAAACGCCTTTACAAAAGCCGGTGCAAGCCACAAAAACGGTACCAGCAGTACCAGACACAGACAGGTCCCGGACAGGATCGTAAATCTCAATGCAGAAAGCATCCGTTTGATCCGGTCTGCACCATAATTATATCCGGCAAAAGGCATATAACCGGAGACATACCCCACCGTGATCATAAATACCATATTGATCAGTTTTCCAGCGACTCCATACGCCGAGATCACATGATCGCCATATCCCACAGCCAGATTATTCAGGAGTATATTAGAAAAACTCATAATGATCTGGGAAACAGAGTTTGGCAGCCCTATCTTTAACACTTCCTGAAAGATCTTTGCACTGGGTTTAAGATCATGGAACGCAATGGAAAGGGATGTCTTTCCTTTCAGGAATACAGCTATATAATAAAGCACTGCAAAAAAATTGCCGATGATCGTTGCTCAGGCCGCTCCGGCCGCCCCCTGATGCAGAAAGAGTATGAAGACCGGATCCAGAATGATATTCAGCACTGTACCAATGACCATCCCGATCACAGCCTTCTGGACCTGCCCTTCCGAGCGCAGCAGGGCGGGCAGGATGATCTGCAATGTCATGACAAAGCTGCATCCGACGATGATGTACAGATACGATCTGGTCGGCGCTATCGTATCTGCGCTCGCTCCCAGCATATGGAGGATAGGTTCCATGAACAAAAGACACAGGACAGACATTGCCAATGTGATAGCCACAGACACATAGACGGAAACAGCACTCGTCCGACGGGCTTCTTCTTCGTTCCCCATCCCCAATAGGGCAATGATCAACAGAAAAACTTTTTATCTCCACTATGATTCACTAGACGAGCTTTTAGGCAGACTCCAGACAGACATCTATGCACAGGTACTTGAACTGACATCTGACGTCAAACTGCCCAGAGACTTAGAAAAACTCATACGGGAATTCTTCTTGTTCTGCACAGATAGAGATGATATGACCGAAAAGATCATATGCAACCAGGGAAATTTCCCAGTTGGCCAAAGTCCCGCTGACTATGTTATGAGATCCATGTTCCACTATTCAGCTCCGGAAGTCGATCTTTCTGCCACAGCTCCGTTTGAGTGCAATATCATTGATGCATATCTGAGAGGGAACATTGTTTTTATCTATTCACAGTGGATAGCAGATGGACGGAAGATACCATTAGAACGAGTGATCGAACTCACAACATGGTTGATCTCACAGGGGATCAGGAAACTAAAACTGTCAGAATAAAAGATGACGTTATATCATGATACTTAACACTTCCACTTCACGGATCAATGCCACAGGAGGCCATCTTGCCTCCAATTTAGGCATGGTTGAGACCACCATTGCCCTGCACTATATGTTTATGGTGGGCCATACTTCCACTTCTGTCAGCCTTGCAACAGGTTTGGCAAAAGCAAGGGACTTAAAAGGAGAAGTAGGAAATGTAGTTGCTATTATCGGGGACGGTTCCTTGTCCGGCGGCGAGGCGTTTGAGGGGCTGAACAATGCCGCTATACTGGACAGCAATATGGTCCTGTTCAATGCCAACGAAATGTCCATTACGCCCAACTTTGGCGGCATGTACCAGAATTTTGAGCTGTTGCGGCAGACAAAGGGAACGGCGCAGTGCAATTTCTTTAAGTCTTTCAGTTTTGGATATTTTTATGTGGAGGATGGCAATGATGTAGGGCAGGTACTCACCGTTTTGAAAAAAGTCAAGGATGTGGATCACCCGGTGGTCATCCATGTACATACAGTAAAGGAAAAAGGTCTTGCATGGTGTGAGGCGGATAAGGGATCCAGCCACTACGGTATGCCTGCCGGTCTTGATCTATCAGCGTTTGAAGGCGTAGAAAATCACGAAGCTATCACGGCGGATCTCCTGCTCCAGAAAATGAAAGAAGATCCGTCTGTTATGGCGATCTCCCCTGCCACGCCTATGCTGACCGGATCTATGCCGGATATCCGGGAAAAAGCCGGGAAACAGTTTATTGACGTGGGGATCGCGGAAGAACATGCGGTGGGCTTTGCCGCCGGTCTTGCAAAAAACGGGGCAAAGCCTGTGTTGATGGCGGTCAGCTCTTTTATGCAGAGAACCTATGACCAGTTGATGCAGGACATGGCATTGGATAAAACACCTGTTACGATCCTGCTGTTTCTGGCAAACCTTTCTCCGGGAGACGCCACCCACTGCGGCATTTTTGACATTCCCATGATGAGCAGCATCCCTGACCTGCTGTGCCTGGCTCCAGCTACGAAGGAAGAATATCTGGCAATGTTCGAATGGTCTATGGAACAGACAGATGGTCCGGTGGTCATTCGTGTTCCGAGTGCGGTTGTCTCCAATCCGGAGGCATCAGCGACCACAGCAGAGGATTTCTGTAAATACCAGATCACCGAAAAGGGAAATAAGGTAGCGGTTCTTGGGCTTGGTAATTTCCTTGGACTTGCCGGGCAGGTACAGGAACTGCTCCTGAAAAAGAAAGGTATCCAGGCAACGGTGATCGATCCTCATGTTTATTCCGATGTGGATAGGGATATGCTGGAAAATCTTAAAACAGACCACAGCGTTGTTGTCACGTTGGAGGACGGCTCCCTTGCCGGAGGATTCAGAGAAAAAATCGCAGCTTTTTACGGCAACAGCGGCATGAAGGTATTGGATTTTGGTGGGCAAAAAGCCTTTACGGACAGGGTTCCGATGGAGGTGCAGTACCAGCATTGCCACCTAACGCCGGAACTGATCGTGGCAGATATTGAAGAGTGTATGAGAGGGTAAAAAATGGCAATCTAAAAACTTGGATCTCACGTCCATATCTATGAGGACATTACAGGGCAAAGAAAACATGAAATAGAGGATCATGACAAGCGGATAAGTTGAATGATATTGCCTGTTCCCTTGTTTTATATGCGGCATCTGGCAGAAACAGCCAAGGGAGGCGGTAATATCGGAAAATCACTCATCATGGGATTTACGGATAAAGGAATTTGACATCTTCTATCTGCCGGCCACCAATAAAAGGCATGTGCTGACCTATGGGCAGATTTACCAAAACGTCTGGAATGGGGATCCGATCGGTGGGGAGAGCGCAGTTATTGTGTACCATATACGGAATATAAAGAAGAAGATCAAGTAGTATTCCTGCCATTTCTATACAACGTGTAAGGGGATCAGGGTACTGTATGGAAGTAGAAACAGAGCGATCGTAATGGATCATGTAACAGTCTGGGTAAAACCAGGCTGTTTTTCTTATGCGGAGGTTATCTGTAAATCTGGGTAACTTTGCAAAGCATGATCTCTGTGATGGGTTACAGGGGTGGATTTCCTCGTTGATCCCCTTGCAAAAACTTGCTGATCCCTCGTTTTTGAGATCATAAGGTAACCGCCATACGGTCACTTGAAACCGAACTGTGGTCTCTGCATTCTGGAAAAAGGATCATAAAATGATCTTGCAATAAGAAAAAAGCAGAAAATATTTCTATATATAAGGTTGAGTTTTGTTGCTGTTGCAGAAAGAGGCTGTGTATTCTTTTGTTATTTCCTTTATCCGTTTATTGCCAGAGGTGTCCGAACCACGGGCACTAAAAGTGTCCGAACTATGGACTCTTCATCAAGGAACAGAGGAGGTACAATGGTATTACAGACAGATGGTCAAGTCTGGGGTGTGCTAGAGTGTGTTTGAAAAATGCTTTATGTCAACCGTAAACCACAATTTGTGGGAGATCTGCTCCGGATGAAGGCGGCGTAGCGGGCTACGGCAACTGAATAAGGGGCAGATATACCGCAAAGTGGGGCGTACGGATGGCGTGAATGATTTTTCAAACACACTCTAGAGCGTGTCGACAAGCTGATCTCTGTAAGAAGGCAAAAGTGAACGGGAAACTGGAAGCCTATGTGATACAGCTCGCATGCGGGGAAGCCCCGGAAGGCTACGCAGGCTGGACATTGGAACTCCTGAAGGCCCATGAATTGACGCATGGCACTGATCCTCCGGGGAATGCCATCAGCGGCTAACTTCATTCTTTTGCTTTTCTATTTCCACTTTCAGCTCATTCATGTGCCGCTCACAAAGTTTCCTTGGCGACACATCGTATTTCAGGCACAGGGAGGCTGCCGCACCGACCGCTATGCCGTGTTGTCCGCAATTTCCCATCAATTTGACAGACGATCCGACAATATGGGGCACGCTGATATGCTTGCCAGCCATCATCAGATTGTCAATGTCTGCTGAATAAAGACACCGGAAAGGAATATCGTAAGGCTTATGATCCCTTTCGATCCATTTCCAGTCGCCAAGGCGGAAGTCATACTTCGGGTTGCCGGGGTAGTGCAGGCAAAAAGCGCTGGAATTGACCGCCGCCGCATCCTGAAAAATGCTGTGCTGTTCCACATCATTTTCCGTAAGGATATAATCCCCGCGGATCCGTCTGGCTTCACCGGTTGCCGCCGCAAAACCCAGATAGGATAATTTCAGATCCTGATATTTTTCCGGCTCTCTCTGGCGAATGTTCGCATAGGTTCCGATAATGGCACACAGCATATGATCCCGGATCATCTCACTGTTCTGATAGGGATCAAGCCACTGTCTATACTCCCAGAAATGCGACTTCGGGAGTGTCATGGCATGAAGCCAGCTGTCCCTCCAGATCCGCATGATCCTTCGCAACTGCCTGCGCCCATGGGACTTCCGGGAACGCAACGGGTTTTTCCGCCATTTCCGTCCTGAATAAAACGGTATTACCGTGATGCATGATGTCTGCTTTTTCCGGAGCGAGCTTTTCATGGAAATCCGGATAGGCTTCCTGTCCTTCCATGGTTGAGGCGCCGCAAAGCAGCGCGAGCGTGGCTTTGCCGGAACAGTCAATAAACATCGGAGCCCCAAACCGGCGTTCTTCCCCCGTCCCAGTATGCTGGGCGTCAACGGAATAAATCTTCTTTCCGTCTTCGTTCGTATTGACGCGAAAAACCCTTTCATTCAGGCATACCGATAGATTTGGTATTTTACGAAAGATATCCGCCGCACAAATGTCGCCGTTTTCTTTTCTCTCGGCCAGCATCGTTACCACAGGTCCCAGTTCCGCTTCCGGAGTCAGTCCGATCTCTTTACTGGCATTGCCGCCAAGATACGGTCTGTCCCCGATCAGCGCGGTCCTTAGCCCTTCTCTCGCGGCAGTATAGGCTGCGCATAACCCGGCCATGCCCGCGCCGACGACAACCACATCGAAACGCTCTGTTTTTTCCCGGGCAGCCGGAAGGCCGAGAAGCCTTTTGCGCCATAGCCGCATTGCCTCATCCGCACGAAACGGCGGGACGTTTGCCGTGTTGGTGATATATAGGGCATCGCATCTTCCGTCAAAACCGGTCAGGTCGTGCAGCGCTATCCTGACATCGCCCGCAGGAAAGGGAACATGTTCTGCCAGTTCCCAGCTCCAGTCGTTTCCGCTCACGCCAAAGGTCATCGGGATCGGCTCTCCATCTATCAGCACCTGAAAACCGCCGGGATGATATTCCGGCACCCAGTCCTTTGTCCGCACCCACACTCGGTATTCCCCGGCAGACGGGATCAGCGCTTCAAAGTATTCTTTCTCTTGCATCATCATATCTAAACCTCCTCTACCACGGCACAGGAAAGATCAAAGTTTTTCTCCTGAACCCACTTCAAAATGATATTTCACAATGCCAAGGTCTAACTTTGTATAAAACCCTCTGCCACAAGCTGCTTTTACTTTGCCGCCAGGTAGGAGTTCAAAGAAGAATTTCTGCTGGTTCATAGCTGTCGGCGCAAGCAGGGCGGCTTCCATACCGTTAAGAACCACACCGGCATTCCATCCCGATAATCACATACACGAGGCAGGGGTTTACTTTTATGCGGTATACCGTTAGTGTCGCCATAGCCAAGGGAGATCAGACAGATCTGCTTTTCTCCCCCGGCGATTTCCGCCTTGCTCCTGCCGTGGGTCATGGCTACCCAACAGGTATTGAGCCCCAGCTCCTGTGCCTTCAGCACAATTTGTTCCCCATAGCAGCCTAAGTTTTCATCCAATGCTGCGGACTTTGGTCCCACAAGGGCGATATAGTTCTTTACGCCGGTGAATTTCCCATAGTGCGCCATCATGGAATCAAAGCACTTTGGCTCATCGTAGAAAATCTGGATATGCAGCCCCGCTTCCCGGTTGATGCTTGCAGTCAACTCGTCCAAAACCCTTCGCTTTTCCGGCTCGATCGGTTTTTCCATATACTGTCGGACGCTGTGCCGTTCTTTCATAATTTCCAGCATTTCCATATTCATTTACCTCCTACGGGAGTTTCCGTATCCTGTCCAAGTCAGGCTCTACCATTCTTACCTGTTTTTCCTTTTCCAACACACATACAAGGTCATCGCCAATATATGCGCTGACTGGCTTTACGCCGATCGCCGCTGTGATCACATCTGTGACTTCATATCAAAACATATTTTGACGCAGTCTGGATCTATAAACCTTGTAATGGCATAAGCCGCCGCCAGCGTTGCATGTCCGCAGAGTTTCACTTCGCCGTCGGGCGTAAACCAGCGCAGATGATCGCGCCCCTTTTCCTTTACTGCAAAAGCGGTTTCCGAATAAGTTGTTCTCTATGGCGATGTTCTGCATCATGTCATCAGACAGCCATCTGTCCATGATACAGACAGCCGCGGGATTTCCTGCAAAAATCCTGTCAGTAAATGCGTCTATTATGTACTGTTTCATTGAAATGCCTCCCAGTCATGTATTTTTTCCTCATATTTCGTATAGTTTGACTTTATTATAGTTTCCGTCTTATAATAAGTAAAACAAATGTTTTTAATGATAACATTACGAAAGACGATTTTAGGAAATGGACCGTTATATCACATTGCAGAAAATCATTGAATTGGGGGGTTTTACAAAAGCCGCCTCCGCATTAGGCTATACGCAGTCCTCCATCAGGGGGATCATACGTCGATCCCCGAATGGATCCGTACAGGTGCAGTGGATTTTGGTTTTATCAATCCGCAGGCGGATACTTCTTTGCAGACCATTACAATTAAGGACGGCGAAATGCTTGCCATCCTTCCAAAAGGACATCCGCTTGCAGGACAAAAAAGCATTACCCTTGCGGAACTTGCAAAAGAACCCTATATTTTACTGGAGGAAGGAAAGTACAGCGAGCCGATGGCAGCATTTGAAAAAGAGGGATTGAAACCTGATATCGAATACACCATCCATGACGACCATACCATCATGACAATGGTAGAAGCCGGGCTTGGCGTCAGCATTTTGCCAGAACTTATGCTCCGGCGTACCAATTATCATATTTCCTGCCTGCCGATAGAGCCGCCCGTCCGTCGTACCCTGGCAGTGGCATACAAGGATAAGGACAGCCTGCCGATCGCGAGCAAGTATTTTATTGATCACATGATGGAGCATAAGGAGGAACTTCCTCAAAACATACTCACATGGCGCATAAAAATCACTATGTTTGATGTATATACATCAAGCCAGCCTGGCAAAAAGGTTGGCAAAAGCTGGCTTTTTTGACAGGCCGTGTTTAAGGTTTCCGAAGATCACCACAGTTTCAAAGAGTCTTCCGTATCACCCATATCTGCATATTTCCCTCATGATACAATCTTGCGTATTCAAGCGGTCCGTCTATTGCCAGAGTTTGTGATACCCTGTGGGAAGATATAACACAAGGGAAACCTTAAGGGAAAGCTCACCTGCGATAAACTTAGTGTTTTCAGGGGTTAGCAGGGATTTTAATAATAAAATATAACAGCTAATGTTACCCTTAAAGATCATCAGATCACAATCAGGATCTGTGGAGGAACAAATGTATGGAGATCATAGAGGTAAAAGACAGGACCACACCGTTAATAGAACGATCATTAAAAGTATGGGAAAGTTCTGTAAAAGCAACACACCTCTTTTTATCAGAGGCCGAGATCAAAAACATTAAAAAGTATGTACCACAGGCTTTAAAAGAGATACCCTGTTTGACCATCTTAGTAAACGAAGACCAACTTCCTGTTGGTTTTATGGGGATCATAGGGCAGCATCTTGAAATGCTCTTTATCTCTCACGAAGAAAGGGGAAAAGGCTTAGGCAAAAAATCACTTCAATACGGAATAGAAAGATATTCGGTAAATGATCTAGCAGTCAATGAACAAAATCCCCTTGCAAAAGGCTTCTATGAACACATGGGATTTGAAGTTTATAAAAGAACAGAGTGTGATGAACAAGGCGATCCATATCCACTTTTATATATGAGATCAGAAAAATAACTTTGGATCTGTTAGGTGAAAAACAATGTTATTTCTCAGTCAAAAATTTTGCCTGGTCTGTGCCAGTGCGAGCGTGTTTGAAAACCTCAAATATCCTTAAATTATAAAAAATTTACAGATAATAGATGAGTACATTCCAAAAACAGCGTTTTAAGGGGGCCGGGTGAGATCCATGATCCCCCGGCGATCTTGGTACTTTTCTCGTAGAAAAGTACATAGAAAATCTGAGCAGCCACAGATCGTATCAAATACTTGTAAAACTCAAACTATTTACAGGATGTTTAGGGTTTAAAATACAATTTATACAAAACTTTGACAGCAATGTGTGGTGGCATCGGTTAGAGATTTTGTCTAGATCGTGTCTTAAAAATCATCCACGCCAACCGCACGCCCCACTTTGCGGTCGATCTGCCCCGCATTCTCTCATCGTAGCCCGCTACGCCTCCCTCATTTGGGACAAATTTCCCATTTTTTTCAATTCTTTCGCTGTCAAGACAACAGCCAAGAAAAATGCGAGTACTTCCGCTGCTGGCCCGGCCCAAAGGATGCCGGTCAGTCCGGCGATCTTAGCAAGGATGAGCATCGCCGGGATATAAAAGATCACCTGCTTTGCCAACGAGACCACCGTAGCTTTGCCTGGATGCCCGATCGCCTGGAATAGTGTCCCTGCGCAAAGCTGCATCCCGCCAAGGAAATTTGTGAGAAGATAAATACGGAAACACTTCACTGCAAATCCCTCATACAGAGCAGATCCTGCGCCGAAGATACGGATAAGTTGCAGTGGGAATACCATATACACGATCCATGCCACCGTCATGACGATGGTAGAAGAAATCAATGTCAGACGGAAGGTTTTCTTTACCCGTTCAAACTTTTCCGCACCATAGTTAAAACCAAGGATCGGACGGCTGGCACTGGAAATACCCATCGCAACAGAAAAGAACAGCATGCTCACTTTCATGCAAAGCCCAAATACTGTGATCGGGATATCCTCTCCATAGACAGACAGAGCCCCATAATGGGTCAACATATTGTTAGACACAATAGCGATCAAAGTGGAGGTCATTGTATTCAGACAGCTTGCGATCCCAAGGGACGCCAGCATCCATGCAAAAGAAAACTGAAATCTAAAAGACCTTTTATCCAGCTTGATGTTCTTAAAGCGGAACAGATAAGCGACATTCACCACCAGATTCAGGAACTGGCTGATGATCGTCGCCAAAGCCGCACCCGACACGCCCATGTCAAATACAAAGATAAAAAGTGGGTCAAGGAAGAGATTCAAGATCGCTCCCACCGTCATAGACACCATAGAAAACCTTGGACTCCCATCCGCCCGGATAACGCCGTTGATAATGACGGCTACGATCACAAACGGAAAGCCGCAGACGATGATCCGGCCATATTCCAGCGCATAGGGCATGATATTATCAGTTGCGCCAAAGATCCTGCACAATGGGTCTAAAAACACCATCGCAAGGACCGTTAACACAACACTGGCAGCTGTACCCGAGAGAACAGAATTCCCAACAGCCTTTGATGCCTTTTCAGGTTCCCCTTTTCCCAACTGCAGACTGAAATAGGTTGCAAGACCATCTCCAAAAAGTGAAGCGATCGCAATGGCAAAAGTTGAGATCGGCGCTATGATATTCGTAGCCCCATTCCCCAACATACCTACCCCCTGTCCGATAAAGACCTGATCTACCATGTTGTACAGAGAATTGATCGCCATCGATATGATGCCTGGAATCGCAAATCCCCTTAATAACTTACTGATCCTTTCTGTACCCAACGGATTAACAGTTGTCTGTATTTCACTCATAAGATCATTCCCTCTTTCTAAAATACATATCATTTTCTTCTTTAACTTGTCATGCCCCACAATATGTAAGTATACTTACAATATGGTCAGACCTGCTTTCTACCAACTACATGTCACGCTCTAATACTCCATCCGGCCAGAAAATAGAGTCCTGCTCTGCCTGACCCTCACCATTGCGTCGTTAAAATTTCTAACCGATGCCACCACATCGCTGTCAAAATTTTGTCTAAAGTTTTCAAACACGCTCTAAAGATGGTATAGACGATCTGGCACAGATGAGGGACACGCAGTTGATATGGATGGAGTACTACACGATCTGTTTTCAGGTAAGCTCACATCTCAATATTATGCCACAATTTTCTCAAAGTGATCTGAAACTGCTCCAACTCACTTTTAGGGATATCCCCATGGAGTTTTAGCATGAATCGATATAAGTGTTTTACCAAGTGCTCGCACACAGCGATCCCATTTTCCGTCACCGTCAGGATGTTCCTGCGGGCATCCTCATCTGAAACTGTCCGCCGGATAAACCCCCTGTTCTCCATCGTTCTGAGCATCTGGTTTGCGGTAGACCGTTTGATGGAAAAAAGCTGCTCAATATCTTTTTGATAGATTTCCTTTCCTGTGTGACCGGTCAAATACTGTAAGATCCAACATTGATGGATCGTCAGATCTTCTACTTCCATTGTCATCTGATTTAATTTATTGTAGATCAGGTTTGAAAGGATACGGACTTCAAGTCCTAAATTCTCGATCGCCACCTATACCCCTCCTTCTGAGACAGCTTTCGATCCGCTCATTTCCGATGTCCTATCTATCTGTATGTATACATACAATCATAGCACCGTTTCTATGCCCCTGTCAATATAAAAATGAAACGCTCATATATTGACAAGTTGAACTCTGTGATAGATCCTGCCGGATGATCCGTCTTTCTTCAAGGCGGTAGGCTACGGCCACCTCCCACTCTCCTGCACATGATCCTACGAAAGTAGTATTTCAAAATGCAAAACACCGACTTATAATGGATACACGTTAAACAGGAAGGGAGGTTAACAGATGCAAGAAAATCCTTTATCAAACCTAAACCCCGACGACCTGACGGCCATGAGCCTGCAGGGCCTTGAGACTTTAGAACAGGTCTTCTGCAAAGGTTTAGCAAAAAAAGCAGCATTAGTCACAGGAGACGCCACCGGCCTCGGCTTCAATGTGGTGAACCGGCTCTGTGAAGCTGGCTCCAGCGTTGTGATCGCCTCACGCAATGCAGAACGGGGCGAAAAAGCCGTTGATATCTTTAAGAGCAAAGGGTACGATGTATCCTTCGTCCGCACAGATGTACGAAATGTAAAAGATTGTTACGACGCCGTGGACTATACTGTCAAAACTTACGGTAAGATCGATATCGCAGTCGCAGCTGCCGCAGAATGGGACAACTATGCATTCCTCGATGTCCCGGAAAAAGTCTTCGACTGCATCATGGACACCGATTGTAAGGGTGCTTACTTTATCGCACAGGCCGCCGCGCATATGGGCGAGGGCCCCAGCCACCTTGGCTTTAATACATATTATCAGGCGGCAAAAGCAGGCGTGGTCGCCATGACAAAAGGCATCGCAGGAGAACTGAAACAGTACGGGATCGATGTCAACTGCATCGCACCAGGCGGCATGCTCACACACGGCGTTTTCGTTGAAGGCACACAGGCCGCGTCCCTGTACGGAGAAGAATACACAAAGATCATGCAGGAACACAGTTCCGACTCTCCCCTGTCCCTCAATCCAGACCAGGTCGCGCTGGCTGTATACGCCCTCTGCACCCCCATGTCACGCTTTATGTGCGGCGAGACTGTCAACGTCAATGGAGGCGCTATGATGAACCTGCAGGAAAAACCGTTCAGCTTTACCATTGACGGATGTATCCCAGGACCAGAAAAAGATCGATAGAAAAGGAGAAACATTATGGCAAAAGATCTGGAGTTTAACTGTGCCGCGTTCGAGCGGACAAAAAAACTGTATGGCATCTGCAGCAGATGAAAAACAAGGGCCAGAAGATCACCATGGGCGCGACAAATGAACTCGTGCAGTATCTCGCTGATAACCATGTCGCCGTATTCGGCCATGTAGGCTGCCTCTCCGGATGGCAGACGACCCGTATCGGCGGATATAAGCATGTGGGAAAAACTGCCGAAGACGCGATGAAGATCTATCGCCAGGCTTACGAGTATCAGGAGAGCGGCATGGTCGGCATGACGATCGAGATGACTTCAAGAGAAGTGACCGAAGCCATCGCCAAAAAACTCACGATCCCTGTGATCGAGATCGCCGGGGGCAGCGCCGCCGACGGCTCTGAAATGGTGATCCTCGACCTCCTTGGCATGGTCCCGCAGGACAGTATGTCCAAGCACTCAAAAGCATACGCCGATATGATGAACACCTGTATGGGCGCATTCAAAGCATTCGGCGATGAGGTCCGCGGCGGACAGTACCCACAGGACGAACATGGCTGGGGCATGGATCCAAAAGAATTAGACAAGTTCTTAAACGAGATAGAAAAATAGAAGACAGGGCTGCCGCATGGGACCAGATGCGGCAGCCCTATCTCTTGATCAGTTTCAATAAAAGCTCCTGTCTTGTATTGACATGCAATTTCTTATAGATATTGTCCATGTGCTTCTTTACCGTCGTATAGCTGATACAGAGTTTTACGCTGATATTGCGAGGCGTTACGCCTTCCACCAGCAGCTCTGTGATCTCCCGCTCCCGCTGTGTCAGCGGGGTCTCTCCATAGAATGTGCCGACAGACCCCTGCGCAAGCGTGACATAGAGATTTTGGAACATATTATCCAGATGCGGACGGATCACTCCCATGATCTGGATCTCCTCACTGGAATACGGCATATCGCTGACCCGATCCAGAGACAGCATGTATTTCAGGGAATACGGATCATTGCGCAGGCCAAGCCCAAAACTGTGCTTGATATTCTGCGGTCTGACATATTCGTCGTAAAAACGGCTCGAGCCATACGACGACTCACTGAACACACATTGCTCCACCGAAGGGTAGTTCCTGGCAAACCATACGGCCACACTAGGCATAGAAAACCTTCCCATTCCCATTCAGGAAATATGATCTGCCCTGGTCAAAAAGGATGAGCCTGCCGATCGTATCCAGTATCTGATCCCCGAGGTCCTCCGGCGTCCTTTTACTCCCGCACTTCAATAGAAAATCATTGATCATCTCCCAGTCAAATGCCATCTGATCACCTCTTTGCATTATCTTAGAGCGTGTTTGAAAACTTTCTAAATCCTGTAAATAGATTGGATCTTCCTAGTATAGTGACCAGCTGACTTCTATAACAATTGTACCGCCTATTTTGCCATCTGCTGCGTTGTCCTCAATCGCCGTAGCCACCGCTACGTCTCATTCCTCCGCCTTGCAGAGTGACAAAATATCCGGCACGCTTTATTACAGAAGTCAACCTGCCACTACACTAGTGTACTGTACCATCAGATATCAAATACACGACCGATCATTTTTTCCGCACGGGTATCCATACTTCGTACTGTGCATTTTGTGGATCTGGGTCCAGATATACCTCGATATCCGGTGCATTGCCATATTCATATCCGGAAGTAGGGAGCCATTCTGTCACGATGCGCCGCTCCAGCTCCTGGATCGACTGGTTCGTCCCCGAACCGGGAAACACTGCCCAGGTAGCCGCCGGGACCTCATATCTCTCGAATCCCTCTGCCGCCTGTGCGCTGGCCACTGCGATAAAATATCTCCATTCTTCCTCATCCCCGCAAGCGCTCACTCCCAAGATCCCTTTTAACGGGGTATCCATCATCCCCGCCAGCTTCTGTATCGTCCCGTCCATAGCGGCTTTCTGCCACATACCCGGCACTACCTCAAAATTCTTTTCTATCTCCCTGTGCAGAGGCATCGATATGCCTATGATATGAAAAGCCTCTTTTGTTTCGATCCGATATTCCATCTCTTCCACTCCTTTGACTGTGATCTTAAATACCAAGGGCGGGAAAGATCTCACGGTCACCCCTTCTCCCCTCACTGCGGACAGCGGGATCCCATGCACGCTCTGGAATGCCCGGTTGAACGCAGTGGGAGAGCTGTACCCATATTTCCCCGCCACATCAATGATCTTCTGTGCCCCGCTCTGCAGATCCACCGCAGCCAGGGACATCTTCCTCCTGCGGATATATCCAGATAGTGGGATACCCGCCATATAGGTGAACATCCGCCGGAAGTGATACGCTGAACAGCAGGCGATCCTCCCAAGCTGCTCATAGTCGATCTCATCCGTCAGATGTCCTTCTATATATCTGATCGCTCCATTCATCCTGTCTATCCATTCCATCTCTCCCCAACTCCTCTCCTGATCATACTACCATCATGATCCACAGTCTGTCCTCTCATTTCCTGCACAAGAATAGAGTGCCCTATACGCCCGATCACAGAACCCAAACGAAAATATCCCAAAGCAGGATCCATGATCGTATACTTTGGGATATCAGGCCTCAGTAATAGTCTGCTGCCCGTTTTTTCTCTCCGCCATGTTTTTCATTATAACAGCGGACAACAGCACGGATACCTTTATGGCTCATATAAGGGAGCATAAATGAGATACAGTCCCAGTCCCCGTTGGACTGCATGATGAGCAGGGCATGACCGTCGATGTCTTTGCGGGTGAGTGCCTGTGCCGTCTTATTTTTTCTTGCGGCTTTGATCTTTTTCTTGGTGAACTTTAGTTTTTTTCCGGTGGTCATGTCTATCTCGCCCGCCCACTCTGAAGCCTTGGACGCCGGGAGCAGTTTTTTTACACCTTTTTTTGACATATACGGGACAAAAAAGGCGACCCAGTCCCACACCCACATCTTATCGGTCAACGCCAATGCCATTTTATCTGCCTGGGCGGGTTTGATCTTTTTGTTTGCGGCAGGAGCAGCTGCTGCACCTTTCACGGGCGTTTTTCCAGACACCTCCGCTATGCAGCTCCCGGGATAAAAGCTGGTGGCGATCATCACGACCGCCAGGATCATCACAAAACATCTTCTTTTAGATCTCAGATCCATGATCGGGATCCCCCTTTCTTATCATTTGTCTTTTGTATATATGATAGCAAAAAACAGATATGGTGTAAAGCTGTTTATCTCCTCCCCGCAAGATAGATGCACCCTCCTGCGGCCAGGATCTGGACGAATATGGATCTGGCTGTCCTCTCTCAGCACAGTATCCTCCCTGTGAAAAAAGCGCCGAAAACTGCCATCCAGACAGCCTTCGACGCTTTCTATATCTATCCTTATACGATGCCCTGTGCCTGCATAGCATCAATGACTTTTTCAAATCCGGCAATATTGGCGCCTGCCACATAATTGCCTTCCATGCCATAACGCCTGGCAGCATCCTCACATTTTGCGAAGATATCTTTCATGATCTGCTGGAGCCTCTGGTCCACTTCCTCTTCCGTCCAGCTCAGACGCAAGGAGTTCTGGCTCATTTCCAGTGCGGAAGTAGCTACGCCGCCTGCATTGGCAGCTTTTCCAGGCAGGAACAGCATGCCGTTCGCCAGGATGAAGTCAGTGGCATCCAGTGTGGTCGGCATGTTCGCGCCCTCTGCGATACAGGAGCAGTTGTTGGCCTTTAACTGTTTTGCATCTTCCAGGCATAATTCATTCTGTGTCGCGCAGGGAAGGGCGATGTCACAGGGGATCGACCAGATGCCTTTGCCCTCTGTATACGTAGCCTGGGGGACTTTCTCCAGATATTCTTTGATACGTCCGCGGCGCACTTCTTTGATCTCCTTGACCACATCCAGATCGATGCCGTTGGGGTCGTGGATATAGCCGTTGGAATCACTCATCGCTACCACTTTGCCGCCCAGCTGATGGACTTTTTCTGTGGCGTAGATCGCTACATTGCCGGAACCGGACACAAGGACGGTCTTGCCCTGGATCGTATCCTTGTGATGTTTCAGCATCTCATCCAGGAGATAGACCAGGCCATAGCCGGTCGCCTGCGTGCGGATCAGAGAACCGCCGTATGCCAGGCCTTTTCCAGTGAGTACGCCCTCATACTGTCCGGTGATGCGTTTGTACTGTCCATAGAGGAATCCGATCTCTCTGGCGCCCACGCCGATATCCCCGGCAGGCACATCACGGTCTGCGCCGATATGTTTATTCAGTTCTGTCATGAAGCTCTGGCAGAAACGCATGACTTCACCGTCCGTTTTTCCTTTGGGGTCAAAATCAGAGCCGCCTTTGCCGCCGCCGATGGGCAGTCCGGTCAGGGAATTTTTGAAGATCTGCTCAAAACCAAGGAATTTCAATACGCCCTGGTTTACGGATGGATGGAAACGCAGGCCCCCTTTGTAGGGTCCGATGGCGCTGTTGAACTGTACACGGTAACCTTTATTGACCTGCACCTGGCCTGCATCATCCACCCAGGGCACGCGGAAGGAGATGATGCGCTCCGGCTCCACCAGACGTTCCAGGACTGCCATCTTGCGGTATT
Organism: uncultured Lachnospiraceae bacterium; assembly: GCA_947652925.1. Lineage (GTDB taxonomy): Bacteria > Bacillota > Clostridia > Lachnospirales > Lachnospiraceae > MGBC164599. Next base: position 63,652 of record CANTEW010000001.1, read on the forward strand.
CCGTCTCGTTGGCATCGATCACCTTCTTAAGGCTCTCCAGGACTTCTTTTACAGCCTGGTGGAATTCCGGCTCACCTGGATTTTTCTCAACGACTCTTGCATAGACTTCTTCTGTATAGGACATGGATCTACCCCCTTGTTATGATGATCTGTTTTTCGATCGTTTGGTTTTTTATCGGGAACATTATATATGAGTTTATCAAAAAAGGCAAGGGGATACTGTCCGATCTGTCAGTCCCTCCCGCTCTTGGATATGGAGGCTCCGGCGTCTGCCGAAGGGCATATCATTGTATATTTTGTATGATCCTCTGTATACTATGTATGATCTTTTGTACTTTTTATCCCACTTTAAACTGTCAAAGTATCCCTGACATGAAAAGCTGGATGATCAGGCGCTGTCATAGACTATTTTATTTTACATCCTCCAAGATCTAAGATCCCCTGAAAAATGGACATTGACAGGGAGTTTTTGCCAAGATATAATACTATGATCAGACATATTTAAAGTCTGCACAGAGCAGATTAAAATGAGCAGGAAAATCTTAGGAGGAACTTATGAACACTGAAACGATCTACCGTACCCGGACTTTGGACCATATCATAGAGGAGGACGTGGGAACGACGATGAAGGTCGCCGGATGGGTTGAGAATATCCGGGATCACGGCGGTGTATCTTTCATCGACTTGCGGGATATGTACGGCGTACTGCAGGTGGTGATCCGGAACACAGAACTCCTTGACGGCATCAATAAAGAAGACTGTGTCTCCATCGAAGGTCCGATCGAACATCGGGACGAAGAGACTTATAACCCGAAGATCCCTACAGGCACCATTGAATTAGAAGCCCATTCTATAGAAGTGCTGGGAAAGGTATATAAACAGCTCCCGTTCGAGATCATGACCTCCAAAGAGACCCGGGAAGACGTGCGTTTAAAATATAGATACCTGGATCTTCGCAACAAGAAAGTGCGGGATAATATGATCTACCGCTCCCAGATCATCAGCTTTATCCGCGAAAAGATGACGGAGCTGGGTTTCCTGGAGATCCAGACCCCCATCCTCTGTGCCTCTTCCCCGGAAGGCGCCAGGGATTATATCGTCCCCTCCCGAAAATTCAAGGGGAGATTTTACGCCCTTCCCCAGGCTCCCCAGCAGTATAAACAGCTCCTGATGGTCAGCGGATTTGACAGATATTTCCAGATCGCACCCTGTTTCAGGGATGAAGACGCACGGGCCGACCGGTCGCCCGGTGAATTTTATCAGCTGGACTTTGAGATGAGCTTTGCCACCCAGGAAGACGTCTTCCGTGTGGGGGAAGAGATCCTCACATCCACGTTCCAGCGATTCGCCCCCAAGGGTTTTGCCGTTACACAGGCCCCCTACCCCATCTTCAGCTACAGACAGGCCATGCTGGAATTCGGTACGGATAAACCTGACCTGCGCAATCCCCTGCGGATCGTGGACGTGACAGAGTTCTTCCAGGGATGCACATTCAAGCCTTTCCACGGCAAGACTGTCCGGGCCATCCGCGTACACGCCCATATGTCCAAAGGTTTCCATGAGAAACTGTTAAAGTTCGCCACCTCCATCGGCATGGGCGGATTGGGCTATCTGGAAGTGCTGGACGATCTGTCCTATAAAGGACCCATCGACAAGTTCATCCCCGCCGAGAAGAAGGGCGAGATTGCCAAGATCGCAGGTCTGGAGACAGGCGACACGATCTTCTTTATCGCCGATAAAGAACACCAGGCGGCGCTCTTGGCCGGACAGCTCCGGGATGAACTGGGAAAAAGGCTGGATATCTGCGAGAAGGATGCGTATCGCTTCTGCTATGTGAACGATTTCCCCATGTACGAGTACGACAAGGACGAGAAAAAATACATTTTCACACACAATCCTTTCTCCATGCCCCAGGGCGGCCTCAGCGCATTGGAGCAAAAAGATCCGTCTGAGATACTGGCCTATCAGTACGATATCGTCTGCAATGGTATCGAATTATCTTCCGGCGCTGTCCGGAACCATAACCTGGAGATCATGGTGAAAGCATTTGGGATCGCCGGCTATACAGAGGACGATCTGCGTGAGAGATTCAGCGCCTTATACCACGCCTTCCAATACGGTGCGCCGCCTCACGCCGGCATGGCGCCGGGGATCGACCGTATCGTTATGCTGCTGCGGGGTGAAGAGAATATCCGGGAGGTCATCCCATTCCCCATGAACGGCAACGCCCAGGATCTGATGTGCGGGGCGCCCAGTGAAGTGAGCGAGATGCAGCTGCGGGAAGTCCATGTGAAGATCCGGCAGTAGACGGCTCAGATACCTGCAGCCGGACATCTGTGACCACCGCCAGGAGATAAAAGAAGACGCTCTGCCCTATTCCCTTCGGTATCACTAGGAATGAGGACAGGGCGTCTTCTTATCTCCCGGCGGTCCAAGCCCCAGCCATACCCCATCTGAAAGGAGACCCTATATGTTCCGGGAGATAAGGAGAAAAAAACAGACGCTGACAACAGGAGAATGCGAAAAGATCTTACAGGAAGGGACATCCGGCGTACTCGCCGTGAGCGGTGACGGCGGCTACCCTTATACCGTTCCCCTGAGTTATATATCCTCCGGTGATAAGATCTATTTCCACTGTGCCAGATCCGGACACAAGATAGACGCCATCCAGAGAGATGAAAAAGCTTCTTTCTGCGTGATCGGCCAGGATCACGTGATGCCGGATAGATTTACCACCTACTATAAAAGCGTCATTATATTTGGAAGGATCAAGATCATAGACGACGAGGTGGAGAAAAGACGCGTCCTAAAAAAACTCTGCAGCAAATATGCCCCCTCGCTGCCTGACGGCCAGATACAAGGAGAGATCGACGCTCACTGGAGTTCCCTGTGCATCCTGGGACTATCTATAGAACATATGAGTGGGAAGTGCTACAGATGACGGTCAATGTGCTGCCAAAGCCCCCTGGATATAGTGGATAAACTCCTCCGCCCATCTGCCCAGCTCCTCTTTCTCCCTTTTCAGATAACCAAAGACCACCTCATCATTTTCCTGCTCCAGAGGTATTCCTTTTGCCACGATCCGATGCTCATCATCCGTCAGATAATCTGTACTGATATTCGCCATCTGACTGTTCAAAAGGAGCCTCTCCATGATGTAGTCGCTGTTCGTCACCACCGCCACATCCCTGCGGGCCAGCCTCTCTCCTGTCTCCCCCCGGATCTTCCAGTCATCGCTCTGGCTGAACACATCCTGGTATCCCTGGACAAAACGCAGCCCGCGCATCTCTTCCTCCCCAAGTGTGGCAGCGCCGAACAGGGGATGTCCCTTCCCCAGATAGATCATGGGTTCTGCTCTCGTCAGCGGTATGAACTCCAGATGGTGCCTGGAGAGCATGTATTGAAAAGACGCCCGCTTTCCTTCCATCACATATATGAGTCCCAGCTCATCCTTATAATCCGCCATACGGCGCATGATATGCTCCACACTGGCCGTGAAGATCTGCCAGTGGAGATCCTCCTGGCGATGAAGATCATAGAAATCCACAAAACGATCCGCCACCCAGGAGCTGGGATTTGTGGCGATATGGATCCATTGCTCCTCACTGTTTTTCGTAAAGTCCCGCAGCGCCCCCATATCTTCCATGATCCGGCTGGCATATTTATACACATGCTTTCCCTGGGGGGTCAGTGTGATCCCTTTTGCCTGTCGGACAAACAGCCGGTCGCCCACATACTCTTCCAGCAGTTTTATGCCTTTGCTGATGTTTGACTGGGTGGTATATAAGACAGCGGCCGCTTTACTGAAAGACCCCATATCTGCACTCACGATCAGATACTCCAGATATTTGATATTGAACATGTCTCAGACTCACTGCCCCTTTTTTGCACAGATCATGAACAACGGCGTGGGATTATAAAACATGTCTTTTTTCACGTAGATCCGTTTACCCATGTCAAGATCCACGTAAAATCCCCGCATCCCTTTTTGTCCCAGCGTCGAGATATCCCACGCCGGACGGTCATAACTGCTGATCGGGAGCTGCCGTTTGATCTCCTCGCACTCCCTCAGCATCTCATTTCCCAATGTATGATGGGCATGTTCTTTGGGCAATGTGGATGTATCTGTGAGATCGCTCAGACCATAGTTTGCATCAAAGTTCAAGATCACACCGCCCGGTCTCAATACCCGCGCCCATTCCCCATACGCCTGTTCCGGATGGGGCAGCGTCCATGTGAGATTCCTGGATATGACCACATCGAACGTCTCATCTCCAAACCCCAGATCTTCTCCATCCATCACCAGGAACTGGCAGCTGACCCCCTCCTCTTTCGCCAGCGTGACAGAATGCTCCTGCATCTCCGGGGTCAGATCCGTCCCGATAACGTCATGCCCTTCTTTCGCCAAAAGGATGGTAAAAAAGCCTGTCCCACAGCCCACATCCAGGATCTTCAGCCTGCGTCCCTGGGGCAGCCGTTCGCAGATCACCTGGCGCCAACGCTCTGCAAGAGGACTGTGCAGTTCTGAACGCCTCTGCTCCAGAAAACTGTCGCTGCGTTTTCCCCAGTATTTTGTGATCCGCTCTTTGCGGCTGTCAGATCCCCTGGAGATACGCCCGTAGGCGATCATGGGACTGTCCTCCAAGACCTGCAGCGATGCCGCCTGATACAAGATCACACCGTCAAACTCCGCCCAGCAGCCTTCCACCGGATGTCCTTCGTAGTCACGCACCTCGCCCATGTATCCTCCCTGGGCGACCATATCACCCACTTTTTTTGCCGGATACCAGCAGCCGCTGTGGGATGCATGCTGATAGCGGATATCCACTACATCCAGGGGATAATACTCCCGATGGTCTTTCTCTTCCTGATAGACACCCAGGTCACACAGGATATTGCGCACATCCCGCTTTGTGGAACCTACCTCTTCCATGGTCCAGGCCCCCATCCCACCCCGTTCGATCAGGATACTGGGGATACCCAGGGACGCCGCATGATTGTAAGCCCCTCCGGAAGAAACTCCAGAGCGCACCATATAGGGCACGTCCACTCCTTCCGCCATCTTGCGGGACTGGGCCGCTACCTCCTCACTGGCCACCCCTGCATAGTAGACATACGGGACCAGTTCTTCATAATCATCGCCACTGTGAAGATCTATATAATAGTCCGCCATGGGAAAGACTTCCTGGGAGATGGCGTACGCCAGCCGATCCATCTCCGTCCCCTGCGGATCCCCCGGAAATACACGGTTCAGGTTCTTCCCATCCGACAGCCCCATACTGCCCTTCCTCTGTTCAAATGCCGGACGGTTGATGACTTTCAAGATCACCACTTTCCCGGCTACTTTTTCCACATCCAGCGTCCGCGCCAGGTCGATCGCCGCCTGGATACCCACGTACTCCCCTCCGTGGATGCCTGCCGTGATCAGCACGGTCTTCCCCGGCTCTCCTCCATGGATGACCGTCGCCGGGAGCCGGAACTCCCCTCCGTTCAGGACTACTTCCCCGCTGACCTTCTCACCAAGATCCGCCGCCAGACCACCTATCTCAAATGCCATATCATGCACTCTCCTCTCTGTGTATAAAATACTCTTATCATCCAAACACGCTCTAGAGTGTTAATGTATCAAAAAAAGATCCGGCGCACAAGCCCCCAGGGGGGATGGTGCGCCGGATAGGATCCCGCTCGCATTCACTCTGCATTTTTATCCAGATCCACTGTGATCTCATAGTAATCACAGGGATGGGCTTCCAGCCCCGTCACTCCTTTGCCGGATACAATGGACATCTTTAGATGGGAGGCAAAGATAAACGCATTGTCGTCTAAGATCATCTGTGTCATGTCTTCAGCTAATGCGGCCCTCTCCTCCGCATCAAAAGTCTTGCTCATCTGCTGCTCAAGCTCCTCCAGCTCATCACTGTGGTAACCGCCCCGATTGGCGGAGGAATCATCCATACAATGTGTGGTAAAGAAATATTCCGGATCCCCTGTAGGCGCTGTCACAAACGCGCTGGCGTAGATATCCCACTCCCCATTATTGATGATATCCAGATGGTTGGCCGTACAATCCACTTCTACATCGATACCCACCTCTTTCAGCGTGGCCTGTACACTCTCTGCCAAAAGCGGGAGTTCCTGGCGGCTTGGATAGGTCAGCCATCGGATCGTCAGTTTTTCACCGTTTTTATCCACATAGCCATCCTCATCGGTGTCCTTCCATCCAGCCTCTGCCAGGAGTTTCCTGGATGTCTCCGGGTCGTATCCCTGCGCCTCTACTTTGGTGTCGCCAAAGGTAAAACTGGCCGGGAACGGCCCTGCCGCAGGGCTCCCGTTCCCATCCAGGAGGATCTGGGTAAAACTCTCTTTGTCAATGGCCGCCGCGATCGCCCGGCGCACTCTCTCGTCCCTTAACGCTTCTGTCCCATAGTTCATTGTAGCAAAAAAGGAGCGGGAAGTCTCTACCGAAGAAATGGTGTAGGATCCGTTTTCAAACAGGGGGAGACTGGCGTAGGGAAGACCATATGCACCGTCCAGCTCCCCGGACTGGAGGGACATGGTGAGGGTATCGCCGTCTGTGATCGTCTTTACATAGATCGTATCCAGCTTGGGTGTGCCATCCCAGTAATCCTCATTTTTTACCAGTGTGAGCCCTTTATCTGTCTCCACCACAGTCGCCTTATACGGTCCGGTGCCGGATACATTGCCGTCCTCGGTGATGCCCGCTCCCATATCGATGATACATCCATAAGGATCGGAGAGATGGTTCATGAGCGCCGGGACCGGCTCCTGTGTGGTAATAGTGAGCGTCTGGCCTTCTGCAGTGATCTCCTTGATCTTCAGGTCGCCTTTTGCCCGTTCATGTTCTGTGACCAGATGCTCCAGGCATTCTTTTACCGCTGCCGCATCCATAGTGCGCCCGCTGGTAAAAGTGATCCCTTCTCTCAATGTCACCGTCCATGTGTGCTCGTCCACATTCTCATATTTTTCTGCCAGCCATGGCTCCAGCTCCATCGAATCTGAATATCTGAACAGAGTCTCCCCGATCCCGTACCGGATACAGGCCCAGCCCGCGTAACCATTGTGCGGGTTTACATCCGCTTCATCATTCTCCGCATTGAATGTAGTGTCCCCGTAATAAAAGACTTTTTCACCTTTTTTCTCCTCAGCCGACCCTCCAGGAGTCCCATCAGGAGTCCCGCTGCCGGCCGTCCCTTGGCAGCCCGACAGGAGCCCGAAAGATAATGCCGCCGCCAAGAGGACTGCACCTGTCTTTTTCCACAAACCCTTTTTTATCATGAACTTCTCCATCCTTTCAAAATACCGAATCCACCAACTTCCTGGTATACGCCTCTCTGGGATGCCTGATCACCTCGTCAGGGGTGCCCTCCTCCACCACACGCCCTTTATACATGACCAGCACCCGGTCACAAAAGTCCTGCACCAACGCCAGATCATGGCAGATCAGCAGCATGGAAAGCCCCTGTCCTGCCCGCAGTCTCTTCAAGAGTTTTATGATCTGCCCCTGTACAGTCACGTCCAACGCGCTGGTGGCCTCATCGCAGATCACAAGCTGCGGATCAGGCGCCAGCGCCCGGGCAATGGCCGCCCGCTGGCACTGGCCCCCGCTGACCTCATGGGGATATCGGAAAGCCATCTCCGCGTCCAGCTCCACCATTTCCAGCAGTCTATACATCCGCTCCTTTGCCCGGGCCTTTTTCATCCCCTGGCTGCGCATCCCCTCCATGATCCCATCCCCTAATGTGCAGCGGGGATCAAAAGAATCCTGGGGATCCTGGAACACCATCTGTATATCCCGGTATAACGCCCGCTCTCTCTTCCCTTTTAAAAAAAGGGTCTCCTGTCCACCCAGGCGTACGCTCCCTGCGTCCGGGACTGTCAGATGGGTGATGATCTTCGCGATGGTACTCTTCCCGCATCCGCTCTCCCCCACGAGTCCCAGACATTCTCCTTTTCCCACATCAAAACTGACGTCCTCCACTGCCGTGAGAGAGTTCTTGTCCCTATGATATGTTTTCTTCAGGCCTTTGACCTCCAAGATCTTCTCCATACCCTCAATCCCTGTGGATGCGCAGGACCGCACCCAGCAGCTCCTTTGTATATCCTTCCTGGGGATGGTGGATGATATCCTCTGTTTTTCCATATTCCACAAGATCACCCCGGTACATGACCGCGATCTTATCCGCCATGTATTCCACCACACCCATATTGTGGGTGACCAGTACGATCGCCGTACCGTACAGGTCGCGCATCTCCATCATCTCTTTCACCACCTGGGCCTGCACCGTCACATCCAGCGCACTGGTGGGCTCATCTGCAAACAACAGATCCGGGTGGAGGATCATAGCCATCATGATGCCCACTCTCTGGTTCATCCCGCCTGACAATTCAAAAGGATAGCTGTCTAAGATCCGCTCCCCATCTGCCAGGCTCATCTTATCAAAGAATCCCAGCGCACGCTCCCGCACCTCTTTCCGGCTGACCTTCTCATGTTGGGAAACACTCTCATACAACTGGTCCCCGACCGTGCGGATGGGACACAGGGATGCCTCTGTATTCTGGAAGATCATGCCCATGGACGGCCCCCGCATCTTCCGGAGCTTATCATCTCCTCCATCGACCACATTTTCACCTTTATAATAAATGTCTCCTCTCGTCACAGCGCCGCTGTTCCCCAAAAGACCCATAGCCGCCTTCACCACAGTACTCTTCCCGCTCCCTGACTCCCCCACGATACCCAAGATCTCTCCCGGGTCCATCTGAAAAGACACGTCATGCACCGCCGGCGTCCCATCATAACTCACTTCCACATGTCGTACATCCAATAATGGCGTCATCTTCCGCTCCTTTACTCCCTCTTATTTTCTGTATTTTATTATACATTAAACATAGGACACCACAACCCCCGTAGGGGGATATGGATACATTCCATTTCGTCATGTCCCTATTCCATTTACCCATACCGTCTGACATGGTGAATTTTCTGAATATCCATATATTTTGTCACGATCATCAGCTATATATATCTTTAACATCCTAGATACAAAAAAATACAATTTTTTTAAAAAAAGTGTTGACAACTGATCCGTCGGGTGTTATTATAGACCCATCAACAAGAACAACCTACAGAAAGGAGGAAACAGTCCATTGGTAATAGCAGAAGATGATTTTTCAATATGAGAGTGGTATGATGAGCATTCCTGCAGAGAGCACTGGAGCAACGTAAGGCGAGGATAGCCGAGTGTATCAGATTTAGAGAGAAGAGCGCATCCGGTAATATAGAAAAGCTCATCCTTATATTGAACAGATACCACAGACCTGGTACAAAGATTTCCTCCGTGTGTAAAGGAACACGGGCAGGAAAGGATGCGAGAGGGGCGCATTTCAGGATTCATATCGTTTCTGTAATAAGGCGTGGGATTTTTGGTGGATGAATATGGATCATGGCTTTGCATTAGATGATATATACAGTATATATATGAAGCTTTCTAAGAGGAGGGCAGGCAATAGCGTGAGATTGTCTGATATCCATGAGCAGGAAGAGATGTAAAATAAATAAAGGAGGTCAATATAGAGAACAGTATCGAGACTGTCTTAGAAAAAAGGAAAAATGAATATTGAAGATATTTAGAGCGGCCATCATTTTAGGTAAAGAAAATGATGGCTGCTTTGTGTTTTGTCAAATACAGGAAAAGGAGCGATGACAGAATGAAAGATCTTAGAGAATGTATCGTTTACGAGGACGATCATCTGATCGTCTGCCATAAACCGCCGGGTATCCCCGTACAGAGCGCTGATGTGCGTGTCATGGACCTGGAATGCGCCTGTCTGGAATACCTGCATCAAACTTATATAGGCATCGTCCAACGGCTGGACCAGCCCGTGGAAGGCCTTCTGGTCCTGGCCAAGACGAAGAAAGCCGCCGGGGAACTGAGCAGACAGGTGCAGGACGGACGTATGAAAAAAATATATCTGGCTGTCGTAGATGGATCTGTAGACCCATCCGAGGGCATGATGCAGGATCATCTGATCAAAGACAGCAGAAACCGAATCGGCCACGTAGTCCCCCAGAAGATAAAAGGATCCAAAGAAGCCAAGCTGCATTACAGAGTATTGGGCCGCCAGGATGGAAAAAGCCTCCTGGAGATCCATCTGTATACAGGCCGGTTCCATCAGATACGCGTACAGCTGAGCAGCCGCGGCTACCCTCTGATCGGTGACCGAAAATACCATCCCCAGGGAAATGCCCAGACCGACAGCCTGGCCTTGTGCGCATACAAGCTCAGCCTGATCCATCCTGTATCCAGACAGGAGATGTGCTGGGAGATCCAGCCCAGAGGATCTGCTTTTTCGGCTCTCAAAACAGAAGATCCACAGGTATAAGATCCCTGAACTTAGCCACACTAAGAGCGTGTTTGAAAACCTCAAATATCGTTAGATCACAGCGGATCTGCAGATAATAGATGAGTATATTCCCAAAAAGCGTTTTAAGGGGTCCGGGGAAAATACGTAATCCCCGGCGCTTTTGGCACTTTTCTCGTAGAAAAGTACACATCCAAAGGCCTGAGCGGTCGTGGATCGTACCAAGTGTTTATATTATTTAATTTATTTACAGGATTTATAGGGTTTTAAAACACGCTCTAGTACTCCATCCAGCCAGAGATCGTAGTCTGACTTTGCCTGGTCTGCACCAGTGCTAGGCAAAATTTTGACAGCGCAATGGTGCGGAGCAGACGGAGTCAAACTATGATCTCTGGCCGGATGGAGTACTAGAGCATGTTCTAAAAATATCTGAAAGGTGTGGTGCTTTCGTGGATCTTGAGTGGAAAAGAAGACTCAGTATCGTAGGGATCGTGGCGGGGGTCTACCTGGGATTCCGTTATCTCCTGCCAGTGTCCATCCCCTTTTTGATCGGGTGGGGACTGGCCGTCTGGCTCCATCCCCTGGCCGTACGGGTGAGCAAAAAGATACATGTGAAAAAAAGTGTAGCCGGAGGTTTTTTCATGCTCCTGCTGCTAGCTGCCGCCGGGGTCTTGCTCTGGGTGGGTGTGGATACGCTGATCGGACAGCTGAAAGCATGGCTGACTAATTTCCCCGCATTAGAGGCGAGATTTTACCAATATGTAGACCAGTGCTGCTGTGCCATCGAGGATACGTTCGGCATTTCCCAGGTGGACAGCCGCAGGTTCATACTGGACAATCTGGAAAAAATGCAGAAAAGTTTCATCCAGGGGATCAGCCCCAAAACGATCTTCCAGGCCACCGACTATCTGAAAGGCTTGATCTCTGTTGTCAGCGCGGTCATCATCGCTTTTATCTCCGGCGTACTCTTTTTGAAGGATCTGGAAGATATCCGGCGCACCCTGCGCACATACCGTTTCTACCAACCCTGGAAACGGGTCCTCAAGCGTCTGCGGCAGACCTGTGTGACATACCTGAAAGCCCAATTGCTGATCATGGTATCTGTAGCCTTCACCTCCACCCTGATGCTGTGGCTGATGAAAAGTCCTTATTTCCTGCTATTCGGCATAGGACTGGGGATCCTGGATGCGCTGCCGATCATCGGTACCGGACTTTTCCTCTATCCCGCTATGCTGATATTTTTTCTGCGGGGGCAGACCGGGCTGGCCGTGTGGTGCCTGTCCATTGAACTGGTCACCACACTCGTCCGTGAATTTATGGAGCCGCGGCTCCTTGGGGATAAACTGGGCGTATATCCGATCATCATCATGGCCGCGATCTACCTGGGCTTTTTTGTCTTTGGGGTTGCAGGCTTTATCTTAGGGCCCATCGCCCTATCCCTGATCTACGGCATTGGAAAAGAATGGGATATCTGGGACTGACCCTCATCGATACCAGGCACTGTATACACCGCCTTTGACCATAGCCCCCCGGCAGTCCGCCAGCTCACTGACCGTCACAAGCTGATACCCCCTGTCCACCAACTCTGGTATGATGGTCTTTGATGCTTCCGCTGTGGGCCCGTGGAGATCATGCATCAGGACTACATCCCCATCCCTCACCTGGCCCAGCACAGCTGCATGTGTGGCAGGGGCGCTCCTCGTCTTCCAGTCAAGTGTATCGATCGACCACATGATCAGAGGCATCCCCACAGCGCTCCTCACACTGTCATTATATCCGCCTCCAGGCGGACGCATAACGACAGGCGATGCCCCGGTTATATTCTTGACCACCGTATCCGTCATAGAGATCTGGCTCTGGATCGTGGGGATCCCTACTGTGGTCAGTATCGTATGGCTATATGTATGATCCCCGATCTCACATCCAATCTTATATGTACGCGCCACTGTAGAAGCAAAACCAGGCACCCGGTCCCCGACCACAAAGAATGTGGCCACGCTTTTGTATCTCTCCAGTACATCCAGGATCACTGGTGTATACTGGGATGGTCCGTCATCATAGGTCAGTGCGACCAATTTCTTATTCAAGTTGATCTTCCTTTTCAGGGTGCCTTTCCCATCGTAATAACACATATAATGAGAATCTTTCACCCGGCTGGCCGTGACCTTTCCTTTTGTCCTCACATAGTCCTGCACCTGGCCGGATATCTGTTTGACCACCTGTCCATTGGCCCGCACATAGACAAGCTTCTTTGAGGACAGCAGATACAGGCCCGCCTCACTCGCCTTCACCCCATCCGGCCTGAAATAACAGAGCTTCCTGCCGATCTTTCGCGTCGCGTTCTTAACGAGGATCAGCCTGCCTTTTTTACAATCATAACATTTCCTGGCCGCTGTGTTATACATGCGGACACATTTGCCCGCTGCGTTCAGATAATACCTTTTCTTATTGACCGTCTTCCAGGTTTTTTTCTGTTTCTTCCATTTCCCTGTATGATAGTCGTATGTATGGATCCTCCAGTATCCATTTTTCTTCTCCATCCTGGAGACCACAGGACCGCTCTTGGCTGTCTGTACGAGTTTATCCGGAGTCAAATGCTGCCATCCGGCCTGTGTCACCCGTATACCTTTCCCGTCAAAAAAATACATCTTCCCGCTGCGGAGTGTACATACATCCTTTTTCACAGATACCATTTTGCCTTTATCATACCGCACACACTTTCCTGTGACCGGATCATAGATCTTCGTGCATATCCCTTTTTTGTCAAAATAGTATTCTCTCCCGTCCGCATGTATACCGCGCAGCACCTCCCAGGTATCTTTTTGCAGTTCCCAGTGCATCGTCTGGGTCTCTAACTCATAAAATCTACAGATCCCGCCCACGGCCTCCATCTTAGCTGTCACATACCCCTCTTGACTGATCCGGAAGCTCTCCCTGTTAGATCCCCACCAGCCGGTCTCTGTCACCTGTCTTCCTTCCATATATAGTACATAGTGTCCGTCCTGCAGGACCAGCCCGTCCGATACAGTCTCTCCTGTCCCTCCCGGATCTGCCGCTGCCGCTTTTGCCTGCAGCGGTATCATCGCACACAGCACAGCAGACAATAGTACCAATACCAGTTCTCTCCTCCATTTTATGGATCTCATAAAGTCCCCTCCTCGTACATTTATCTATCTCTATAAAGATACCACATCCCGGAAAAATATAACAGCCCCAATGTAGTGACAGGCTGACTTCTATAAATAAAGTGTGCCGGATATTTTGTCACTCTGCAAGGCGGAGGAATGAGGCGTAACGGTGGCACATGTTCAGCACGGACCGGAACGAAGTGCAGACTAACATGGCAGATGTCAAAATAGTCGGTACAATTGACTTCTGTAATAAAGTGTGCCGGATATTTTGCCATCTGCCGCGTTGGCTTCGATCGACGATGCCATATATCCCGGATACCTCACGGATGACACAATACATTGACAAGGCATATAAACGATCATATAATGAATCTACATATTTATCGACGAATATATCAATACAGCGATCCATACATATCTATCAGCAAAAAGGAGGCATAGATCATATCATGAAACAATTGATGACCGGCAATGAAGCCGTAGCGAGAGGGGCTTACGAGGCGGGTGTCCGTCATGCGTCCGCCTATCCGGGAACGCCCAGCACGGAGATTCTGGAAAACCTATCCACGTATGAGGAGATCGAGACTGAGTGGGCGCCCAATGAAAAAGTCGCCCTGGAATCAGCCATAGGCGCCGCCATCGCAGGCGTGCGCAGCATGGTCTCCATGAAACATGTGGGCGTCAATGTAGCCGCCGACCCGCTCTTTACCTGGGCCTATATGGGCGTGAACACGGGAAATGTCCTGATCACCGCGGACGAGCCCGGGATGTATTCTTCCCAGAATGAACAGGACAACCGCAATTATGCCAAAGCCGCGAGATGGGCCATGTTCGAACCGTCAGACTCCCAGGAATGCCTGGATATGGTAAAGGCCGCCTATGACTTGAGCGAGGAGTACGATACCCCCGTCATGATCCGCATGACCACCCGGGTCTGCCACTCCAAATCCATCGTAAAATTAGGCGAGCGCGCAGATGTTCCCGTGAGAGAATGGGTGAAAGACCCGGCAAAATATGTCTGTCTCCCCGCCATCGCCAGGAACCTGCGGGTGAAGCTGGAAGACCGGATGCAGCGGCTGGCAGCGTACAGCGAGACATCCCCGTTCAATCAGGCGGAATATAGAGAAGGAAAGATCGGTGTCATCGCATCAGGGATCTGCTATTATCATGGAAAAGAAGTCTTCGGCGAAGATGTCCCCTATCTGAAACTTGGCTTTACCAACCCCCTCCCTGCGAAACTGATCCGGGATTTCTGCGCGCGGCTGGAGACTGTCTACATACTGGAGGAAAACGATCCGTATATCCAGGAATTTGTGGAAAGGCTGGGTGTCTCCTGCAAGATCGTGGGAAAAGATACCTTCCCGCCTTATGGGGAGATGACTCCGGATGTGATCCGTACATGTATCCACGGACAAGGACACAAGACCATCGACTTTGACAGGAGCAAGCTGATCGCGCGGGCGCCCGCTTTCTGCGCCGGCTGTCCCCACAGAGGGCTGTTTTACCGCCTGGGCAAACGCAAGGATATCATGATCAGCGGGGATATCGGCTGCTATACACTGGCTGCGGGCAAGCCTTTCTCAGCCATGGACTCCACCGTCTGCATGGGCGCCAGCTTCTCCATCGGGCACGGCGCACAGAAAGCCTTTGACCTGACGGGCTCCAATAAGAGAGTCGTAGCCGTCCTGGGCGATTCCACTTTCTTCCACACAGGGATCAACTCTCTGATCAACACCGTGTATAACAAGAGCAATACAGTCAATATCATACTGGATAACCGAATCACAGGCATGACCGGGCACCAGGACAATCCGGGCACCGGATTTACCGCTAAGGGAAGACCCACCACCCTGATCAAGATCGAGGAACTGGTACGTGCCATCGGTATCCGCCATATCCGCGTGATCGACCCCAACCACCTGCAGGAAGTGGACGAGGCGCTGGACGCGTTCCTGGCCCTGGATGAGCCTTCCGTGATCATCACCCGATGGCCCTGCGCCCTGAAAAAGTTCTCCCAGGCAGACCAGGATGAGTTTACAGATCTTTTTATCACGAAAAATAAAATATCCGAAGACAAATGCACCGGCTGCCGCCTCTGTATGAAAGCCGGCTGCCCGGCCATGTCTTTTGACACAGAGAGAAAGAAAGCTGTGATCCACCATGCACAGTGCGTAGGCTGTGACGTATGTACGCAGATCTGTAAACATGATGCCATCGTAAAGGAGGTATGATCCATGACAAAGAGTATCTTATTAGTAGGCGTAGGCGGCCAGGGAACGATCCTGGCCAGCAAGATATTGACGACAGGACTGATGGAAGCCGGATATGACGTGAAGATGAGCGAGATCCACGGTATGTCCCAGAGGGGCGGGAGCGTGTCCTCCCAGGTACGCTATGGTGAAAAGGTCTATTCACCTGTGATCGAAAAGGGCGCCGCAGACATTATCGTGGCATTTGAGAAAATGGAAGCCCTCCGGAACCTGGACTATCTGAAAGAAAGCGGCACCCTGGTCGTAAATGATGAAGAGATCCCTTCCCAGTCTGTGTTGATCGGTGATGAGACATATCCGCCAGATGCGCTGGAAGAGATCCAAAAACATACAGAGAATGTAAAAGTCGTGGATGCCAGCGGCATGGCACGGGGACTGGGAAATGAAAAAGCCGCCAACATGGTACTTCTGGGAACGATCATCCATGCCATGGGTCTGGAAGAGATCCACTGGGACGCCATCCTGGAGGGCAATATCAAGCCAAGATTCCTGGATCTCAATAAAAAAGCCATCCAGATGGGTATGGGCGCCGTAGCCGGATGATCAAGGAGGTATCGACATGCAAGAACGAGAAAAATTTGGATCCAGACTGGGATTCATCCTGGTATCCGCCGGATGCGCCGTAGGCCTGGGGAATGTCTGGAAATTCCCCTATATGTGCGGAAAATACGGCGGCGCTGCTTTCATCCTCATCTATCTGATCTTCCTGGTCCTCCTGGGTTTTCCGATCATGGTCTGCGAATTCTCTGTAGGCCGGAGCAGCCAGAAAAGCTGCGCAGCCTCCTTCAGGGAACTGGAACCGCCGGGGAGCAGATGGCACAATTACAGTTACCTGGGGATCGCGGGAAATTATCTCCTGATGATGTTCTACACGGTGGTGGCCGGATGGATGCTCTATTACTGCTGCCGCAGCCTCACCGGGGAGTTTACCGGACAGTCCCTGACTGTGGATCAGGTCGCAGCAAAATTCGGGGAGATGACCGGCTCGCCGGGGACCCTTATTTTCTGGATGGTCCTTGCCGTGGTGATCTCTTTCGGCATCTGCTCCCTGGGCGTACAGAAAGGGGTGGAGAAGATCACTAAGATCATGATGATCTGCCTGCTGGCTCTGATCGCGGTGCTGGCCGTCCACTCTGTGACCCTGCCCGGCGCAGGCGAAGGGCTCCGCTTCTATCTGATACCGGATTTCGAACGCATGATGGAACAGGGACTGGGCAACGTGGTCTTCGGCGCCATGTCCCAGGCGTTTTTCACACTGAGCATCGGTATCGGGGCCCTGGCTATCTTCGGGAGTTATCTGGACAAAGACCGCTCTCTGTCCGGAGAAGCTGTGAGCATCGCATTGCTGGATACTCTCGTGGCGCTGCTGGCCGGCCTGATCATCATACCCGCATGTTTTTCCTATGGTATCGAACCTGGCTCCGGCCCCTCCCTGATATTCATCACTCTGCCCAATATCTTCAACCAGATGGCCGGAGGGCGCGTCTGGGGGACTCTTTTCTTCCTGTTCCTTTCCTTCGCCGCCCTGTCAACGGTGGTGGCCGTGTTTGAGAATATCATCTCTTTCGCCATCGACCTATGGGGCTGGGAGAGAAAGAAAGCGGTCCTGGTCAACATCCTGCTGCTGATCCTGCTCTCCATGCCCTGTGCGCTGGGATTCAATATCCTGTCCGGCATACAGCCGCTGGGACCAGGGAGCGGGATCATGGATCTGGAGGATTTTCTCGTATCCAACAACATCCTCCCCATCGGATCTTTGATCTACCTGATGTTCTGCACCACCCGCTACGGCTGGGGATGGGAAGATTTCATCCAGGAGGCGAACACCGGAAAGGGCATGCGGTTCCCGGCGGCAATGAAAGGTTATATGACTTTCATCCTGCCGGCGATCGTACTCCTGATCTATCTGAAAGGCTATTGGGACATGTTCGCGGGACAGGGGACGGGATACCTTCTCCCATGGATGGCTGCCGCCGTCCTGTTCCTGGCCTTTACAGGCTGGTCCATCCTGGGCAGGGACCGCGACCAAAAAAAGAAAGGAAGTACAAAATGATCTTACCTTATATCATGTTCAATGGCGTATGCCGGGAAGCCCTGGACTATTATCAGAAGATCTTCGGCTGCCCTGTAAAGATGGTACAAACTTATGGAGACTACGTACCGGAAGGACTGGAAGACATCCCGCCCGGCCTGGACCGATGGATCCTGCATGCCGAGATGGATCTATATGGGACCACAGCCTGGTTTGCCGACGAGGCCGCAGATCCGATACACAACGGCGACAATATACGGCTGACCGTCACTGTACCCGCCAGGGAGGATGCGCAGAAAATATACGACCGTTTTAATACCAGCGGGGCTTTGCGCATCGTCCTGCCGCCCACAGAAACTTTCTACAGCACCTTCCATGCTGAGATATTTGATAAATATGGGATCGGATGGAACATCGTAGCAGAAGAGGCACCCTGCTGCTCTTCATCTATGATGATATAAATGACACCGGTCTGATCAAGGAGGAAGATCTATGATATCAGATAAAATGAAATACTTTGTCCAGAACAATTCCGCCCTCCGTGTGATGTTTGAGGAGGGGAACAGGCTCCGTGCAAAATACGGCGCGGACAAAGTATATGATTTCAGCCTGGGGAACCCCAATGTCCCCGCACCCCGAGAAGTAAAACAGGCCATCATCGACGTGGTAAATGAAGAAGATCCAGTGATCTTGCACGGCTATATGAACAACGCAGGTTTCGAGGATGTCCGTCAGACCATCGCAGAGTCTTTAAACCGGCGTTTCGGTACAAATTTCCAGTTCAAGAATCTGATCATGACCGTAGGAGCCGCCAGCGGCCTGAACGTGATCTTAAAGACGCTCCTCAACCCAGGCGATGAAGTGATCGTATTCGCCCCCTATTTTCTGGAATACGGTTCCTATGTGAACAATTTTGACGGAAAACTGGTGGAGATCCCACCGGACACTTCCACTTTCCAGCCAGATCTGGAAAAACTTGAAAAGAAGATCACACCCGGCACAAAAGCCGTGATCGTCAACACCCCCCACAACCCCACCGGCGTTGTCTACTCGGAAGAGACGATCAAAAAACTGGCGGCTATCCTGGAAGCCAAACAGAGAGAATACCAGACGGCGATCTACCTGATCTCCGACGAGCCTTACCGCGAACTGGTCTATGACGGCGTGGAAGTCCCCTTCCTGACAAAATATTATGCCAACACGGTCGTGGCTTATTCCTACAGCAAATCCCTCTCCCTCCCAGGAGAACGCATCGGCTATCTGGTGATCCCTGACGAGGCGGACGGCAGCGAAGAGATGGTCGTAGCGGCGGGTATCGCAAACCGCATCACCGGATCTGTGAACGCTCCCTCCCTCCAGCAGAAAGTGATCGCGCGCTGTGTGGACGCGCGCTCAGACATTTCCTATTACGATAAGAACCGGACGACTCTCTATGAGGGACTGAAAGAATGCGGCCTGGAATGCATCAAACCCCAGGGAGCCTTCTACCTGTTTGTCAAGTCCCCCGTCGAAGACGAGAAGAGCTTCTGTGAAGCGGCACGGGAATACAATATACTCATGGTGCCGGGCAGCTCCTTCGCCTGCCCCGGGTATGTACGCCTCTCCTACTGCGTATCCTATGAGACGATCGTCAATTCCCTTCCTGTGTTCCGGGAACTGATGAAAGGATACCAGACAGATGCAGACATATGAACAAAATATCGCCGCGCTCTCCATAGCCATGATAAGATATTTTAAGGACGATCCCCGCCGTATCCAGCATTTCCTCAAAGTACACACCCTGGCCCGACTGATCGGCCAGGGTGAACACCTGGATACGGAGACACAGTTCACACTGGAAGCTGCCGCTCTGGTCCACGACATCGGGATCAAACGGGCAGAAGAAAAATACGGAAGATGCGACGGAAGACTACAGGAACAGGAAGGCCCGCCCGAAGCAGAAAAGCTGCTGAAAGCTCTGGGGCTTGACGATAGGATCACGGAAAGGATCCGTTATCTGGTAGGGCATCACCACACATATAGAGAGATACACGGGGATGACTACAGGATACTGGTAGAGGCAGACTTCCTGGTCAATCTATATGAAGACCAGTCCGACGCTCCTGCGATAAGATCCGTTTACCAGAAGATCTTTGTCACAGAGACAGGAAAAGAGCTTTTTCAGATGATGTACGGAGGCAGACTGTTATGAAAGTATTGATCGTGGTAGATATGCAGAATGACTTTATCGACGGAGCATTGGGAACACGGGAAGCGCAGGCGGCTCTCCCCCGTGTGATCGATAAGGTAAAAGGATATGACGGACGGATCGTATTCACCAGGGATACACATGGAGAGGATTACCTGAAGACCCAGGAAGGACGGAGACTCCCGGTAAAACATTGTATACGCGGCACCGACGGTTGGCAGATCCATGCGGCGCTCCGCCCATACTGCACAGAACCCCCTGTGGATAAAGGTTCCTTCGGCAGCATAGCGTTGGGAGAGCAGATGATACAATGGGATGAGAAGGAGAAGATCCACTCTATCGAATTGATCGGGCTGTGTACCGATATCTGCGTGATCTCCAATGCCATGATATTAAAAGCCGCTCTCCCGGAAGCCGAGATCCGCGTGGACAGCACATGCTGCGCAGGTGTGACCCCAGAGAGCCATCTACGGGCGTTAAAGGCTATGGAGGCGTGCCAGATCGCCGTCAGATAGATCTGTGGGGGAAATATCCGGGATCTTACGCCTAAAAATCAAAAATTTACCTTTTATTAAGACTAGGATATGGTATAATATTAAAGTATCTTGGACGCAACGCGATAAAGTAACATACAGTATTTTTTAAGGAAAGGAAGTTGAAGATCATGCCATTAGTCACAACTACTGAAATGTTTAAGAAAGCTTATGAAGGCGGTTACGCCATCGGCGCTTTCAATGTAAACAATATGGAGATCGTACAGGGGATCACCGAAGCCGCCGGCGAACTGAACGCCCCCCTGATCCTGCAGGTCTCCAAAGGAGCCAGAGCTTATGCCAACCACACATATCTGGTCAAACTCGTAGAGGCCGCGCTCATCGAAAATGATATCCCCATCGCCCTGCATCTGGATCACGGCCCTGACTTTGCCACCTGTAAATCCTGCATCGACGGCGGATTTACATCTGTCATGATCGACGGTTCCCACTATGACTTTGAAAAAAATATAGAAGTGACCAAGGAAGTTGTGGAATATGCCCACTCTAAAGGCGTTGTGGTAGAGGCTGAACTTGGACAGCTGGCCGGTATTGAAGACGATGTAAATGTATCTGCCGACGACGCGCAGTACACACAGCCCGACCAGGTAGAAGAATTTGTGGATAAGACAGGTGTGGACTCCCTGGCGATCGCCATCGGTACAAGCCATGGCGCGTTCAAATTCAAACCAGGCCAGAAGCCCCAGCTGCGTTTTGATATCTTAGATGAGATCAGCAAACGTATCCCTAACTTCCCCATCGTCCTGCACGGTGCGTCTTCTGTATCCCAGGAATACGTGAAGATCATCCAGGAACACGGCGGGAACCTGGCCGACGCCATCGGCATCCCAGAAGATATGCTCCGTCAGGCCGCCCGTTCTGCCGTGTGCAAGATCAACATCGACTCTGACCTGCGTCTGGCTATGACCGCCGGTATCCGTGAAGTGATGTGGACAAACCCGGCCGCATTTGACCCAAGGGAATACCTGAAAGTGGGCCGTGCCAACGTGAAAGCAGTCGTTGCCCATAAGATCAAAGAAGTACTTGGATGTGACGGAAAAGCCTGATCTTCCACCCATAGATACCCCGTACATATGTGATCTTGACATATGTACGGGGGTATTTTTTTCATCGCAAAAGAAAACTCCGTCAGATCTTCATCCCCCTGACAGCCCTGCGTATCTCCAGCACCATAGAAGGCGCCACGGAGAGACCATCCACACCCATCCGGATAAACCTTTCTGTCAGTGCCAGATCTGCCCCTGCTTCTCCACAGATGTCTACCCATATCCCATGTTCATGGGCATTTTCCACCACCATCCGGATCATCCGCAGGACCGCCTCGTGATGGGGATCATAGAGATCCTCCAATCTTTCATTTTGTCTGTCTATGGCCAGCGTGTATTGGGTAAGATCGTTTGTGCCGATACTGAAGAAATCCACCATCTCCGCCAATCGATCGCTGATCATAGCAGCGGCCGGTGTCTCGATCATGATGCCCTGCTCTGGATCTTTATAGGGGATCCCCGCCTTATCCAACCCCTCCTGTACCTCTTTTAGGATCCTCTGGATCTGCCTGACCTCTCCTGCAGAGATGATCATGGGATACAGCACAGAGATATTTCCATATACTGCCGCCCTGCACAGTGCCCGCAGCTGTGTCTTGAAGATATCCGGCTGTTTTAAGCAGATACGGATCGCGCGGTATCCCATGGCGGGATTGGCTTCCTTTCCCAGATCGAGATAGTCCGCCTGTTTATCCGCCCCCAGATCCAGCGTGCGGATGATCACCTTTTTTCCCCCCATCGCCTGCGCCACTTTTTTATATACCTGGAACTGTTCTTCTTCCGTTGGGAAGGTATCCCGTCCCAGATATAAGGATTCACTGCGGAACAGGCCGATGCCTCCTGCATCACTGTCGAGGACAGCCCCCACATCGCTCAAACTGCCGATATTTGCATAGATATGGATCTTTTTCCCGTCTAAGGTCACATTCTCTTTTCCTTTGAGAGATCCCAAGAGCTGCGTCCTCTCCTGCTCCTCTTTGATCTTCTCCTTCGCCCTCTCGCAAATTTTCTCATCCGGTCCAAAGACTACAGTCCCCTCAAGACCATCCACCACCGCCAGCATCCCCGTATGGATCTCTTCCAGGTCCACAGGCACCTGGACCAATGCAGGGATACCCATCATACGGGCCAGGATGGATGTATGGGAGTTGGCGGAACCATGCACGGTCACAAGAGCAAGCACTTTCTCCCTGTCCATCTGTACCGTCTCACTGGGGCTCAGGTCATCCGCCACAAGGATCACTGGTGTCCTGGGGGACAGCTCCCCTCCTGCCCTGCCCTCCAAGATCCTGATCAGTACGTTTGCGATATCTTCTATATCCGCCGCTCTCGCCCTCATGTGCGGGTCATCCATCTGGGCAAACATCTCTGAGAGTTTGTCTCTGGTCACAGCGACAGCATATCCTGCATTGACCTTCTGCGTCCGGATCATATCCAGGACCGGATCGAGAAATCCCTCATCCTCCAGGATCAACTGGTACACGTTAAATACAGCGGCACTCTCCTCCCCCGCCTCTTTCCGCGCCGTCTCATAAGACCTCTGCATCTGTCCTCTTGCCTGTATGACAGCCATCCTGACCTTCCCTATCTCTGCATCCACATCAGAGATCTTCTTGCGGCTTACCTGATCGTCATGCTTTCTGTATACCTCTATGCGCCCCAATGCAATGCCTTTATATACAGATCTCCCTGGATACTGCATCATATCTCTCCTCCACCTCCCTGTCCTGATACTGATTTCTTCCCATTATAGCACAACAGACGCCAAACATCTTACAAAATCTTTTCTCAGATCATTGACTTTACAGCAAAAACCAGTTATAATAAAAGTCCGTGCAGCCGGGGAGTTAGCGGTGCCCTCTACCTGCGATCCGCTACAGCAGGGGTGATGCCAATCTGAGGACTTCTATTGTGGAGCTGCCTTCTATAAGCGGCGTTGACGTCTGGGTCTTACGCAACAGGACTTTGTGAACCGTGTCAGGCCAGGAATGGAGCAGCACTAAGCAAAACCTCCTGTGTGCCGTAAGGGTGCCTGGGCTGAGTTGGCTGTAGGAGTAACGTCTGTGATAGTCTTTCGAGGTGCGGCGCACGGGATAAAAGAAAAATCCATACATTGATACAAGACCGGCCCGCAGAGGAAATGTTCCCTTTTAGCGGGCTTATCATATACTATCATAAATACGATCGACTTTTGTTCATGGTGATGTCTGCATACGCAGACGTTTCAGTCACTTAACACCGACAGGAGAGATGATCCATGGAAAACAAAAAAAGATTTATCATGAAATCTGCAGTGACTGTCTGTCTCTTAGCCGTTCTATCCATGGAAGGGCTTTATTTGTATTGCCACTATGTAGAGCATACCAGCGTACTCCAGTTTGCATCAAAGAAGCTGGACGCGGCACAGGAATGGTTCGCCCACAGCGGCACACAGATGGCCAATGCCCAGCCGCCCTCCCGCAAAGGGGATCTGACATCATCCTCTGCCGCACCAGCACCGATCATACACCAGACAGCTGGATATGCGGTCCAACAGATGATAGAGGAGAACGGCTTTATGATCCCAGAGACCAGTCCCGCATCTCTCTCATCCAATGTCCCAGCGGCCCAAGACACGACAACCACCCCCACACCGCTGGAAGAGAGTACAGAAAAAATAAAAAAAGCCAAAACAAAAAAGGTCAAAAAAACGAAAACCTCTCCCACCCCCACAGAGACAGACGCACCCCTGGCGGAAGACACAGCAACGATCCAGGACCTGATCAAACGCCAGGAAAAGGATGGGTATTCCCAGAATACCGACCCCCATATCCAATTGGCGGCCGAATCCATCCTCCAGTATCCGGAACTGCCCACAGGCTGTGAAGTCACTTCCCTGACCATGGCCCTGCGCTTCGCCGGATACGATGTATCCAAGGAAGAACTGGCCGATCAGTATCTGGAAAAGACCTCCCCCGGGACCGTCAGCTATAAGACCGCTTTCTGGGGCGATCCGCGGCAGGCTGAGTCTTTCGGCTGCTACGCCCCTGTGATCGTCAATGCCGCCAACAGATACCTGACCGCCCAGGGGAGCGGCCAACGGGCCTATGATCTGACAGGGACCCCCTTAGACGATATCCTGATGGAGATCCGCATGGGTTTCCCTGTGATCGTATGGGGATCCATGTACATCAATGAAGAGATCATCTTCTCCTACGGCTGGGAGATCGAAGGGGAGACCGTGACCTGGCCCTCCAACGAACACTGTATGCTGCTGATCGGATTCGACACTGAAAACAACAGCGTCATTGTATGCGATCCCCTGGAAGGGATCGTCAGCTATGACAAAAACGCTTTCCAGCATCACTATGATACCCTGGAACAGCAGGCGATCTTGATCTATTAAAAGAGAGCAGGCACCCGTTTTAACGCGGATGCCTGCTCTCTTTTCTCCTTTTGATACAGCCACACAAAAACAATAAGACCCCGGCACCGCTGATACACAGTCCAGCCCTCAGCCCATACGTCTCATAATACAATCCGATCGTATGCTCTCCCGCCGTGAGCGGCAATGCCATATACATCTCATTCGCTTTATACAGAGGTTTTTCCACACCATCCACATAGGCTGTCCACCCTTTACAGTATGGCACTGTGAGACAGAGTATCTTATCTTTTTTCAGAGTGACCGACCCCTTGATATAGTCCACCCCGATCTCCTCGTCCTCGAGGACATCTTCTCTCAACGCATTTACCTGTTCGGCATAATGTCCCATAGGCTGGCAGATCACTTTAAGATCTTCCAGCTGATAACGCCCCGGTATGGGAAATGTGACCGTTATCTCCGTCCGCGTCTCCTCCTGATACCCCAGATTGACCAGAAAATCCTCCTGCCCGCAGTAAGATCTATTACACGGTGTCTTATAGGCGATCGTCCCGCTCCCCTCTCCAGAACACACTGTGATCATAAAGTCCGTATGCTCAAGATCGTTATAGATAGAGTCCAGCCCCCTCTCCGTCTCTGCCCTGGCTCTGACACCCGTCGCAAAGAGATACAGCTCACAGCCCTCCGTCTTGTCGATCGTCAATGTGATCTTGCTGTTCTTTCTGGAAGAACGGTATCCCCCTTCCCCCTCCTGCCTGACCCCTTTCCCGCATTTTACTCGATATGGTATCCCATACCCTGTGAAGACCGGCTCAGCCTCACCGATCGTATCCGGAAGCTCCGCCGTATCCTCCTCTTCCAGCAGGATACCCTGGAGCAGAGCTTCTTGTTTTTGGACTGGATCTAAAGGATCAAAGACCTCATGGGTCAGATAGGAAGGATATGTATAGCCCAGGGGCAGCACATAGCGGTTTTTAAATATCTCATAGGGATCCTCATGCTTTTTCGCCCCCCCCCGCATTTTTTCAAAACCATAGGGGATCAGTCCGCCATCCTGTGCTTCCCTGATATAATACTTGACACTCCCCAACGCTTCTAAAGCTGTCCTCTGTTCCAGACCATCATAACAGAAAGTCGTCCTCATGCCCGCCATACACATATCCAGCAGATACTTAGACACATTCCCGTTCTCCAGACTCCAGAAAAACTGCGTGGTAGGCACCTTCGTTATGATCGATGCATTTCGCAGATATCTCTTACTCAGGTCCACTCTGCCAAATGATGCCCTGTCCATCATCCTGGCCGCCAGGGAGGTGGCATCCCCCTTTACCAATGTCAGAGCTTTTCCTCTATCCATAAAAGACGAAAGAGCATGGCTCTCATTATGGCCATAACGGAAAAACCCGATCACACATACATGGATGACCGTTGCCCCTAGGATGAGATACGGCGTCAATGGAAAGACTCTCCCATACCTTTTTATCTTCGGCTCTACAAGGATCACCCCCAAGACCAGCAGCAGCATCCCCATCCCCGCCATAGCAGCCTCTGACGGTCCCTGCTCAGGGAGCAGCAATATGAGATAATAGATCCCGCTGAAGATGGCTACAGATATCTTACGGCTGCTCTCCAATGCCACCATATCCGGCCATACATCCACAAATATATAACAGACCAACGCGGCAAAAATAAAGCACCAGCGGTTGCTGACATAGGAAAACCCGTTCATAGCCCTCCCGATCTCAGGTATACAGAGCATCAAGACCATGATGGCAAATGAGATCTTCAGAACGCCCCTCTTTTTCTTCCGGCTGAACATAACAAACAGCCCCAGCAACACCGGCGCCGCAAACCCTAAGACCGTCCAGGTATCCGAACTCTCCGGCGTGAGGAATCTGGTCAACAGCCTCTGATAAAACTCCCTACTATAAAAGAGAGGATAGATGATCTCAATATCACCACGCATCCCTTGTGTCAATAATAGAAAGGTGGGAAATAAGATAAGCGCACTCATCATAACACCCAGCAGGCCATACCAGGAAAAATACAGCAGATACATAAGAA
This sequence comes from uncultured Lachnospiraceae bacterium, assembly GCA_947652925.1. Lineage (GTDB taxonomy): Bacteria > Bacillota > Clostridia > Lachnospirales > Lachnospiraceae > MGBC164599. Next base: position 90,681 of record CANTEW010000001.1, read on the forward strand.
GATCTTTCCATCTATGTCCACACTCCAATGTAAAAAACCTGGCGACAACGTAAAAAACAACTGCAAAGACCAACATGTAAAAAAAATAAATGTTGGATACAGCTGATACAAACACCATCCATATGAACACAGTCGCCTTTTTCCTGCGGTAGATATCCTCAACTCCGATCAATAACAGCGGCAGATAGATCATAGGACCCACAAAAAACGGATGCCTGGTAGCTGCATAGATCATATACCCGCAAAATGTATAAGCAATGCTCCCGGCCAATACAGCCATACGGTCTTTTTTCATCCGCAGACAGAACAGCGAGAAGACCGCCCCCGCCAGATACATCCTCAGTATGACCAATGCATTATACAGATACTCCGTATACCTGGAGGGGACAAAGACCGTCAGCAGATCCAACGGATCCCCTATGACATAATAATGCAGTGTGGTGATGATGTCTGATCCATACCCAATGTTGTGATCCCACAGAGGGATCGACAATGTATGGTCAAACAAAAGGCTTCTGATGATACCGCGTACCCAGATCCCCAGATAGACCAGTGCGTTATAATGCTGCACCAATCCGTCAACTTTCATCCTCTGATGCCCCCATATGAAACTCTTCCCATGCCACAAAAAGGGGAAGAACACGCACGCCGCCGTGACAGCGAACAACACAGTATAGATCAGATAATGATCCCGGAGCCTATCTCTCTTATCTTTCTGCCCCCCCCCCCTAGAAATTTTGATCATTTGATATCTCCTCCTTTGTATCTACTCTATGACCTTGATATTTTCCTTATTTGACTCAGAAATGATATAATGCGGACGCCTTTTTGTCTCCATATATGTTTTCGCGATATACTGCCCCATGATACCCAGACAGAATAGCTGGACGCCCCCGATAAATATGATCACGCACATGGTAGAAGCCCATCCCGCCACCGGATCGCCCATCAATAATTTGCGGATGATGATCACCAGAAGGATGACAAATGAACACATGGTCATCAACACGCCAAACCAGGACGCTATACTGAGAGGGACCTGGGAGAAATTGATGATCCCATCCACAGCGTACTTAAATAATCTCCAAAAGCTCCATTTAGTCTCCCCGGCGATACGTTCCACATTATCATACTGCAGCCAGTATGTCCTGAATCCGATCCACCCGAAGATCCCTTTTGAAAAACGGTTATACTCGCCCATGGAGACGATCACCTGGACCATCTCTCTTCTCATCAGCCGGAAATCCCTGGCTCCGTCCACGATATCCGCATCGGAGATCTTATTGATGATCCGGTAGAATCTCTTCGCGAACCAGCTCCGGATCTTGGGCTCGCCCTGTCTCGTACTGCGACAGGTGGCCACACTGTCGTACCCGCCGCCCCGCAAGATCTCCAGCATCTGTGGGAGCAGGGAAGGGGGGTCTTGCATATCCGCATCCATCACAGCCACATAATCCCCAGACGCATTGGAAAATCCCGCGTACATAGCCGCCTCTTTTCCAAAATTCCTGGAAAACGAGAGATATATGACCTGCTCGTTCTCTCCGCCGAATCCCCTCAAGATCGACAGAGTGTCATCTGTCGAACCGTCATCTACAAAGATAAATTCATAGGCGCAGTCCATCCCTTCCAGGACTTTCATCGTTTCCCGGTAAAAGACAGGCAGCGCCGCCTGCTCATTATAACAGGGCACGATCAGTGACACTTTCACTGTCCCGGTCATGATGTCCCACCAAAATTCATCTCATACCACAGGAGGAACATATAGACCGTCCAGATCTTCCTGCTGTAATTTTTCTTGCCGCTCTTGTGTACTTTCAGGAGGCGCAAAAGCTCTGACGTATTAAAATATCTCTCTGCGGCGTTCGATGTAAATGCCTTATAGACTTTCTGGTAATAAGTATCCTCTTTCAGCCACTTCGCAATGGGTACAGGGAAACCCAGCTTCTTCCGTTTCGCATTTTTCTCCGGCAGATAGCCCCTGGACACTTTTCGGAATAAGATCTTCGTGTTTTCGTCTGTCACGCGCATCTCCGGGGGCAGGGACAGCGCGACCTTGGCAACCTCCATATCAAGGAAAGGAACACGGACTTCCAGGGAATGAGCCATACTCATATGGTCTGATTTGCGCAGGATATCCCCCCGCAGCCAGAAGCTCAGATCGATATACTGCATCTTCGTCACATCATCCAGATCTGACACTTCCTCGTAATACGGTCTTGTCAGCTGCTGGGGCGTCACATAACCGCGGCTTTTCTTCAGCAGTCTGCGCACCTGGCTGGGATAGAAGATATAGGCATTTCCGATAAAACGCTCTTCGATATCCTGTCCGGCCCGGATCATATACTGTTTTCCTTTGAAGTCAAAGGGACATTTCAAGAATATCTTACTGATCAGACGCCGGATCCCCCTGGGGATGATCCTCACCGGGCGCAGGGACAGGGGCGTATGGTAGATCGTGTACCCGCCGAACAGCTCATCCGAGCCCTCCCCGGATACCACCACCTTCACATGTCCGGAAGCCAGCTGGCACAGATAATACAGCGGGATGATCGATGGGTCTGCCACCGGCTCGTCCAGATATTTCTGGACCTTGGGCACTGCGTCCCAGTATTCCTCGGTGGTGATGATCTTATCATGGTTCTCGATCCCCAGCTCGGCACTCAGCTCTTTTGCCAGGTTGACTTCATTCCATTCGTCCCACTCAAAACCCACGCTGAAGCTTTTCTTAAATCCGCTGGCAGCTGTCAGGAAAGAAGAATCGATGCCGCCGGACAGGAAGGAGGCCATCTCCACATCGCTGATCTTGTGGGCTTCCACAGAATCTTCCAGGGCAGCCTTGAGCCGGGACATGGCCTCCGCCTCTGTCAGATCCTCCTGGATATGGAAGCGGGGTTTCCAGTAACAGCGCACTGTGATCTCCCCATCCTTCCAGTACATGTAATGTCCGGGCAGAAGCTGGTAAACGCCTTTGAAAAAAGTCTCCTCCATAGCATTGTATTGAAAAGAGAGATAATTTCCCAGCGCCGCCTCGTTAAATCTTTTCTCCATATCCGGATGGGCAAAGATCGCTTTTATCTCGGAAGCGTAAAAAAGATCCCGCCCCTTTTTCCCGTAAAACAGCGGCTTGATCCCGAACATATCCCGCGCCAGGAACATGGTCTTCTTCTCTTTATTCCATATGGAAAAGGCGAACATCCCCCTGAGCCGTTCCAAAAGCCCCGGCCCGTACTCTTCATATCCATGCAGGATGACCTCCGAATCCGTATCTGTCGTAAAGACATGTCCTTTTTCCGTCAGCTCTTTTTTCAGATCCGGATAATTGTAGATCTCCCCGTTATATACCAGCACCAGCGTATGGTCCTCATTCTCAATGGGCTGCTTCCCATTCTCCAGACCGATGATCGAAAGCCGCCTCATCCCCAGGCAGGCCATATCATCACAATAAAACCCCGCCTCGTCGGGGCCTCTGGAATAGATGCACTGCATCATATCATTGATCACTGCTTCTCTGTCATACGCATCGCTTTTTGAGATAAAACCTGTAATTCCGCACATTTTTCTAAAAGTATCCCCCTGACTTTTTCATTGTGATCACGGCAATGTATAGACCACATTCCCTTTTGGATCATATACCTGGTACCCAGGCTTACACGCGCTCTTTGCATTTTCCAGTACGCTGAACGCCCCCAGCTGGTCATCCAGGTCTGTCCAGCTTTTGCGCACACGGTAATAACCGTCCCGGTAAGACAGTTTGACATCATCGGAAGATCTCTTTTTCTCTTTCTTGTCCTCTTCCTCCACTCCCACATCCTCGATATCATCGAACCGCGTCAGATCGTGCCGCTCGATGATGGCGCATACCTTATCCACATACGAGCTGTCAGTGGCATATCCGCCGTCCTTGATGATCTGTATGGCTTTTTTATAGTCTTCCTCACCTTCCAGCCCCTCATACCGGGACCCGGTGCCAGACTTTGCTCCCAGGAGATACGCTGAATGATCCGCCAGAGAATCCTCTATACTGCTGTACTGACGGAAATCCGCCTCAATGGTCACCACCTGACCACTATATTCTTCCCTGGTCTCCTTGCGGTAAACAGAACTGCCGTCCCAGGCGCTGTCCTCCCAGTCATTGTTGGATAATCTCGCTTTCATGCCGAAACAATTGTTTGCCTGGGACGCCAGCTCCGAAGTCAGATACCCTGATTCCAGGATACACTGGGCCGCCGTCACACTGGCTAAGACCCCGCTCTTTGCATAATCCAGCCGGCACATCTCTCCGATCCTCTCGACTCTCTCCTCCTGCGCCAGATCTATCAGCTCCAAAGCCTGTGTCGTACCCCCAAAGACAGCTGCAGCTGGTCTATTCTGGGATACCGAGGGCTTTGGTATCTGGGCGCCATACACAGGCACACTGCCTGCTGCCAGCGCTGCGCAGCACATGAAAAGGAGTAGTTTGCTTTTCTTCATACTATTTTCACCTCTTGCTCATTTATCCTCTCAATGCTAATATTCCCATTATACAAAAAAATTTTCATGAAAACAAGTGCTTGATCTTCTTGTTTTATATTCTGGATCTTTATGTTATAATCTGAATTAAGAGATAGCATGACTCTTACATAAAGATCTTTAAGGAGGCTCCATAAATGGAAAGAAAAATGTACAAGATCCACTCCCGCTACGACAAGGATATCGCTCTGAAAGTGATCCCCGGGCATTTCGCCACCACCCAGTCCCACATCACCCATCATCTGGACATCGCCACCATGACCTCCCGTTATGCAGAAGCTGAACGGATCGCGCATGCACTGGCGCAAAAATATGAGTCTTCGACCCCGGTGGACACCATCGTGTGTCTGGACGGCCTGGAGGTCGTGGGGACTCTGTTGGCCGGTTCATTGACGAAAGCGGGGATCCTCTCCATGAACGCCCACAAGACCATGTACGTGATCAGCCCGGAATTCAAGAACGGCATGCTGGTATTCCGGGACAATATCCAGCACATGATCCAGAACAAAAATGTGATCGTCCTGATCGGCACCATCACCACAGGCACCACCCTGGGCAGCTGTATCCAGTGTATCCGCTATTACGATGGTATCCTCCAGGGCGTCTCCGCTATCTTCAGTGAGATCTCCAAGGTAGGCTCCATCACCGTAAATGCCCTTTTCACCGGCAAAGACCTGCCGGGATATGAAAGCCACAGACCCAATGAATGCCCCTACTGCCAGCAGGGACAGAAGATCGACGCCATGGTGAACTGCTATGGATACTCAAAGATATAGAGATACAGATACCCCTTTCGTCATTTTGCCAAGAAACTTTGAAAAACTTTGTCTGATCCACCTATGGTATCTCCTTCCCGCTCCATCTATACTGATAGGCAGATAAGATAAACTCTAAAACGGAGGAGATAAAATGGCAAGTCTATCATTACAGCATATCAATAAAACTTACAGCAATGGATTTGAAGCAGTCAAAGACTTCAACCTTGAGATCGAAGATAAAGAATTCATCATCTTCGTAGGACCGTCCGGATGTGGAAAGTCCACCACACTGCGTATGGTGGCAGGCCTGGAAGATATCAGCAGCGGGACACTGAAGATCGACGGCAAGGTCGTCAACGACGTAGAACCCAAAGACAGGGATATCGCCATGGTCTTCCAGAACTATGCTCTGTATCCCCATATGACCGTATACGACAACATGGCATTCGGGTTGAAACTGCGCAAAGTGCCCAAAGACCAGATCGACAAGATGGTACGGGAAGCCGCCCGCATCCTGGATCTGGAAAAATTATTAGACCGTAAACCGAAGGCTCTTTCCGGTGGTCAGAGACAGCGTGTCGCCATGGGCCGCGCCATCGTGCGCGAACCCAAAGTATTCCTCATGGACGAGCCGCTGTCCAACCTGGACGCCAAATTGCGTGTGCAGATGCGTATCGAGATCTCTAAGCTGCACCAGAGATTAGGCTCCACGATCATCTACGTGACCCATGACCAGACCGAAGCCATGACCTTGGGGACCAGGATCGTCGTCATGAAAGACGGCATCGTGCAGCAGGTAGATTCTCCTTCCAAACTGTACTCAGAGCCGGCCAATAAGTTCGTAGCCGGATTCATCGGCTCACCCCAGATGAACTTCTTAGACGGGGAGATCGTCCAGGAGGGTGAAGGACTGAGATTCAAGATAGATAAATACAGCCTGACCATCCCGGCTTCCAAAGCCAAAGTATTAAAGGACAAAGGCTATGTGGGCAAAAAAGTATGCTTGGGCATACGTCCGGAAGATATCTATGATTCCCAGGCCTTCATCGAATCTTCACCAGGGAGCGTTATGGACTCTACGATCAAGGTCTATGAATTGCTGGGAGCAGAGGTCTATCTGTATTTCGACTTAGGGAACACACAGATCACAGCCCGTGTAGACCCCAGAACGACCGTAAGGTCCGGCGACCCGATCAAATTCGCTCTGGATATGGAAAAAACACATTTCTTCGACGTGGAAACAGAGATAACGATCGTAAACTAAACCAAAAGGCAAGGCTTGGCAAAGAGATATCGCCAGGTCTTGCCCTTTGTCACATAAAAAAGGGGGACATGGACTCTTGACTATAGACCATATTTTAAGCCATACATTGAACAATACCTTAGAAAGATCCCTATATCGATGGAAAGACATCAGCGGACTGGATTTCGCACTGCTGACCCCTGAGGGAAAAGGATACATGAACACCGGTCCCAGAAAACTCCCAGCCGACAAAAAACTGGAAGAGTTCCTGGAACAAGCGGCCATCTCCAAAGCCGTGGGGGATCTCCATTATTTTAAAGTATTTTACCAGGAAGAGATCATCTATCTCCTCCTTGTCTGGGGAAAAGGCGTCTCCTCCCACACGATCGGGGAGATGGCAGTCTGCCAGATCGAGGAACTGGCCGAAGTCAGCCGCCGCCGTCTGGACAAGAACACTTATATGCAGAACCTGCTCCTGGGCCGCTACACTCCCATAGATGCTTCTGACCATGCGAAGAAACTGAAGATCACCCCTCAATGTCCCCGCACAGTCTTCCTGGTCCAGACCAAACAGCCAAAAGATGAACATGCCCTGGCGATGATCAAAAACTTGTTCACCGCCAAGACCGGGCATTACGTCACTTCCATAGACGAGGGCCAGATCATCGTCATCAAAGAATCCTCCCCCGGTGAGACTCCCGATCCTATGGAGGCCACAGCCAAAACCCTGGTGGACATGCTGAACACCGAAGCCATGACCCAGGCGTGGGTGGGATACAGTGCCATCGCAGATGATCTAGATCAGCTGGCAAACGCATATAGAGAAGCACAGACCGCCCTCACAGTGGGAAAGATCTTCTATAGCACCCAAAACATCTTTGGTCACGACCGCCTCGGCATCGGCAACCTGATCTACCAACTCCCTCTGTCCATCTGTGAAAAATTCATGGAAGAGACTTTTCACGGAAACTCACTGGACCCATTGGACGAAGAGACGTTCAACACCATCCGCACCTTCTTTGATAACAACCTGAATCTGTCTGAGACCGCCCGTAAGCTATATGTACACAGGAATACCCTGGTCTACCGCTTCGAAAAGCTCCAGAGAAGATACGGGCTGGATCTGAGGACCTTCCGGGACGCCCTCACATTCCAACTGGCTATCTTAGTCAATGAATATATCAGATATAAAAAAGCTTAGATCATTCTCAAAGGGACATCGCTGGAACGTGTCTGAAAACCTCAAATATCCTTAAATAGTACGTCCCAAAAACAGCGTTTTAAGGGGTCCGGGGTGAGGTCCGCGATCCCCCGGCGCTTTTTGGTACTTTTCTCGCAGAAAAGTACATAGTGTAGTGACAAGCTGGCTTCTATAACGATCGTACCGCCTATTTTGCCATCTGCCGCATTGATCTACACTTCGTTCCGGTCCGTGCTGAACATGTGCCACTGGCACATAGCACCGTGGATCGCATCAAATATCTAGGAAATTTAAACTATTTAAAGATCCCTCTCTACTCTTCTTCCTGCACCCCTGTCCCTTTATCTTCTTTTTCCTCTGCTCCCTCCTCATCCTCTAACTCATGACGATGGGAGGCTTCTTCGACAGCCTCTTGCAACGAGACACTCAGATCCGCGTACCCCTCCATCGTCTCTGTGTAGAGCCCATCCATCTCCTGTTTCAGCTCATTGAGCCGCTCCTGCTTTCCTCCCGTCGCGCCTCCCCGGCCGCCGTCCATCTCGATCTCCTGCGCCAGGACATTGGCTTCGCCCCTTTTATGCACATAGGCGCTGTAGATCTGCCCCGTACGTTCATGTTCCATAGAGGCATTGCTGATCTCAGTCATCTGTCGTCTCTGCTGCTCTTCTTTTGTCAGAGGCTCTTCCTCTTTCTTCTCCTCTTCCTCCTTCTCATCCAGACTCCCTTCCATCATCTCTTTCATCGTCTGGGAGATCTGTGTCTCGATATTGGTGATCTGCTCTTCATAAAGAGAGATCATCGATTGTATGGACTTTATATCCCCGCCCGCATCCAGCGTGTCTGCGATCAGCTGGTTCTTCTGTTCTATGATGCTCTGCTTCTGGGACATGAGGTTTTCCAAGCGGCTCTGCAGCTGGCCCATAGGGTTTATGCTGACCCTGTCCTGCCTGCGCTCTTCTTCTGCCCTGCGCTCCCTGGCCCGCCCACTCTGCCGGGCTGCACTCCGTTCCGCGGACTGGACAGCCATCTGCACTTTATTCCAGGGACTGTCCATCGTTGACTGTATCCGTATGTTCATATATGCACCTTCCTTTCTTTGGCCTCCGACTTAAAAAATATCTCATTCGTACAATATAGGCATATCCAATGATACGATATTTTCTCTGCACCCATGCGTTTCGCAAGATGCCTGGTCCCCGTAGAGGATCAAGCCTTGGGCGTCTATAAATACCTTATTCTCATCGACATCTTTGTAAATAAGGGACATATGACCCGGATTCCATGGATTGCTGCTATGGGAACCCGTCGCTACCCAGACCCCTTCTCCATCGGCGATCGTTTCTGTATCTGTGTCAGGATCGTATGTATAGAGATACGGCAGCCCCAGGTCTTCTTCTGCCGCGCGTTGCAGTATCTGCGCCGCATAACAAGTCACGATACCTCCCTGCAGACACATGACACGGTTTAAAATGACATCCTGATACATGTCATAAAACAGCCCGATGCCGTCTACAGACCAATCCGCCCAAAAAGTTGGATTATATTCTTTTTTAGTGACATCTGTAGTTGGATAATGAGTGGTCCTACTGATATAATTCGCCAGGGCTTGCAATTTCTCAAGACCCGACATCTGCTCTGTCCAGATCTGTGCCTCTACACGCTCTCTTACCCGTTTGTACAGATCAAGATCAAAGGCGGAATATCCGCCGTTCCTACGGTCGCCAGATCCAAGATACATCTCGTCCAGGAATACGCCGTTTCGCTTGGCCGTCAATCTTACCACTCTCACGCCCGCTCCCGCCTTTATCTGGATCTGCTTACTGCTGCATGCAAGCTCATCGTCACTTCCCGTATAGTCCGCGGCGACCGACCCTGAAACATTGCTATTGTAGATGAACGCATCCGGTATCGACTGGACAGTGACTGTGGGTGTACGGCGATCCACCCCCATATCTTGGAACATTTTCTTATACGCCGCCGGCGTCGCATCTTCTGCCTCGAAAGTGACAGCATCCAGCCAGTCTATATCCGCGTTACAGTCAAATCTAGCTATGAATGAGATCGACCCATCCGTATCCACACATCCTGCCGTTGCGCTCTTATATCTCCTGCCGTCTGCAGAACTAGCCCTGCCGCAAAAACCATACGCCGTTGCCTCTTCATACCAGATCCGCACCGATCCATAGCATCTCGCCTCGCATCCATGATGGTTTTCATCGCCGCCCACCGTTATATTGATATCGATACTACCCGGTTTTAGTCCAGTGATCGTTCCGTCACTATCGATCTGTGCGATCCCCTCTTGTGACGCCTCAAATCCCAGATCGCCATATGCACCAGAAACGACGATCTTCCCTGTTTTTCCCACATATACCTTATCGGGCAGCCCTACTTCAATATACTGGTCTGCCTTTAAGATCTCAAATCCCCTTATGACCTCCCCTGTAAATCCCCCTATCCCGGATATCGTGACCTTCGCGTTCCCTGCGTTCACATTATCCGTATAGCTTACCTTGTAATCTACACCTTCCTCCAAATATATATTATCATCATATACCCTTATACTAGGCTCGATCGCTCTTCCAGTGTATATAAACTGCTCGGTCATATAAACATCCAGATCGAGTCCCGCCAGATCTTTTCGCTGGCTTTCATCCTCGGAAGGCTTTTCCTCTTCGGCATCGTCCCCAGGAGGTCTTTCCTCTTCGGCATCATCCCCAGGAGGTGTTCCCCCTTCGGGTTTGTCCCCAGAAGGTTTTTCCTCTTCGGATCCGTCCCCGGATGGTCTTTTGCTCGGAGTGTTTCCTCTCTTCACTGTGATAGAACATCTGTATACTTTCCCATTGGAAGCTTTCACAGATATCTTAGCTTTTCCCGCCTTCACAGCTGTGACCTTTCCTTTTTTTGTCACTGTTGCGATCTTTTTATCACCGGATGTGCATCGTTCGATCCCTGCGCCGGTGAGTTTCAGCTGAAATCTTTCATTAAGATCCAATGTCTTTTTCTTTGCATTCAGATACGGCTCCTTTACAGTGACCGCACATTTTACGGACTTTTTATCTACCTTAGCCTTAATGATCGTCTTACCGGCTTTTTTTCCAGTGACCTTGCCGGACCTGCTGACTGCTGCGATCTTTTTATCCTTTGTACTCCACACAACTTTGCCGGACGCGCCCTTTATCTTAAGAGCGGTTTTTTTCCCCACATAGACGACCACCTTCGTTTTATTGAGCCTGGGCCCAGACGCCGCCTGCACCCTGGACGGGAACAACGCACAGGCAGACATGAACACAAGGATGGATGCCATCAATACCGATCTAAAATTGATACGTTCCATGAAAACACCCCTTTCTTTCTGCTATCCTTTTATCGTAAGACTGTCACACTGCAAGATACATAGGATCAAGACAGCTTTTTATACACGGCTCCCTTGACCACGCCTCTCTTTTTTAATATCTTCTTATATGCACGGACTCTGCTCTTTGGGACTTTTATGACCGCTTTCTTATGGATGCCTTTGAAGGCATTGGCGCCAACTTTTGAGGAAGTGAGCTTTGTGGTCTTTATCGTCACATTTTTCAGACTCTTGCAGTTATAAAATGCTTGTTTTCCGATGCTCTTCACATTTGCAGGGATCGTAACGCTTTTCAGATTGGCGCATTTTGAAAATGTATTTGCTCCAATGGAAGTCACATTCTTTCCAATGGTGACTTTTCTTATCCCACTGTCCCCTTTGTATGCGTTGGCTGCGATACCTGTCACTTTATACGTGATGCCGTCGATCCTGACTGTTGACGGGATAACGATCGAGGCTCTCCCGCCCGCTCCGGAGCTTTGGTAAGTGACTGTGCCGCCTTCTCTGCCTGCTTTCGTGACTTTATAACGCACCTGGCCTCTATCATCTGTCAGGATATCCCCTTGTACAGGTATGATCTCCTTTATCCCACAGCTGTAAGTCCCACCGGCTTCTCCACCCTCGATCTTCATATAATAGATCCCTGGCGCCAGCATGATCTCTTTTGCGTTTTCAGGAGCATCAGACCGCATAGCACATAATTCCCTCAGATCTTGATCATACAAGAAGCACGTCGCCCCATTGCAGCCGGACCATCGGGAAAAACATCTATAATATCCAGCAGAAGCGATCCTCGATCTATACCAGTCATCCTTGTTGGAATAGGTCAATACGCCAGATACTTGACCGTTTACCTGCATATCCTGTGGATGATCGTATGAATCTTTGTCTGCCGCAGTGATACCGCTGGATCTAAGATCTGCTTTCAGCTTGTAAGCTCCGCTTTTCTCAACTCTTGATGAAACAGCCACATAAAAGGTCCCCTGGGGGAGCCACCATTCGATCGTTACTGTCCTTGGGGATGTCTCACTTCCTACGTTGGCACATTTCTCTTTGATGCCATTTAATCCTCCGTCATATAGAGTACAGACCAGATCAGGCGCATACGCCATCATCTTAAGGTCTATCTTCCCGGCTTTTTGGATCGTAAATCTGTAGTAGTCTGTAGTCCCCTCTTCTAATCCGTATCTCTCACTCCACTCACCATTTATAGATAATGCGGCTGCGTCCGTAGAATCACCAGCGTATACGGGGACTGCCCTTGACACTATAAATATCATCGCCGCTACTACAATGTATGTGATCTTTCTTTTACATTTTTCATAAGATCTCATTTCTTCCACAAAAACTCCTTTCTTTAGTATACGTTCTGATCCAGCCCGCTCTCTGCCTGGACTGTCCGGCCCCTTAGATCATACACTTTATCATCACGGCCAGGATCTGTTTTGACTTTTTTATCCTGGTATCGTACATACTGTATCCATCTCCTTTCATATGAAACGCATGTCCAGGGACGGTGCCTTTTGTCCCATCATTTTTATGGATCATCTACTATAATGGTTATCGTCCAAAAAAAATTTAAGATAAGCAGCGTGCCCCTATCTCTTGTCGCTTTCTAAGATCCATGCTAAAATAAACGCACGCAAGATCTTATCGAGACAAGATCCTTCCCGTTGATCCGGGACCTGGAAGATCTTCAGCCGGATATAAGACCACATGTTTATAGAGAGAACGCATGAACAAGGAGGTAACACAGATGATCGTAGAAGGCGCCACGATGACCATAGGTCAGACAAGATTTTCGATCGTAAAAGTAAAGCCCGCCGTTCTGATAAGCCCCGAGATCGAACTGACCCGCCAGAGTTTCCAAATGGTCTTCGGCAAAATGCCGATCATACTTTCAGCACCCGACTCCCGCGGCAACATCCAGTATCATGGACGCAGTGATATCGTAAATTTCCTGGCATCCTACCCGCCGTCCAAGATCCCCTGGAAAAGGTATTCTGTCGTTTGATGATCTTTTATATATGTATACGCAATGCTGTTTTTATGATACAATAAGGATAAAATGTATGATAAAGGAAAGGGATCTCCTAAAATGAAAAAAAAATATTTATTTATGTTGCTGTCGTTTCTACTGATCATATTCCCGATATATCAGAAGGCAGCTACGGCAGAAGTATCGGCAACATCTACTGGAGCATCAGGCTTTGAGAACCCGACGTATACGCTCCGCTCCGTAGACGGCACAGCCGTCTCCACAAAGACCAACCCCGGACAGACGACTGTCCTTGTATTCGGAAAGACAACCTGTACAAAGACTACCACAACACTCAGCAACATCGCGGCCAGCGAATGGATCGCTGACGATACCATCCGTGTAGTCTTTGCAGAATGTAACTTTGCCTCCCAAGACGAGACCCTGTCTTATTCGCAAAAGATCGACTGTGAGAAGATCGCTTTTTGTTATGATGAATCCAACATCATCTCTCAGGTCATGTACGATTATGCCACTTTATTCGAGGATACGGCAAGGATAACCCTTACCACGCCATTTATCGTCTTCATCGATGGAGATAACAGAGTACAGAGTTCCTTAAAAGGGACACAGACCGCCGAACAGATCAAAGCGGAGATCGATCGGCTCACAGACCCGATGACCCCAGGAGACACAACATCACCCTCTCCGACTCCCCCAGAAGATCTGACGGGGCTTGAAAACCCGGAATACATATTCCGCTCTATCGACGAAGAAAATATCTCTACAAGAGCCGTCCCCACGCAGACGACCCTCCTTGTCTTCGGCCGGCCAGCCTGCAGCAAGACTACTTCGACCCTCCAAGACATCGCGGGCAGCGGATGGATCAGCCGGGAGGATATCCGTGTGATCTTCGGAGAATACGACTTTGCATCAAAAGACACTGTCTCCCAGTACAGCCAGCAGATCGGATGCGATAAGATCACCTTCTGTTATGACGAGGAGAACAACGCCGGCGGCATCAGGAGCGCCATGTTCAAATATCTCAGCCTCTTCCAGGAAGAGACCACTGTAAATACCCCGCTCATCGTCTTGATCGATAAAAATGACCGGGTACAAGCAAGCTGGCAGGGCGCACAGACCGCAGACGTATTACTTGAAGGTCTGCTCCAATATGCCGGACCATCAGAGACACCGTCAACGACGCCCCAACCCCCGACCCTCTCAAACGTTTCCGGGCTCAAAGCGTCTTCCGGCGAAAAAAAAATAAAACTGAGCTGGAAAAAGACCCCGAAAGCCGAAGGCTACATCTTATACCAGTACAAAAGCCAAAAATGGGTCCGCACAGCAGCTATCCCCTCCAAGGATAACTCCTACACCGTAAAAAAACTAAGACCAGGTTCAGACTATCGTTTTGCGGTAAAAGCTTATCTCACCCATAACGGCAGCCAGGTACTCAGCAGATCTTATACCTCTGTATATACTGCGACAAGACCAGCCAAGGTGACCTTCAAAGTGACCGCCGGACGCAAGAAAGCCACTCTGAAATGGAACAAAGTAAAAGGCGCCGCCGGATACACGATCTATTACAAGACCAGCAGCAAAGCCTCCTGGAAAACAGTGAAAAAAGTGAAAGGCACAAGTTTCACCAAGAAAAAACTAAGATCCGGCAAAACATATTTCTTTACTGTAAAGGCGTATAAAACATATAAAGGTAAAACCTACACCAGCGACTCCAAAGCAAAAAAAGTGACCATAAAATGATCCATCCACAAAAAGGGGCGGCCTCGCGGGCCACCCCTTTTCTCTGCTCCCTATATTCACATAGATCTCCGTTCTGCGATCTCCGCCATCTTCGCCGCATTCAAACGGGTATCCCCATGGACACGGCTGTAAGACAGATATCCATTCATCCGATCGATCTTCGTCAGATCCTTGGAACCGCACACAGGGCATACGTCCATGTCCAATTCCTCATGCCCGCAGTCATCGCAATATGCCAATGACAGATTGACCCCCTCATAATATCCCAATGCCATAGCCCTGCGGATGAGCGTCCGTATCGCTTCTTTGTTGTAATCAATAGGGTAACGCACATATTGGATCTTCCCGCCATTGCAAAGCTCCCAGAACCGTCCTTCCAGGTCCTGCTTCTGTATGGGTGTGATATCCTCCGTCACATGACAGTGGAAACTATTGCTCACATAGGGCCTGTCGGAGACATTCTCCACGATCCCGTACATCTTCCGGAACTGTTCCACCTGCAGGCCGCAGAGACTCTCCGCCGGCGTCCCGTAGATCGCATAGAGGTTCCCGTCTTCCTCTTTATACTGTGCCACTTTCTGATTGATATACTGGAGTACTTCCAGGGCAAATCTCCCATCCTCCGCGATAGATCTACCATTATACAGTTCCTGCAGTTCATTGAGCGCCGTGATGCCAAAAGAGGCCGTCATGGGCTTCAGGAGTTTCCGTATCCGCTCATGGGGCTGCAGATCCCCTCCATAAAATCCCCCTTCGCAGTAGGCCAGCGGATTGGTGGACGCTTTCATCTGTCCCAGATACTCATACGTCCGTTTATGGAGGTCACGGATCATCTCCAGATAAAAATCAAGAACCTCGTAGAAATCCCTGCTGTCCGCTCTCGCTTTCGCCAGGATCATAGGAAGGTGCAGGCTCACCGCGCCGATATTGAACCGCCCCACAAAGACAGGCACATCATCATCATCTGCCGGGTTCATCCCGCCCCGTTCATACCAGGGACTTAGAAATGCTCTGCACCCCATGGGGCTGATCACTTTCCCATACCGCTTATACATGCTGGCAATGTATCCCTTCCCAGTCATGGACAGCCAATCCGGATACATCGTCTTTGCCGAGCAGTCCACTCCGGCTTCAAACACATCCTCACAGGGCTTCCCCGGTCCATGGAGCCCCTCGTCATAGAGGAATACGATCTTAGGGAACAGCACTGGCTTCTTATGCCCGGACTTTCCCTGTCCACCCATATGGACTGTCAGGAGGGACAGGTTGCACATCTTTTCAAAAGGATCCGTCCCCAGCCCCATCGTCATTGTCACAAAAGGATAATCCCCCCGGGAGGATCCCACCGTGTTCAACTTATATTCAATGCCCTGCCAGCCCTGGTCATAATCCCGGCGTACCTTATCCTGCGCATAGGCGGCCGCCTTTTCTTCTCTCCCCTTCCAATCTCCATCTGTATACCTCAGAAATTCACTGTGATACTTATCATAACTTTTTTTCGCATAAGGTCCCAGGATCTTGTCCACCTCCGGCACAGTGAACCCCCCATACTGCTGGGCTGCCGTGCTGAGGATGATATCCCCCATCACATCGAACGCTGTATCCAGGGTCTTCGGTTCATTATACCAGACATTCCCCATCTCAAAACCGCCCTTTAACACATTCGCCACGTTAAACAGACAGCAATTCATCGTATCCAGCCTGGCCGATTGGTCATGGATATAGATGTAACCGTCCTTGCACGCCTGCAGTTCATTCCTGTTCATGAAAAACTTCCGGTACAGCTCTTTATTCAGTTCATTGAAGATCAGGCTGCGTTTTGTAGCCACTAATGCACTGTCTGTATTTGCATTACTCTTATCACCGATATAACGGATAGCCTGGCTCTTGGTGTACACATCATCCATCATGTGGATAAAATCCAGTTTATAATTCCGATAATCCCGGTAACTCTTGGCCACTGCAGGATTGACTTTCTCAAGCGCACCCTCCACGATATTGTGCATATCCTGGATCAAGATCTCATCTTTCCCCAGAGACGCTGCGCGCTCTGTGGCAAATCGACAGATAAACTCCGTCTCCTGCGGCGTAAATGTATAGAGGATACGGGCTGCTGATTTATTGACAGCAGCCACGATCTTGTCTGCATTGAACTCTTCCCGGGTACCATCTTTTTTGATAATACAGATCATCTTTGCACTCTCCCGTCACCATATCTTGTATTTGAGGTTTGACCTCTTTCACAATATCTTGTATCCGAAAGTATAGCACAAACCTCTCCCCCTGGCAACCTAAATATGGCCTCAGATCCAAACGAGAAGAAAAGTGGAAAGAGGATGACAAGGCTCTGGCGTCCGCCATGATCAATGCAACGGATAGTCAGGGCTTGTTATCCTCACATCAATGGGGCGACCACTTTCATCAGATATCCCAGAAGCTTCACCCCCAGATCCTCATTGCGCACCGTCTCCATGGTGACACGCCTGCTTTTTGCAAGAGCCGCCTGGATATCATCCTCGATATCTGAGATATGGTCCGTACCATACAGATACGTGGCACATTCAAAATGATGGTACAGGCTGCGGTAATCCAGATTGATCGTCCCCACCACCGCTTCCCGTGAATCGCTGACAAACACCTTTGCATGGACAAAGCCCGGCGTATATTCATAGATCTTCACCCCGGACTTGAGCAGCGGCGCATAATGTGTCTTTGCCAGGGCATAGGGGATCTTCTTATCCGGGACTCCCGGGAGCAGTAAGATCACTTCCACCCCTCTCTCCGCGGCGAATCTGAGAGCCGTCTCAAGCTCACCATCCAAGATCAGATAGGGGGACATGATATGCACATACACAAGAGAACGGTTCAAGATATCCATATACACCCGTTCCCCCAATTTATCATCATCCAGCGGACAATCCCCATAAGGGATCACATAACCCTCTGCCTGTACTGCGGGCCTGGAAGGGTAGGAAAGAAAACGCTCCGTCTCATCCTCTTTTTCATCGATCCCCCACATCTGCAGGAACATCAGGGTAAAACTCCTGACCGCCTCCCCCTTTAACATGACCGCCGTATCCTTCCAATGCCCGAACCGCTCTTTCTGGTTGATATATTCATCCGCCAGGTTCACCCCTCCGTTAAAAGCTGTATGTCCGTCGATCACCAGAATCTTCCTGTGATCCCGATAATTATAATGTGTGGAAGCAAAAGGCGTCACAGGGGCAAACACCTTGCACCTGATACCCAGAGCCTTCAAACGTTTCGGATAATCATGGGGGAGCAGTGAAAACTCACAGGTCCCGTCATACATAACGCGCACATCCACACCCTGCGCCGCCTTTTTTGCCAGGATCTCCAAGATCCGCCCCCACATAAGACCCTCATCCACGATAAAATATTCCAGAAAGATAAAATGTTCTGCCGCCTCCAGCTGTCTGAGCATCTCCTCGAATTTGTCTTCCCCCAGCGGAAAATACGTGACGTCTGTCTTGTCATATACCGGATGGCAGCCGCTCCGCGCCATATACCGGGCCAGGGACGCCGCCCCCGGATCCTCCCTGGAAAAACGTTCCATCACCTCATCCGACTGGAGGATACGCTCTTTCGTATCCCCGATGATCTGATCCACGCGTTTTTTCAAAGCCCTGTGCCCAATATCGCTCTGGATATATATGAAAAGAAACACTCCGAACACAGGCAGCAGCATGATCACGATCAGCCATGTGATCTTCGCCGTGGGATCGATCTGGCTGTTCAAAAGACAGATCACCATGATGACTGTGAAGAGTACAGTCCCGCCAAAAACATGGGGCAGGAATTCCTCGAACCATTGAAAGATACTGAACAGGATAAAAAACTGGACCGCAAGCAGGAGCAAGATCAGCCCAAAACGGCTGAACACCGCATGTATGACACCCTTTTGGCCTTTTTTCAAAAGGATGATGCCTTTATTCTTAGGGTCTATCTGCATGACCGCCCTCCCTCGTAATGTATTTTCTACCATTATAGACCATACAGCGGCTGTACAGTCAAGACAAAAGCAGACTTTTTGTCAGAAAACAAAGAGAGGCCTGTTGGTCACGCTCCAACAGGCCCTTCTTGGCAGAAGATCCGGGACAGGTCATAGTCCTTGAGATATCGCGAGCGGCGTAAATGTTCCTGACACACATCCCGCTCCCCGCTTTATATGGATTCTAGAAAATTACAAATGATCCCACTCTATACATAGATGAGACTCAACAAAAAATCAGAAAGCCTTGTTGCCAGACCAGTATATGATCCTTCTCTTCCCTCTTCTTGTCACATTTACACCGCATAAATAATACGACTGCAAAATAGAAATATAACGGTCTAATGAAAAATATATCCTAAAACCTTTACATCTCCACTTGACAATCCACTCCAAAAAGTCCATATTATGATCAGTAAAATAAGGAGGGACCCCATTTATGAAACATATAGTACTCACTGGCGGCGGTACTGCCGGCCATGTAACTCCCAACATAGCCCTGATCCCCCGGCTGACCGAGCTGGGCTACCGTATCTCATACATCGGCTCCGTAGACGGGATCGAGAAAAGACTGATCGAAGAATTGAAGATCCCCTACTACGGCATCGCCTCTGGAAAATTAAGGCGTTATTTTGACTGGAAGAACTTCTCCGACCCCTTTCGCGTGCTGAAAGGATACGGACAGGCGAAAAAACTATTAAAAAACTTAGCCCCGGATCTGGTCTTTTCCAAAGGCGGCTTCGTGACCGTCCCCGTGGTGATCGCCGCAAAACACCAGCACATACCCGCGATCATACATGAATCCGACATGACACCCGGACTGGCCAACAGACTGGCCATCCCTTCAGCCGCAAAAGTATGCTGCAACTTCCCAGAGACCGTCCAACACCTGCCCGCGGATAAGGCCTTGCTCACCGGCAGCCCGATCCGTCAGGAACTGCTGCAGGGCGATGCAGAAAAGGCTCAGAGGTTCTGCGGCTTTACATCCCGCAAACCTGTGGTCATGATCATCGGAGGGAGTCTGGGCGCAGCTTCTATCAACGAGAACATCCGCCGGATCCTGCCCAGCCTGCTCCCCGATCTTAACGTGATCCATCTGTGCGGAGCCGGAAAGCTCGACCCTTCTCTTGAGAACACAGAAGGGTATGTGCAATTTGAGTATATCAAAAAAGAACTGGCCGACCTTTTTGCCCTGGCCGACCTGGTCATATCCAGAGCCGGTGCAAACGCGATCTGCGAGATCCTAGCCCTGCAGAAGCCCAATCTGCTCATCCCCCTGTCCGCCAGAGCCAGCCGCGGCGACCAGATACTCAACGCCCGCTCCTTCGAACGCCAGGGATTCAGCATGGTATTGGAAGAAGAAGAGATCACTGGGAAAACTTTATCGTCCGCTATACGGGAATTGTATCACCGCAGAGAAACTTACATCGACGCTATGAAAAAAAATAACACCCTGGATTCCATCACACGCATCACCGACTTATTTGAAGAAATGGCAAACGCTCACAGTTCCCGATAGACCTGATAATAATTATTATACAACCAACGGCGGGCGCGGCTGATCTTCATCCGCAGGTTCACCACAGTCATGCCATAGTCCTGCGCCACCGCCTTGGTTGATTCCTTCCCCACTACCACCCTCATCATCAGGTCATACCACACCAGATTCTTTTCCTTTAATTTCTCAAACATATGGGCACGGAACTCTTTTCTGCGGCATTCATCCTCCTCTTCTACCAGATACTCCACCACGACTGCCTGCTGCATATCCTCTTCGATCTCCGAGAACACCTCATTTTTCAGGTAAGCCCTCCGCAGAAAATCAATGGTCTTTCTCTGGGCATTCTTCACGATCCAGCCTTTGATCAGTCCCTCGTCCAGAAGATCTATCTTCTCATGGAGCTTGCAGAAAACCTCCTGACAGACATCCTGCGCCAGATCGTAGTCCTGCAGACCATCAAATGCTATGTGTAAGACCAGCTTATGGTAATCTTCATAGACCCGATCGAAGACCTCTCTTTTCATCTTTTGTATACCCCCTCCCAAAGACTGCCTATCTCAGCAAAGACAGCAACTCGTTCTTATCCTTCTCTGACAATCTTCCCGGTCTCCATCCTATCTTTACATCATCCCCTTTGTAACGGGGGATCAGATGCATGTGAAAATGAAAGACTGTCTGTCCTGCGATCTCTCCATTATTCTGCACCAGGTTCAATCCGTCGCACCCCAGTGCCTCTGACATTTTCGACGCCATCTTTTTTGCCAGGACCAAGACCTTCGATGCCGTCTCCTCAGACAAGCTGTAAAGGTCTTTAGCATGTTCCTTCGGCAGGATCAGCGCGTGGCCCCTGCTCGCCGGACCCACATCCAGGATCACCCGGAACGCATCATCTTCATACAATGTCGCTGATGGTATCTCCCCATGAGCGATCTTACAAAAAATACAATCCATGATCTGTCACCTCCATTTTATCCCATCTACAGATAGTTTGATTATAACACCTCCTGTGAGCGAAACGCAACTGTAAATGTCCTTTCTGCCAACTGCCCCTGCCCTGCGGTAGAATAGTCGGACAGGAAACTTCATATATTAAAGGTGAGCATCTATCCAGGTGGTATCCATGAAAGAATATCTGTTGACCTGCCTCACTCTGCTGTTTGTCATCCTGCTCTCACCTTTTCTCCTGACATATCTCCTCTCCGGTGAGGATTCCTGCCCTCTATACAAGCCCCCAGACATAGAGCGATACCTGCCCGCCATCGTCTACCTGCAGATCCCCTACACCCACCATCTGGAAAATATCAAAGCCCAGACCATCCTTGCCCGTACCAATATCAAACTGCAGATGGAAAACGGCACGACCTTCTCTACTCTCATGAAAAAACCCTTGGATCATCTGGCTCATGAACAGGGGGTCACCGATCTTCTCCATACATATGAACGCTTCATCCGGGCCGCCCGGGATACCCGCGGGCAGGTCCTTACTTATCAGGACCAGAAAGTGATCCTCCCCTATTGCTATGCGACCACCGGGAGTACCCGGGACGGGGCCGACCTGCTGCACAGTGAGGGATATGGATACCTGGTCCCCGTAGAAAGCCCCCAGGATCGGCAGGCAGATAACTATATGTCCAGTATATATTCCCCCAGCGCCGACCACTACCAGGAGATCCAGATCCTGTCCCGGGATGGATCCGACTATGTCCTCACCCTCAGAGCCGGAGGGGAACTCATGTCCGGAGAAGAGTTCCGCCGGATGCTGGGACTCCCCTCCAGCGCGTTCACCCTCCAGGAAGTCAATGGACAGACGCGCATCTTATGCCAGGGCCACGGCCACGGCCTGGGCTTTTCCCAGTATGGCGGCAACGTCCTGGCCGCACAGGGCAAGACCTGCGCCCAGATCCTCCAACACTATTTCCCGCGTCTCTCCCTGGATCTGGAATGAACAGGCTCGCCCATCGTCCTGCCGCTTGCCGGGACTTTCATAGTGAGCGGACATGTCTGCACACGCAGACATCAACATAAATGAAAGTCAGCTGCTCCGTGCTCCCGCACTCCCACAGCTTCCGCCTATATGGATGATCCGGGCTATCGCCCTACTCATCCATACAGGTCAGCCCGTCAAATGTCAGAACGCATGTGCGAGCAAGCTCGCCCATCGTCCTGCCGCTTGCCGGGACTTTCATAGTAAATTTCTAAAAAAAATGCATAGAGTTTCATATTTTGGAAATCCTATGGCTATAAGAAATTGAAAAACAGAGGTGAAAGAGTATGACAAAGAAAACGAGATTGATCCGGATCATTGTGAACAGCGTGCTCGTCGTAGCGATCATCGCACTCGCTGTAACAGTATATCAGGCCGGAACACAGCGCAACGACGATGGAGCCACGTTACCCCAGATCGCCGCGGAAGATGATGGAAAGGCTCTTGGCAGTACGACAGCCCCCATGGTAGACGCCGGGACTTCTGATGTGGAAGCAGACGTAGAACCGACCCTGGCAGCAGAAACAGAAGAAGGAACTGCCGCTGAGGAGGAGGTCGCCCAAGCAGAGACACCTGAAGAAGAGACAGAGAGTACCGATGCCGCTGCCGAGGCAGAAGCCTCCGCTCCTGTCATCGACGTGAACTTTACAGAAGAGAGTCTGATGGATTGGCCACTGGAAGGCCAGGTCCTCCTGGACTACAGCATGGACCACACCATCTACCACCCAACACTGGATCTCTACAAATACAGCAAAGGGATCGCGATCCAGTCATCCGTGGGTTCTCCAGTCATGGCAGCTTCAAACGGCACTGTACTGTCCATCGAAGAGATGTCTGAAACAGGCACCACAGTCGTTCTGGATCTGGGTAACGGTTATCAGAGCACTTAGGGCCAGCTGAGAGACCTAAACGTAGTCGTGGGCCAGACCATCCCGAAGGGGACCATCCTGGGTTATGTCAATGAACCCACAAAATATTACACAGAAGAAGGATGCAATCTCTACTTTGCCATGAGCAAGGACGAGACCCCGATCGATCCCATCCAATACCTGCCATAAGATCATTCACAGATCTTGATAAAAGGCGTATAATAAGAAAGTAACATGCCATATTGAAAATCCGCAATCGCATCCGTACAAAAAGCCATCCATGGCCCAAAATACGACAGCACAAAAGTTTTTCTTCAATATGGTGATCTACTTTCGCCGATTGCTTGACATAAATGACCGGGCGGCCAGGCCAGTGAATGGCCGGGCGCCCTGTACATATATAAAGGACACAGATATGGATTATACATATATCGTAAAGTGCCGGGACGGTACTCTATATACTGGATGGACCAATGACCTGGAAAAAAGGATCCGCGACCACAACCGTAAAAAAGGCGCCAAATACACCAGAAGCCGCACACCCGTAGAACTCCTGTACTATGAAGCATTTTTTACAAAGAGCGAGGCGATGAAAAGAGAATATGAGATCAAACAACTCTCGGCCAGGGATAAGTGGCGGATGATCCTTGGATAGATACAAGATCTGTGATATACTGTATCAAAGGTCAATCTAAGATGAAAAGAGGATCTATACATAATGAACAAAAAAGAGATTGCGGAGATCCGCAAACAATTCAAACCAGAAAATGCCGTGATCGGCAGCATCTGCGGATGCTATGTGGACGCCGAAAAAGAAAAGAAACTCACTTTCCGGCAGGCTTTTTTGTCCTTATCCGAAGAGGAAGTCTTCAAATACTGCGATATCTTCCGGCGCACCCTGTCCGGGACCTTTGGCAAAAATCTGTGGAACATGGATTTTCCCCTGGAACAGGAGCAGCCTGAAGGGACGCAGCACTTCCTGCTCAAGCTGCGGGACAGCGGTCTTTCCGATGACGATCTTCTGGACGGATTCTATGATAAGATCATCACGAGCTATATCTATCCGGAGAATTATCTGATCTTGCTGATCGACGCCACCTATGACATACCGGGCAGAGCCTCAGACAACCTGGAGATGTTCGACGCCTCGGACAGCGTGTACCATTTCCTCCTGTGCAGCATCTGTCCGGTGAACTTATCAAAAGCCGGGCTGTGCTATAACCCTGCATCCAACGCCATAGAAGAACGCCTCCGGGACTGGGTGGTGGACGTCCCGGTAAAGGGCTTTCTCTTCCCGGCCATGACAGACCGGCAGACGGACATACACAGCGCCGTATATTTTTCAAAAAAACCGGACGAACTCCAGGAAGAGATGATCGAGATAGTCCTTGGATGCCCCCTTCCCATGTCTGCCGCAGACCAGCGGGAGACATTTAATACTTTATTGTCCGATACGCTGGGCGACCAGTGCGGCTACGAGGTCGTCAAAAACATCCACGAAGAACTGAACGGTATGCTGGACGAACACAACATGACCGAAGACCCGGAACCCTTAAAGCTGGAAAAACAGGATATACGCCGTCTGATGGAACAGAGCGGCGCACCGGAAGGCTCCCTGGAATCCTTCGAGGAGACCTTCGACGCTGTATCCGGTGACCAGTCCGCCCTGTTAGCGGCAAATATCGCCAACCCCAAAAAATTCAGCATCCAGACCCCGGATATCGTCGTCACCGTAAACCCCGAACGGGCAGACCTGGTAGAGACCCGTATGATCGACGGCCGACAATGCCTGCTGATCACCGTGGACGACCATATCGAAGTCAATGGGGTCAATGTACGCACCGTACCTTTCCAGGGATCGGAAGGATAACGCCAGATCCAATGGTTGCGCATTTAACAGAACGTGCTATAATGATAGACGACCATACAAAACGGCGACAAAAAACGCCAGCATTAACATAAGTTGACTACGAGGTGAAAAAAGAAGATATGCAGATCATTATTGTGGGGTGCGGGAAGGTCGGCACAGCCCTGGCAGCAAAATTAAGTGTGGAAGACCATAACATCACGGTCATCGACACAGACAGCAATGTCGTACAGACCGTAGCAAACACTTACGACGTGCGGGGCGTCGTGGGCAACGGCGCCAGCTACAGTGTGCTGACCGAGGCAGAGCTGGAAGATACAGATCTGATCATCGCCGTGACAGAATCAGATGAGATGAACCTGCTCTGCTGTGTCATCGCCAAGAAAGCCGTAAAATGCCATACGATCGCCCGGGTGCGCGATCCCATCTACCTCCATGAACGTGTATTTTTGAAAGAAGAACTTGGCCTGTCCATGATCATCAACCCGGAATTTGCAGCGGCTATGGAGATCTCCAAGCTCCTGTGTTTCCCCAGCGCCATCGAGATCGATACTTTTGCCAAAGGCCGGGTGGAGATGCTCCGGCTGCGGATCGGCAGCGGCTGTATCCTGGATGGGGTCGCCCTGAAGAACATCCCTTCCACCCTGGGCTGCGATGTCCTGATCTGCGCCGTAGAGAGGGGTGCTGACGTCACCATACCATCCGGGGATTTTATCCTGCGCGAAGGGGATACGCTGTCCATGGCCGCCTCACATAAGAACGCCGCCGCTTTCTTCAAGAAGATCGGACTGAACACCCATCAGGTAAAAAACACCATGATCATCGGCGGGGGGCAGATCGCCGTCTATCTGGCTAATATCCTGCAAAAAATGGGCATCATGGTAAAGATCATCGAGATCAACGAAAAACGGTGCGAAGTCTTATGCGATCTGCTGCCCAAAGCCGTTGTGATCTGTGCGGACGGCAGCGACGAGGAAGTACTGAGCGAAGAGCGAATCGACCAGATGGATTCTGTGGTGACCCTGACCGGGATCGATGAAGAGAATATCATCCTCTCTCTTTATGCAAAGACCAAGGTAAAAGTAAAATCTGTCACGAAGATCAACCGTCTCCAGCTCAATGACGTGATCCGCTCCCTGGATCTAGACAGCGTGATCTACCCGAAACATCTGACTGCCGAAATGATCTTGCAGTATGTAAGGGCCACACAGAATTCCATCGGGAGCAATGTGGAGACATTATACAAACTGGTCAATGATAACGTAGAAGCACTGGAATTCCACATACAGCAAAACTCTAAAGTCACAAATATCAGCCTGCAGGAACTGAAGATCCGCAAAAACGTGCTGGTCGCCTGTATCAGCAGGAACGACCAGGTGATCATCCCCAGAGGGCAGGACCGTATCCTCCCCGGGGACAGCGTGATCGTGGTCACCACCTGCAGTGGTCTGACTGACGTAGAAGACATACTCTGTCCGTAGAGGTATACATAAGATCATGAATTATTCAATGCTCATTTATATTCTCGGATCCGTCCTCAAGATCGAGGGGATCTTCCTGGCGCTCCCCAGCATGGTGGCTCTCTATTACCAGGAGAAGAGCCTGGGGGCGTTTTTGGCGACCATGGCCTTCTGCCTGGCCGTCGGCTTCGGATGCACCTGGAAAAAACCAGACAACACCGTGTTTTACTCAAAAGAGGGATTCCTGGCCGTCTCTCTGAGCTGGGTACTGCTCAGCCTCACCGGCTGCATCCCATTCGTTGTCAGCGGGGACATCCCCTCCTTTACAGACGCGCTCTTTGAGACAGTCTCCGGTTTCACCACCACCGGAGCCAGTATACTGAGCGACGTGGAAGCTCTGTCAAAAAGCGGGCTCTTCTGGCGCAGTTTTACCCATTGGCTAGGCGGCATGGGAGTCCTTGTGTTCATCCTGGCTGTCCTGCCCATGGCGGGCGGGCGGCACATGTACCTGATGAAAGCGGAAAGCCCCGGGCCTTCCGTCAGCAAACTGGTCCCCAGGGTGAACCAGACAGCCCGTATCCTCTATGCCATATATTTCGTCATGACCATGGCAGAGATCATCCTGCTCCTCATCGGAGGGATGCCCCTCTTCGATGCGGTCACACTCTCCATGGGCACCGCAGGGACCGGCGGATTCGGGATACGCAACGACAGCATGGGGTCTTACACTCCCTATATGCAGAATGTGGCCACGATCTTCATGCTCCTCTTTGGTGTAAACTTTAATATTTATTATCTTTATCTGTGCAAAAAATGGAAACAGGCCCTGCGCTCCGAAGAGGTGAAGATGTATTTTGGCATCATCGCGGCCGCTGTCCTGCTGATCACCTACAATGTGCGAGATCTCTTCCCCAGCATCCTGAACGCTTTCCAGCAGGCCGCTTTCCAGGTCGCCTCGATCATGACCAGCACCGGCTATTCCACAACGGA
This sequence comes from uncultured Lachnospiraceae bacterium, assembly GCA_947652925.1. Classification (GTDB taxonomy): domain Bacteria; phylum Bacillota; class Clostridia; order Lachnospirales; family Lachnospiraceae; genus MGBC164599. The sequence goes on from CANTEW010000001.1 coordinate 118,175, forward strand.
TTTCGGCAAATGGCCGGTCTTCTCTCAGACCATCCTCACAGTGCTGATGTTCATCGGCGCCTGCGCAGGGAGTACGGGCGGCGGTATCAAGGTATCCAGGGTCCTAATCATGATCAAGAACGTAAAGAAAGAACTCCACACGATCGTCCACCCCAGAGCGCGGATGAAGATCAAGATGGACGATCACATGGTAGAAGAAGATACCCTCCGCTCCGTCAACGTATTCATCGGATGTTACCTCCTGATCTACGCCGTATCCATGCTGTGCATCAGCCTGGATGACTTTGACTTTACCACGAATTTCACCGCCATCGCCGCCCTGATCAACAACATCGGGCCGGGTCTGGGCGAGGTGGGTCCAGCGGGGAACTTCGGCGGCTATTCGATCTTTTCAAAATACGTCATGATGTTCGATATGCTGGTGGGGAGACTTGAGATCTTCCCCATGATGGCGCTGTTCCTGCCGGCAACATGGCGCAGACGATAAAAAAACACGGTATTGTCCACAAGGATAAGATGGGCAGTACCGTGTTTTTATCGTCCCGTACAGATCCGACGCGTCAGACAGGCATGGGACATACGAAGAAATACATGACCACAAAATGGCAGGCGCTGCCCAGCATGACAAAAACATGGAAGATCTCATGGGACCCAAAATATTTATGACGCTGGTCAAAGATAGGGAGTTTCAGCCCATAGATCACACCGCCGACGGTATAGATCACACCGCCGGCCAAAAGCCAGACGAACCCCGCCGCGGGCAATGCATGGATGATGGGGACAAAAGCCAGCACACACAGCCATCCCATCCCGATATAGAGTACGCTGGATACCCATTTTGGACAGGTAATCCACAACGCTTTCAGCAAGATCCCGAACAGCGCGATCCCCCAGACCAACGCGCACAGCGCGTACCCAAGACGGCCGTGCAGGACGATCAGGCAGACGGGCGTATAACTCCCCGCGATCATCACACTGATCATCATATGATCCATCTTCCGCAGACGGCGGTTGACCTTTTCTGTGGAATCAACTGAATGATAGACCGCACTGGAGAAATAAAGCAAGATCATCGTCAAGATAAAAACAGCCAGCGCAAAAACATGGATGACGCCCGGCTCCCGCGCCGCCTTCAACAGCAGAGGTACGGCGCCCACGATCGCCAGCAGCATAGCCACGCCATGCGTGAGCGCGCTCACAGGGTCTTTTAATCTTAAAGTCATAATACACACCTCCCAAGATTGTGTCATATAGTTTTTAATACTATATGTGATATATATGATCACTATACCACATTTTTCGCAAAATGCAACCCTTTTTGCCGTATTTTTTTTACTCCATTTACCAATACTATTCCCACAAGATCCAATTGTTTTTTTAACCAAAGGAGGAAAGTTAAGATGAAGGCAACAGGAATCGTCCGCAGGATCGACGACCTGGGACGCGTGGTCATCCCGAAAGAGATCCGCAGGACATTGCGCATCAAAGAAGGTACACCTCTTGAGATCTTCACAGACAGAGAGGGTGAGATTATATTAAAAAAATATTCCCCGATCGGGGAATTGAGCATTTTTGCAAAAGAATATGCAGAAGCACTGAGCCAGACGACAGGATGTCTGGCTTGTATCACGGATCACGACCAGGTGGTCTCCGCCGCCGGCCCGGCCCACAAAGAATACACCGGAAGGGCGATCAGCCGGGATCTGGAGGAACTGATCAGCAACCGCACGATCCATAAAGGCAACGATGAGAAAGAAAGATCCATCCCTCTCACCGAAGGCCAGGGAGAACTCCCCAACCTGCAGGTGATCTGGCCCATCATATGCGCAGGCGACACCATCGGCTCCGTGATCTTAGTGGGCGAAGCGGGACAGGTCATGGGTGAAGCCGAGCAGAAGCTGGTACAGACAGCGGCAGGTTTCCTGGGGAGACAGATGGAACAATGATCAGAGACTGTGGTACTCTTCCAGAGTCAGGTCCGTCAAAGACAGATACAGCGCCAATGTTTTGGTAACATACCGGATATGCCAGGGCTCCCAGGCATATCCGGTCATCTTTTCTTTTCCTTTCGGATAGCGCAGGATAAATCCGTACATAGGACCGTAACTTGCCAGGAACCTGCCCTCTTCTGTCTCGGCAAAAGACTCCTCAAGCTCAAACTTAAGATCCGGGCAGGAGACATCCAGCGCCAGCCCCGTCTGATGCTCGCTGCACCCGGGCGGAGCCACATAGCCGCTGCTGCTCTGGCTGCAGATCTCAGCCTGGCGTTCATAGGAACGATACCCGGATACACCGTAAAGGCACAGTCCCGCATGCTGCGCCCGGTCGAATAACTCTTCCGCCGCCCGGGCAGCCCGGGCGCGGAGAAGACGTTTCGGGTCACCGGGAGGCGCACAGAAAGGGATCTGCGGTGTCTCAAGATCTGTGGGGACAAACCCCGGCTCAAGGGGATATTCACAGTTGACCAGTCGGATATACGATGATAGCAAAGAAAAACCTCCTGCAGATGATATGACGCTTTCATCTTATGACGATCCGGCTGGTTTTATGCCTTCTATACGCTCCGCTCTTCCTGCTCTGCTCCCATCTCATCCAACAGACGTTTTTTGATATCGTAGAGCTTCTGGGACAGATCCACGTACACTTCCTGGGGGTTCACCAGACGGCGGGACTCATCCCACAGGGTATCCAGCTCCTTCTTGCAGATCTTTTGGAGTTCCATGACGGAAGGCGACGTGTAGACACAGACCCCTTTTTTGAATACTGGGACCAGGAGTTCCCGCAGGATATAATCCCCGCCCCGTATCTTCGTCCGTTTCCAGGTGTCGATGGGGTCGAAGATCGTCATCGGCTCATCCGGATCGAACTGCTCATCTGCCAGACAGATCAGATCGGCCTTGATCTTCCCGTTATTTTTATTATAGATCCTGTAGACCGTCTTGTCTCCCGGGTTGGTGACCTTCTCCGTATTCTCAGACAGCTTGATCTTCGGTGTGAGACCATCCCCGCCCTTCTCCCGGATAGCCGCCAGCTTATAGACACCGCCGAACGCCGGGTTTCCCTTGGATGTGATCAGGTTCGTACCCACTCCCCAGGAATTGATCTTCGCCTGCTGGGTCTTCAGACTGTAGATCAGATCCTCATCCAGATCGCTGGAAGCGGAGATCACCGCATCCGGAAAGCCCGCGTCGCAGAGCATCTGATACGCCTGCTTCGAGAGATACGCCAGATCACCGCTGTCCAGCCGTATACCATATCTCCTCAGACGGATCCCCTGCTCCCGCATCTCCTGGAAGACACGGATGGCGTTCGGGACACCCGACCTTAACGTATCATACGTGTCCACCAGAAGGATACAGGCGTTCGGATACAACTTTGCATAGGCTTTAAAAGCCGTATACTCATCAGGAAAACTCATGATCCAGCTGTGGGCATGGGTGCCCAGTACAGGAATGTCAAACATTTTTCCGGCCAGTACGTTGGATGTGCCGATACATCCCCCGATCACTGCTGCCCTGGCCCCATAGATCCCCGCATCCGGCCCCTGCGCCCGTCTCAGGCCAAATTCCATCACACCGTCTCCCCTGGCGGCGTACACGATCCGTGAAGCCTTCGTAGCGATCAGGCTCTGGTGGTTGATGATATTGAGTATCGCCGTCTCTATGAGCTGCGCCTCTATCACCGGCGCGATAATCTTCAGCATGGGCTCCCTGGGGAATATGACCGTCCCCTCCGGGATGGCGTAGATATCCCCGCTGAAATGAAGATCACCCAGATACTCCAGGAAATCCTCCTCGAACATATCCAGGGACCGCAGATAACTGATATCTTCCGAAGTAAAGGTGAGTCTTTCTATATAATGGATCACCTGCTCCAGACCTGCCATGATCGCATAACTCCCATGGAACGGGTTGTCCCGGTAGAACACATCGAAGATGACTGTCTGGTCCGTTGGCTCTTTAAAATATCCCTGCATCATGGTCAGTTCATACAGATCCGTAAGCAGGGTCAGATTGTTGGCTCTCATAAATATGCTCCTTTTTTATAACAGTTTGGCCGTGTTTGACCGTATCATACAAAAAGGCACCGAAAATACTGCTCATCCTTTCATATGATCGATCTTTGTGAGATCTGCGCCTGAAATATCCAACAATGCTTTTAAAGACGCATCCCTTTTTTCAGTCTGCACATGACCACCTCCATCATAAGTATCTGCCTTTATCAGTTATCTACATTATAGCGGCGATCGCAGAGTGTGTAAAGCCGCATTTTCTTATCCAAATGCTGATCATAGGGCTATAGATCCTCTTGTGATCCCACATGGATCCCATTATGATATGATCTGTAAAATATTACGATCGACCTAGTGTATCGACAAGCTGATTTCTGTGATAAAGTGTGCCGGATATTTCGTCACTCTGCAAAGCGGAGGAATGAGGCGTAGCGGTGGCTACGGCGATCAAGGACAACGCGGCAGATGGCAAAATAGGCGGTACAATTGATACAGAAGTCAACTTGTCGATACACTAGTCATGCCTTTGTGCTATAATAAAAACAGATCCTATAAAGAAAGGAGGTCTCTCTTACAATGACACGCTCCCATCTTCTGGGGGCCCTACAGGCTGCCATCTCCACGGATGAATGGGATGCCATCACAAATGACACCTCATACCCGATCAGCAACTTTAACCGCAGCGTATTGTCAGAACTGCAGCACGCAGTCAGCGACGATAAAGCATTGCCGGAGGATAGCGTCTCCGGTCTCCATATGGTACTGAAAAAATTCCTTGGAGAACACTTGACAGACAAGCCTGCGAGCTGGAAATGGATACTCATTTCCTGTATCTATCTCACGTTTATAGCCGAACGCCCCATGCACCCCCTGGACGTGGCAGGTATCAAGGTCACCACGGAAAACGGTAAGACCGTGTATAAATGCCCCTTAAAGTCCGCCGGGAATGATACCACCTGCCACTACTGCGTCTGTGTGCGTATGTCCGATCACGAGATCACAAAATAAACGGACATGTCGCCTGACGGCGACATCACCATGAATGAAAGTCAGCTGCTCCGTGCCTTCGGCACTCCCACAGCTGCCAGGTGTATTCATGATCCGGGCTATCGCCCTACTCATTCATACACCTTAGCCCGTCAAACGTCTGAATGTCTGGCCAAGCAAGCTTGCCCATCCACTCACCCTTTAAAAATAAACACAGGCGTAGGCGGGTGGTTTCCCCGGTTATGATACTCCTGTACGATAACAGTATAAAGACAGGCGTCCAATCTCTGCAGATATGCAAGGACGCTCTCTTTTTCTCCAGATCCCGTATCACCCCCACTGTAGAGACAGATCCCCATCACACCGCCCGTCTTGAGAAGGTCGAGCCCCACTCCAATGGCTTTTATCGTAGTATCCGGCCGGGTTGCCAGGCTGTGGTCCCCACCTGGCAGATAACCACAGTTGAACATGATCCCGTCCACCGTCTCCCGGTCCAGATACTCTCCCATATCCACATGGCTGCCCAAGATCAGGCTATATCCGCTCTCTATCCCTTCCCCTTTCAAAAGCTGCCGGGTATGTTCCAGCGCCTCTCTCTGTATATCAAAGGCGTATACATGGCCCGTCCCCTCTGCCAGCCGGCAGAAAAATAATGTATCATGACCGTTCCCCATCGTAGCATCCACATACACCCCCTGTCTGGGAAGATGCAGTTTCATGATCTCATGGCACCATGCAGTCGTCGGTATCCTCTCCATCTCAGACCACCTCCAAGATCTGCGACCAGCTCTGTGCCAATCTCTCCAGGGAATAAGCGGCATTGGCCGGACTGGTGGAAGGCAGTCCCATGACCTCCATCCCGGTCTGATCTTTTACATATTTATTATAGAGTTTTTCCGCCGTCTTCCCGTTGGCATAGATCCGCGTGACAGAACTGCCCGCCAACACTTGTGACAGATCGTTAGAGACAACATTCCGGATGCTGCTGTCACTCGATCCGATGATCTCGCAGCTCTGGATCACATCCCAGACAGCGATCCCGTTTTTCAAGAGCATCTCTTTCTTCTCCGGGATCGTTCCCGGTACGGGCCACCCTGTCAGCATAGCCAGGAGTTTCCAGAAACGGTTCTGCGGATGTCCGTAATAGAACTGCATCTCTCTGGACTTTACTGAGGGGAACGTCCCCAAGATCAGGACTTTAGAATTTTTGTCATAAACGGGGGCAAATTCATGTTTCTCAAATGTATTCTGCATTTAGGACTCCTTTTTACACACAGGAAAAAGCCGCTATCGTCCCCCGATAACGGCTCCTTTTTATCTTCTCATCAATCCTGGATATACGGCATGATCGCCACATGGCGGGCACGTTTGATCGCTACAGTCAAAGCCCTCTGATGTTTTGCACAGTTCCCTGTGATCCTTCTGGGGAGGATCTTCCCTCTCTCAGATACATATCTCTTTAACTTGTTCGCATCTTTGTAGCTGATCCCGTTATTTTCCTTGCCGCAGAATACGCAGACTTTTCTCCTCCTGCGGCCGCCCCTCTTCTTGTATGGGGAATCTGATCTGTTTCCTCTATCGTAAGCCATTGGTTTACCTCCTTTAACTAAATGGCAGCTCCTCGTCAATCCCGTCAGGGATGTTCATGAATCCATCTGCAGACGCCGCACTTGGCGTGGGCATGTCCGCAGCAGACATAGGCTGCGGTATCGCGTTTGCTGCCGCATATCCCTGGCTGGCCGCCTTACTCTCTGCAAATTCCTGTTCTTCTACTACCACTTCTGTCGTATATACTTTCACGCCTTCCCGGTTGGTATAACTCCCGGTCTGGATCCGTCCGCATACAGTGATACGGATCCCTTTGTGGTAATATTTTTCAGCAAACTCCGCTGTCCGTCCGAAAGACACACAGTTGATAAAATCTGCCGTAGCCTCGCCGTCTCTCCGAAAACGCCGATCCACCGCCAGGGTATATCTGGCGATCGCCAGCGCATTCTCTCCCGCCGAGTACCTTACTTCCGGATCTCTGGTCAAACGCCCCATGAGTATCACTTTATTCATATGATCACCTCTGAAAATATCTAAAATATCATTCTAATGGCGCTTTTTCTCCTACATCTCCTACAGCAGCGGCTTCTTCATCCTGTCCGGCTTCCGCACCTTCTATCTCAGGCTCGTCCGTAACGTTGACGATCAGATACCTGAGGACATTGTCCATAATGTGCATATGGCTCTCCAGCTCTACAGGGCAGGTAGGTGCAGCTTCAAAGTGGATAAAATAATAATAACCTTCGTGCATCTTCTGGATCTCATACGCAAGTCTCTTCTTGCCCCATTCTTCCACATCTGTGATCACACCGTCATAGCGTGTGATGTAGCCCTTTGCTTTCTCCAGAGCAGCCAGACGCACTTCATCCTCCACCTTGGCATTCAATACCAATGCTAACTCATACTTGTTCATGTATTTCCTCCTTCTGGTCAATTGGCCCCTTATCCTCGTAAGGAACAAGGATCTCGTTCTGACAGGTCTTTGTCAAAGCCTGCAAAACGGGTATTCACGGATATATATTCTAACACAAGATGCCCGTCTTGTAAAGAGGGATCTTACCTGCTCACAACAGCCTACTCAAAATATCCCGCATCAAACCCAGGCACCAGCTGTCCCCAATCCTGGATACCCAGATATTGCCGACAAACTCCCGTATACGCCTCGCCTTCCTGCGTATCCATATATTTGAACACATCATGGGACGCTTTCATCCTGCCCATCCCTTCCGTCCACAGTCCCATATAGAGCCCGTCGCCCCCGATCTCGACCGGGTTATCTGTCTGGCACCGGAAGATGATACAGTCGATCATATCATTAAATTCCGCCTTGTAATACGCGTACGCCAGAGCGGACGCCTGTTTTATCTCTCCGTCGGGACCGTGGGAACTGAACCCCTGTTCTGTGAGCATGATCCGGGTCTTTGCCCCGTAAGTCGCTTTCACATATTTTGTCAACTGTTCTATATTTTTCATGGTGATACAGGGTGAATCCACACTGTCTTTCACACGATGGCTGCTCCCATTCCAGAAATCCGCCTGGGTCAGAGGTTCCGAGTAAGCGTGGTAACTGATCGTGAAGTCGGGACTCCCATATTCCTCCAGCCGCTGGGCGAAGGTATCCAGGAACGCCTTCCCACTGTGGACTCTCCCCGCGATCTCCGTATTCCAGCTATGCTCCAGGCAGATGCTGACACGGGCGTCTGCACATTTTTTCTTTACCGCTTTATGGACTACCTGGAATGTATCCGCATATAAGTACGCATTCTCTTCCAATGAATCCGACCCGGTATAATGCCATTGGTCATGAGCATTCACTTCGTTCCCGATCAGATAATCACTGATACGTCCCATCCCATGCCTGCCGTCAAACTCCTCTGCGATACAGCTGAACAGGGCAGAATACCTGTCCCTGTCTTCTTTCGTACTGATATTCCAGGCATAATAATTATGCCCTTTCTGGCCCCGCGCCGCAGGATGGATCAGATCCGTCTGACCCTCCACCCAGGGGAGCAAAAACTCTGCCGACAAACGTATATCCGCATCCTGGAGCTGTGCGAACAGGCTCCCCCATCGCTCAAACGCATCCCAATTGAATGTATAGACCTTTCCCTTATAGTCATATTCCAGCCTGTTGCCGGACGTATCCATAAATTCAGTGATGTCGATATTGAACAGGCAGTATTTGATGCCCAAGTCAACGGCATCCCCTATGCTCTCCCCGAACTGCAGACCTTTTTTTGAACATCTGGCCGTGAACACCTGTGCTTTCGGGGGCTTGATCTGCGCATCCGGGAGACTGTCGAGCCCTGCATCTGCCCCCGCTGATACTGCCGCAGACAGGGAAAGGCAGACTGCCAGAAATACAGCGATACTTTTCTTAATGACCATATCCATCCTCCGCTCCCTGATCGGCTTTGACGATCTCCCTGAGATTTTTCTCTACGAGCTTCCTGGGTACCATGACCTGATGCATGCACCCCAAGCATTTCAGACGGAAATCCGCTCCCACACGCAAGATCTCCCATTGACTGCTGCCGCAGGGGTGCTGCTTCTTCAGCCGTATCTTATCCCCTACAGAAAATCTATCCGCCATCTTCCAGCCTCCTTTTTTCTCATACCCGGATCTGGGAAAATACTTCCCCGATCGGCTGAGAGACCACCAGATCCGCCTGACGGTCCCGGGGCGTGGGCGCTTTATTGATCACAATCAATCCCTCGCCCTTGAAATAGTCGATCAGGCCCGCCGCCGGGTACACGGCCAGAGAAGTGCCCCCGATGATCAGCAACTGCGCAGAAGAGATCGCCTGTACAGACCGGCTGACCGTATCGTTATCCAGGCCTTCCCCGTAAAGGACCACATCCGGTTTGATCAGACCCTGGCACGTCTCGCACCTGGGCACGCCCCGACTGTTCTTCATATACGCAAAACCATAGGACTTCCCGCATTTGATGCAGTGGTTCCTGTATACCGAACCATGGAGTTCCAGGACATTTTTACTCCCCGCCATCTGATGCAGGTTATCAATATTCTGTGTGATGACCGCTTTTAGTTTCCCGGCCTGTTCCAGTTGTGCCAATTTCCGGTGCGCAGCATTCGGCTCTGCCGTATCGCAGAGCATCTTCGCCTGATAGAACCGATAAAATTCCTTAGTCTCATCCATAAAAAAATCATGGCTCAAGATCGTCTCCGGCGGATAGTCATACTGCTGGTTATACAATCCATCCACACTGCGGAAATCGGGGATGCCGCTTTCCGTGGATACCCCCGCCCCGCCAAAAAATACAATATCATCATACTTGTCTATGGCTTCCTGCAATCCTTTTATCTCATCTGTCATATCTTTGATAAGCCCTCCTGATCCTCAGATGTTTATTTTCATCTGTCACACTGTCACATCCAGAGACACGCTCTCCACTGCCGGGGCTGCACCTGCATCCGCGGCTATAGAGACAACTGCTCCTGCCACGGCCGGCACAGCCGCTCCCACACCGGAAGGCAGAGAAGGCATGCCTCTATCCATGCCGGGCAGGACACTCTCTGCCATAGCCTCCTGGCCGCCTCTGGCAGCTTCCTTCATGGCATAGTCCCTTTCATCCCTCTGCCGTTTATCCCTTCTGTTGCGCAGCTCATCCTTGATCTCCCGTGCTTCCCGCTCTTTTTGCTCCTCTTCTGCCCGTTTCCGCCGTTTTTCCAATTCCTCTTCTTTCGTGAGCCCTTTCATCTTTATACGGACACGTTTGATCAGTTTCTGCATACGGCGGATCATCTGCGCGATCTTCTCTTTATCTTTCCCCTCGCTGAGGGCTCCTGACATCCGCAAGTTTGCCAGGGCACGCATGGCCTTACTGGAGACCTGCTGTACATCAAATTTTGTCTGGCAGTTAGCCAATTCTGATGCCAGCTGCGCTACATTATCATCCGGCACGGAAGCTTTTATCTTATTTGTATCATTCCCGGAAGAAGAGACAGAACGTCCAGGGACCGCTGAAAATGGCTCCTGGCTGCCCTGCATCTTCTTCTCATCCTGCTCTTGGATCTGATCTTCTCCTGTCTGCTGTCCAGTCCTGTATATACTGTCCGCAACTCCCTGCTGCCAAGCTGCCGCTCTGATCATCATAGATATCCCTCCTTTACAGATCGCCAACGATCACCAATGACCTATACTCATATATCGACTTAAAACAGCAGATGATAAATGTCCTTTAAGATCTTAATCCAACTGGATCCCCTGTACAACAAAACGGGTCGCGCTGTTTCCTGTACAGGTGGAGAGTGTCATGACTTTATCAAACTTTTTCGGCTCTGCCTGTGTATCTATCTCTGAATTTGCCTTCATCTGTTCCAGATAAGCCGTGTATTCTTTCCCCGGTTTACTGAAAAAGGTATATGTAAGGCTCCCCACCTCCGCCGTATACGCTGAAAAGATCTCATATCTATGATCCTTTTCCGGTGTGAGCATCCAGAAATACGGACTGTCCGCATAAGCATTTTCTGTGACATACCGCTTTAGGGTCCCGAACATGGAACCATCCTTCATATTATGTCCATAGACGATCGTATTCAGGTCTTTAAGGTCCCTGCTGTTTTCATGATCGATAAAGATCGTGCCAGCGAAATTATATGTTTTCTGATATGTCATATGCAGATAATATTCATTGTCGGTCCCCTGTACCACCGGATAGCTGATCCCCAGAGCCTCCGCATAGAGCCACCCGATCACATCCGGATTCTCCGCCTGCAGCGCGTCAAAATCCACCACGATAGGCGGCTCATCACCGGACGATGCCCCGTCCTTTTCACGTACTCCGTTTGGATTGGGCTGCACCGCCATATCCTCTATTTTTTTGTATTCATCCTGTGCCTGTTTGTAATCCTTATAGATCCCATACAATTTCCATCCGGCAAAAGCAAATACGCCGACTGCTGCGAGCAATCCAAGCGTCAACAGATAGTCCGCTGCTGTTTTCTTTTTTTTATTTTTCTTCGCCATATCCTCCTCCAGGTCCTCCATGTGCTTTTTAAAGATAGTATAAACGTTCTTTCTGGATTTCGCAACCGGTCATATGGAAAAGGATCCTAAAATTTCTGTAAGATCTTTTAGAACATATCTGAAAGCCTAAAACATCTCTTGATCACCGCAAATTTACAGATAATAGGATACCCGCCTTTCAGAAAGCGTTTTAAGGGGTCCGGGGGATCACGGATCTCCCCCGGACCAGGACTGAGCTCCTGCTCTCGCATCATCTGCACAGTCAAATATAACACAGACCTATTATTTTTTTATCATTTTATCATAGATCTTTTATTGCACTCTCTGCAAAAAATGTGATAATATAGGATCCATATCAATAATATAACACGGACAGGAGAACATTTAGGATCATGGATACGATCAAAGGGACTTTTATAGCATTCGAAGGGATCGACGGGAGCGGAAAGAGTACGCAGGTCCGGATGCTGGATGAACGGATGAAAAAAGAAAAGATCTATTGCCACACAACCATGGAACCCACCGATTCCCCCATCGGTTCACTCATCCACCAGATCATGACCGGACGGATAAAGACAGATAACAAAGTGATCTCCGCCCTATTTGTCGCTGACAGGCTGGACCATCTATTAAATGATGTGGATGGTATCGTCCATAAGATAAACGAAGGGATCACTGTGATCACCGATAGATATTATTTTTCCTCCTATGCATACCAGAGTGTGGATATGCCCATGGAACAGGTGATCAGCGCCAATAAACAGAGCAGTGATATCCTACGGCCCACAGTGACTCTATTTATCGATATCCCGCCGGATGTGGCGATCGAGAGGATCACCAAAAACAGGTCCCATCAGGAATTATTTGAAGAAAGATCCCGCCTGATCCAGGTACGGGAAAGATATTTTGAAGCTTTCGACAGATTAAATGATACAGAAAAAGTCATCATCATAGACGGAGACCGGGATGCACAAGAGATCGCTGATGATATCTGGGAGGTGGTCAGAGACTCCGTCCCCCTCCGGCAGGTCTGATATAAGGCCGACCTGCCGAAAGAGGACAGCTCCCCTATCTCCGATAAAGGATCCTTATAGAATTTAAAACACACAGCATAGCGACTCCAGTATCCGCGAACACCGCCAGCCACATATTTGCATATCCAAACAGCCCCAAGAGCATGACGAGGATCTTTACCATAAGTGCAAACACTACATTTTGCCATGCGATCTTTGACGCAGACCTGGCTATATGGATGGACCGGGGGATCGCTCCCATACTGGAAGTCATGAACACAACATCTGCGGCCTCGATCGCGGTATCCGCGCCGCTGCCCATCGCCGCCCCCACGTCCGCTCCAGCCAGGACGGGGGCATCGTTGATCCCATCGCCTACGAACATGACACTACCGTGCCGATCCCGGATCTTCGTCAGCTCGGTCATTTTATCCTGAGGCAGGAGTTTCGCATGGACTTCATCAATCCCGGTCACATCTGCCACAGCCTGGGCGCTGTCCAGGGAATCCCCGGTGAGCATGGCCGTGGTGATACCCATGGCCTTCAGCCTGTTCACAGCCGGCTCTGCATCTTCCTTGACCGTATCTGAGATCAGGAAATATCCTGCGAAGATCCCGTCTACAGCCAGGAACACCTCCGCGCCGAAAGCACCTGTTTCCAGCGGCTCCATCTCCACATGATATCTATCCATCAGCTTCCTGTTTCCGCAGAGTACCTGCCCTTTCTCTAAGACCGCCCGGATACCATGGCCGGCGATCTCCTCCAGGGAGCGGGGGTCCTCAAGGGAGAGACCCTTCTCCCTCGCCGCCGCAACGATGCTGCCTGCAATGGGATGGGTGGAAATCTGTTCACAACTGGCGGCCATCTGGAGCAGCTCATCTGCCGGATGATCTCCCACAGACACGATCTTTTGTAATACAAAATCCCCCTGTGTGATGGTCCCCGTCTTATCCATGATGACTGTATTGATATGGGACATGGCTTCCAGAGACACTCCGCCCTTAAATAAGATGCCTTTCCTGGAACCCGCCCCGATGCCGGAGAAAAATGCCAGCGGCACACTCAGTACAAGAGCACATGGACAACTCATGACAAGGAATGTGAGCGCCGTATAGATCCAGTATCCCCAGTCTCCACTGACCAGTGAAGGGATGACCGCGGTCCCCAATGCCAGAAACACCACGCAAGGTGTATAGATCCTGGCAAACCTGGTGATAAAACGATCGATCTTCGGCTTGCTGGCGGCGGCATTTTCCACAGAATCCAGGATCCTGGTGACCATGGACTCTCCCAGTACTTTTTCCACACGGATCTTCAACTGCCCAGACGTATTCACACAGCCGGAAATGACTTCATCGCCAACGCCTGCCTTGAACGGCACAGGCTCGCCTGTGACCGGAGAAGTATCGATCCGGCTCTCACCGTCTATGACCACCCCGTCCAACGGGATCCTGTCCCCTGGACGGACCAGGAGGATATCACCCACCTGCGCCTCTTCCGCCCCGATCACCTGCACGCCGTCCCCGATCAGGAGATTGACGACTTCCGGCCGCATGTCTACCGCATCCATGATCTGCCCGCGGCTCTTTTCCACAGCACGGTGTTCAAAATACTCTCCTACCCGGTAAAAGAGCATCACTCCTACAGCCTCCGGATATTCCCGGATGGCAAACGCCCCCAATGTGGCGATACTCATCAGAAAATTCTCATCAAAGACCTGGCCTTTGGGGATATTCTGCAAGGCAGTCAAAAGGACTTTCCCACCCAAGATGATATACCCCACAACATAGACGGGAAGGGTCACACTCCCTGCATAGCCCATATGTTCCAAGACTTCTCCCGTCACAAACAAGATCACCCCCAGGATAAGGGTCCAAAACTCTCTGGATGATGTCTTTGCGCTCTCCACAGGGAGTATATCCTGACTCCTGGGACTGGTATCTTTCTCTTTCACCACCACCTCTGACTCAATGGATGTACAGATCTTACGGATCTCTGGAAGACACCGGTCAGGACTTTTCGCTGTGACGCGCAGCTGCTTGGTGGCAAAGGTGATCGTCGCATCGGTGACACCTTCCAGTTCACTGATCCTTTTTTCCATTTTGGCCGCGCAGTTGGCGCAGCCCAGATTTTCCAGGATATATGTTTTCGTCTTAAAGGCTCCTGGGAGCGGGCCGCTCCTGGGTACCACCCTGACTCCTGACTCGATCGACGTACAGATCTCCTGTATCCTCGGCAGGACCGCCTGATGGTCTTGCGCTGAGAGCCGTAATTGCTTCGTTGCATAAGTGATCGTTGCATACTTCACACCGGGAAGCTCCTTGATCTTTTTTTCCATCTTAGCCGCACAGTTGGCACAACCCAGATCTTCCAGGATATATACCCTCTTTTCCATATCCTGGTCGGGCATCTCACACGTGCAGTTCGCCAGGCTCTTCCCACAGACATCACAGTATTCCACATGAGGGTTGCACTGCTCACAGGAACACCCCTCCGGATGGCCGGGTGTCCGGCGATGCTCTACTTCCATGTGTGTACAACTGCGCGTGTGTTCATCCGCCCCAGCGTGATCATGTCCACACCCACAGATCTCTCCCTGTGGATGACCGTGGTCATGCTCCCCATGCTCCTCATGTCCATGTCCACAGCCACACTCTCCTCCATGCTCATGGCTGTGCCCATGATGTATATGCTCCTCGTGGCTATGCCCGCAGCCGCACCCATCCTCATGGCTGTGTTCAAATGGAAAGAAATCTATCCTCATAATGATCATCTCCTTATATATGAATGATTGTTCATATGTATATTTAAACATATATAAGGATCGATGTCAAGAGGAGATCTCATGATCCATACAATAAAAAAGCTGCCCCTTGGCCGCAAAGCCGCAGGGCAACCCTCTATCGATCCTTTTTCATACAGTGATCCCATCAAAAATCCGGTTCGATCAGACCATATGTGTTTCCTTTTCGTTTATATACCACATTCACCTGCTCTGTCTCAGCATTATAGAACACAAAGAAGTTATGTCCCAGCAATTCCATCTGCACACATGCATCCTCCGGATACATTGGCTTGATGCCGAAACGCTTGGTGCGGATGATCTTCACTTCCTCATCCTCATCGTAATCTTTCTCAATATAAGCTTTCTGGAAGTTGCCTCCCTCTTGCTTCTTATCCACGATCTTATTCTTATACTTCCTCAACTGCCGCTCGATCACTTCTTCCACCAGATCGATGGATACATACATGTCATTA
Source organism: uncultured Lachnospiraceae bacterium (assembly GCA_947652925.1). GTDB lineage: Bacteria > Bacillota > Clostridia > Lachnospirales > Lachnospiraceae > MGBC164599. The sequence continues at coordinate 133,984 of CANTEW010000001.1, forward strand.
CTGGTCTGTTCGGAACGGATGATATTCCCTTTCACAGGGATGGTGACCTCGATCTTCTGTCTTTCCTTTTCCACACTCAATGTCACAATAACTTCAGTTTCCGGAGTGAAATATCTTTCCAGTTTACCCAGCTTATCCTCTACTGCTGTTTTCAATCCTTCTGTCACATCAAGATTTTTTCCGCTGATTATAATACGCATATCTCCAGCCCCCTTACTATAATATATTTGACATAAACACACTCTAAAACCCAGTCCCACATTACTAACATCTATAGTGATCACTGCTGATAGCTCATTATAACATACATCCTTAAAAAATCACACCATTTTATGAAAAATTTACATATTTTTAGAGATCTTTACCCAACACCTTGCCAGATCACACAGATCCTCCCATGTTGTCCCCATCTTTTCCACGGCAGATGATGCACAGGACCGCCTATGTACATCCCTCTAACGGGTCACTCGGATCGTCTTTCTCACCGTAAGGCCACCGTTTACTTTCGCGGTGATCCTGGCTTTTCCCGCTCTCTTCGCCGTGATCTTTCCTGTGGGGCTGACGGAGAGGACGGACGGCCTTGAAGACTTCCAGGTGATGCCCTTTTTAAGGATACCCTTGGACGTGTTCGTCCCGCCCATGATCCCCGGGTAGACGATACTGCAGGCCACCGACAGATCCTTCTTCTTTTTTATCTTGATCGTAGAGGGGGCGTCGAGCTTTAAGTCTTTCACGCTGCTCTTTTTCACTTCGATCATCTGGATCCTCTTCCCTTTTAACTTGGACTTTTCCTGTGTACCGCTGTTGGAAGCGCTGAATTCAGCGGCTACGCCATACCAGCCCCCTGTATCCCGGCGGAAACAGCCAAGACCGATATATCTATTTTCTGGTCTTATCATACTGGTGTAATGCCCTGTCACTGCATTCCTGTTCCCAGCTACCCAGTCATTTTTCTCACTGTACCACTGTTCGATCCCGTCCATCAGGCCGCTAAAGTTCCAGGCAAGGTTCTCACCCCAGCTCTGCACGCCCTCATACCGGGCAGTAAAACAACTCTGGCCGTTTGGCCGTGTATGGTCTTCATTGACAGTACATTCTGCCGCCCGCAGCTGTGCGATCCATTCCAGATCAGAAGACCACCTGATCGGCACATAATCCTCACGGGTGAGCTTTCTGCCTGTGGACGGATCTGGATATCCCTTCACACAGGCCTCCTTACGGATCTCATTGATCCGCTTCAATATGGTCCCCTTGCCCACATATCCATAGACACCGGAGACACCTGCCAATACGTTGCCGCTGCCTGCTCTGCTCACATCGGCTGCGCGGGTAGGCGCCGCCAAGACTGTGCTGGATGCCTGCGATGAAAGCAGGACAAAGAGCAGTAGAAAAACAATGAGCTTCTCTTTAAAAGACCTTTTTTCCATGATCATATCTCCCTTCTGACTTTACTCTTAATCTTTATGGCTGCAGTACTCTACGACCTTATCAAATCCCAGTGGTCCGCCGAAGATATCCAGGGCGCTCCCCACCGTCACATCCACTCTGCCTTTCCCTGAATGGTAGAGCTGCTCCAGATCTTCATAGCTGCCCACACCCCCGGCATAGGTGACCGGATGATCCCGGAACTCAGCCAGCAGGCCCACCAGATCCTGGTCGATACCGGCGGCTCTCCCTTCCACATCCACCGCATGCACCAGAAATTCCGCACAGCTCTCCCCCAACTCCCTCAGCAGCGGGAGCGTGACTCTCGTATCTGTATATCTCTGCCAGCGGTCTGTGACCACATAATACTCCCCGTCTTTTTTCCGACAACTCAGGTCCAGGACCAGATGCTCCCTGCCCACTTCCCTTATGATCTTCTCCAGGTTTTCCCAGTGGATCCGCCCCTCCCGGAAAACATAAGAGGTCACGACCACATGGCTGGCCCCTTTCTCCAGATATCCCTGCGCGTTATCCGCCCGGATGCCGCCGCCGACCTGCAGCCCTTTCGGAAATGCCTCCAGAGCCTTAAATGCCTGGGCACGGGTAGCCTCATAGAACTGCGACCCCTGCGGGTTCAGCAAGATCACATGCCCGCCTTCCAGTCCTCTTTCTCTATACAGACCGGCAAAAAAAGCCGCATCATGTTCCGAGACATGATTCTCCTGTGCCTGATCCTGCTTGTCCTTTAAGCTCCCCCCTATGATCTGTTTGACTTTACCATTATGTATATCGATACATGGCCGAAACCGCATGACTCCTCCCTGCTATGTAGACCAAAAGGATGGGCCCTGTCGTCCCATCCTCTCACCTGATCACTCATTCACGTTATCTGTGCCTTCTGTAACACTGTTATTGTTCGTACGGGTATTTGTATCTGTATCTGTGTCTGTATCCGGCAGATCCTCCGGTGAGTTTTCTGTGGTGTTTTGTGTCGCATCGTCCAGGGCATCGTCCACGTCATCACCCAGGTCTTCCACCCCGTCGCCTATATCGTCTACCACTCCGTCACCGGTACCTGTGCCATTGCCGTTATCATCCATATCCGTATCTGTACCGTTTTTATCATCTGTGGTGTCTGTATCCGTACCGTTGTCATCCTTGTCTTCATCTGTGGTGTTTTGCTCTGTGTTGGTCCCATTTCCGTTATCGGTATCATTCTTGTCTGATCCACAGGCAGTAGCCATGCACAGCACCAGAGTCGCGATCCCACATAACATCAATTTCTTCATTTTCATGATTCATTCTCCTTTTCCTTTTAAGATCTCTGATTATAATATCTTCCCAGTTGGAGGATTTTATACATGAAAAATCTTATTGATCTTATTTTTGTGTTCCCGCGATCACATCACTCATCCGATAATAGCCGGGAGGTCTCCCTGCCAGGAATTTGGCCGCCTCCACTGCACCTTTACCGAACACCGCCTTGGAATATGCCGTGTGGCTGAATGTCACCACCTCATCCGGTCCGGCGAAGATCACATCATGTTCCCCTACGATCGTCCCTCCCCGCACCGCTGACAGCCCGATCTCTTTGTCATCCCTGGGTCCCCTCTTCTGGCTCCTGTCGTAGACATAGTGATAGGCATCGCCCATAGCCTCATTTAAGCTGTCCGCCAGCGCCAGCGCCGTCCCGCTGGGCGCGTCTTTTTTCAGACGGTGGTGCTTCTCCACCACCTCCATATCAAAACCAGCGCCAGCCAGGACTTTCGCCGCCTCCTGGATCAGATGCAGCAGCGTATTGACGCCCAGCGACATATTTGCCGACTTTAAGACAGCGATCTTACTGCTAGCCTCCTCGATCCGCGCCAACTGCCCCTCGTCCAGCCCTGTACTGCACAGGACCGCTGGCAGACGCTGCTCCAGGCAGTGATCCAAAAGACCGTCAAGAGCCTGAGGAGATGAAAAATCGATCACCACATCTGCCGTCACATCACATTTTTTTATATCTGTAAACACCGGATATCCATTCTCCCGGTCGTTTACCGCATCTATCCCAGCGGCGATCTCCGCCTCCGGATCATCTTTTACCAATCCGCTGATCACCTGGCCCATATGCCCGTTACAGCCGTTCATTATTATCTTTATCATTATCCTCTTGCGTCCTTTATATGTCTGCTATATCCCTGCTATCTGACCAGAGGGATGCCGAATCCTTTCATAGCCTCCGCCAGCTTCTCCTGGTGCGCAGGCTCCATCTCTGTCAGCGGCGGGCGCAGTGTGCCTGCTCCCATCCCCATCAGGTTCAATGCCGCTTTTACCGGGATAGGGTTCACCTCACAGAACAGGGCGTCGATCAGCGGCTGCGCCTTGAGCTGGATCTCCCGGCTGCCCGCCACATCCCCGTCCAAAAACTTCTGGACCATATCGTGCGTCTGACGGGGCGCCACATTGGACAGCACGGAGATCACGCCGATACCACCCAGTGACAGGAGCGGCACCACCTGGTCGTCGTTGCCGGAATACAGGTCGATGCATCCATCCGCCAGAGCCATCAGTTTTGCCACCTGGGAGATATTGCCGTTGGCTTCCTTGATCCCCACGATGTTTTCCACATTCCTCGCCAGCGCCACTGCCGTCTCCGGAAGGATATTGCATCCTGTACGGCTGGGGACATTATAGAGGATGATCGGCGCTGAGACGGCCGATGCGATCTGCGTATAGTGAGCTACCAGCCCCTGCTGCGTTGCCTTATTGTAATAGGGAGACACCAGCAGCAGACCGTCCACGCCATAACTCTCCGCTTCCCGGGACATCTCGACAGCAGTCACTGTACAGTTGGAACCTGTACCTGCGATCACAGGGATCCTCTTCTTTACTTTATCCACGGCAAACCGGATCACATCCAGGTGTTCCTCCACCGTCAATGTGGAAGACTCCCCTGTCGTCCCGCAGATGATGATCGCGTCTGTACCATTTTCGATCTGGAACTCCAGGAGTCCCTCCAGCCTGTCATAGTCTACCTCTCCGCTGGTCAGCATAGGCGTAACGATCGCCACACCCGCTCCTTTAAATATAGCCATTGTCTCTCCTCCTTTATTCTCTCACTATCCTATATACAGTATACGCAAAAAGAGACAAACAGAAGTTTGCCTCTAAGAAAATACATGCATAAGATCGACCGCACTAAAAATGTTCCTTAGATAGCTCCCCACCCTGAAACTGTTTTCAAGATGACAGTCATATGATTCTTCATACATATGCCCAAAGATATGACGTCAGGCATCATACCTTTTCGGCGCTTTCCCCTTTCTCCTCCCTTCCCTTGCCCCTGGAGCATCCGGCAAGGCTACTCATGAAAAACGCGACCTCTATCTGTCTCATTAATGTGATAACTATAGCATGAAAAACTATCGTTGTCAACGAAAAACAGATGCTGTATAATCAAGGGCAAGGACCACCAAAATATATGCATGACCAAAGGAGTCTACCCATGGTAAACAAACAAAAGATCCTGATCGTCGATGATGATGAGAACATCGCCGAGCTGATCGCCCTGTACCTGACAAAAGAATGTTTTGAGACTTCCATCGTCCACGACGGGGAAGAAGCGCTGACCCGCTTTACCACTTTCCAGCCCAACCTGATCTTACTGGATCTGATGCTGCCGGGGATCGACGGCTACCAGGTATGCCGGGAGATCCGCCAGAAGTCCGACGTCCCTATCATCATGCTCTCTGCGAAAGGAGAGACCTTTGACAAAGTACTAGGCCTGGAGCTGGGCGCGGATGATTATATCATCAAACCCTTCGACTCAAAAGAATTAGTGGCCAGAGTGCGCGCTGTCCTGCGCCGTTTTCAGGTAAAGGATCCCGTCCCGGCACCATCCAATGAAAAATGCGTCAGCTACCCGGATCTTTCCGTAAATCTGACGAACTACGAAGTACTCTACAAAGGCAGCCACATCGACATGCCCCCAAAAGAACTGGAACTCCTATACTTCCTGGCGGCCTCGCCCAACCAGGTATTCACAAGGGAACAGCTCCTGGACCACATCTGGGGATACGAATACATCGGAGATACACGGACGGTGGATGTACATATCAAACGCCTCCGTGAAAAGATCAAAGACCACAGATCCTGGTCCATCAGCACCGTATGGGGCATCGGCTATAAATTTGAGGTGCGCTGACATGAAGAAGACCCTCTATCTGAAATTTATCCTGGCCTATGCGGTGTTCGGCCTTCTGGGTTTTATCGCCATATCCACCATCGGTTCCCGGTTGATCCAAGACCACCTGGAACGCCGCATCAGCGAACAGATCTACCGAGAAGCCAACACGATCTCTTTTGACGACACAGTGCGCTACCGGACGGCCACCTATAATCTGGCGAGCATATACAACAATCTATCTTCCCTGGCGGCATACCAGGATGCTCAGATCTGGATGATGAACCAGCAGGGAGACATCCTGCTGGACACTGCCCAGGACGAACCTTACGAGACGCCCTTGGGACTGAACAGTTTTGACCCTCTCACCTGGGGCTCCAGTTACTACCGCACGGGAAATTTTTTCGGATATTTCCAGCGATCCATGCTGAGCGTGATCGCACCCATCACCTCCGGTATGACCATCAAGGGCTACATCGCCATCCATTATCCCATGGACCACCTGTACCAGGAAAGAGAACAGATCCTTGCGGTGATCCATGTGATATTTTTCCTGCTCTTCGCTCTGTCCCTGCTGATTCTGTTATTATTTACATTCAGTGTCTACCGCCCTCTGCGCAAGATCACCATTGGCGCCGAGGAATATTCCGCGGGACATCTGGATCACCAGATCCCTGTATATTCGCAGGACGAGATGGGCTACCTGGCCAGGACTTTGAATTACATGTCCGGGGAACTGGATAACAGCGGAGAATACCAGCGCAGATTCATCGCCAACATCTCCCATGACTTCCGTTCACCGCTCACTTCCATCAAAGGATACCTGGAGGCCATCGTGGACGGAACGATCAGCCCCGACAACCAGGACAGATACATCCAGATCGTCCTCAATGAGACAGACCGCCTGGAAAAACTCACAGAAAGCCTGCTCACTCTGAATAACCTGGATGTAAAGAGCCGCATGATGCATCTGCGGGGCTTTGACATCAATAAGGTCATCAAAAATACGGCAGCTACCTTTGAAGGCATCTGCCGGAACAAGAAGATATCCATCGAACTGATCTTATCCGGCACACAGCTCTATGCCCACGCGGATATGGAACAGATCCAGCAAGTCCTCTACAACCTGCTGGATAATGCAGTCAAATTCAGCCCCAATGACTCCGTCATCACCATTGAGACAACGGAAAAGAGCGGCCGGATACTGGTATCCGTCAAAGACCAGGGCATCGGGATCAGCAAAGCGAACCTGCCAAAGATCTGGGAGCGCTTCTACAAAGAAGACTCCTCACGGGGCAAAGACCGCAAAGGTACCGGACTTGGCCTCTCCATCGTCAAAGAGATCATCAATGCGCACAACCAGAACATCGATGTGATCAGCACCGAGGATATCGGCACAGAATTCATATTCACACTGGACAAACAGATAGACTGATCCATCACCTTTCTCTCCATCGATATCTGGTCAATGCACCTTCCCGCTGCATCTGGGCAAATCCCTGCTGGCGCAGCGCCTCATATAAGATGACCGCCACAGAATTGCTCAGGTTCAGAGACCGGATATCCTCCATCATGGGGATCCTTATGGCCGTCTCCTGATTTTCCAACAGGATCTCTTCCGGGATACCGGCACTCTCTTTGCCGAACAAAAGAAAATCATCCTCCCGATAAGATATCTGGTCATATGTCTGCGGGGCTTTCGTACTGGCATAATAGATCCTCGCCCCTGGATTCTTCTCCTGAAAATCTCCATAATCCAGATAAAGGGTCACATCCAGATCCTTCCAGTAATCCATGCCAGCCCTCCTGATCTCTTTTTCACCCAGCCGGAACCCCAACGGCTCGATCAAATGCAGCCGGGTCCCTGTGGCCACGCACGTCCGCCCGATATTCCCCGTATTCGCCGGTATCTCCGGTTCCAACAATACAACATTCATCCCAAGACCTCTCTTTCAAGGGAGCCGATACAACTCATCACTCCGGGGCCTGTCCAGATAGCGGATCTCCCCGCCTCTGCGCAGGATCCTGTCCTTTCCCCCGGTTGCCTGTCCGATCAAAGCCGCCGGGATCCCCGCGCTCTCAAGGCTGCGCACCAACCCCGCTCCCCGGGCTGTGCCGATCAGCATAGACCCGCTGGACATCAGCAGATACGGATCCAATCCATACCGCTCGCAGACTTCCACAGACTCCTGCCGGATCGGTATCTTCTTCAGATCCACATCCAGCCCCACGCCGGCGCCTTCGCCAAATTCCCAGAGCGCGCCCAGGATACCGCCTTCTGTGATATCATGCATGGCACTCACACCGTGAGCAACAGCGATCCGGCTCTCCGGGATCACTGACAGGTACTGGTCAAATCCCTTAGCCGTATCCACAAACTCTCCCGGCAGCACCTCTTTGAGCTCTGCTTCCTTCTCTTTTGCGATGATCGAAGTGCCTTCCAGAGCGATCCACTTCGTGACCACCAGGTCATGCCCCGGCTGCAGTCCATTTATCAGCACTGCCTGCCCTCTTTTTACTTTACCCACACCGGCCACAGTGATCAGAGGCTGGACCACCACATCAGTGATCTCTGTATGACCGCCCAAAACTTCTATATCCAACGCCCTGCATGTCCTCTCCACATCCTGCATCATGGCCCGCAGCTGCGGCTCCTCTGTCTTCTCCGGCAACAGGATCGTCAGCATCACTCCCACAGGCTCCGCGCCGGAAGCGGCCAGATCGTTTGCCGTGATATGGATGCTGTGACTCCCTATATCTTTCACCGTCCCCGTGATCGGATCTGTGGACATGACAAAAACTTCATCCGGGCCGAGTCCCAGCACTGCACAATCCTGCCCCACGCCCGGTCCCATGAGGACTTCCTCCCTGCGATGGCCCACCTGCCTTAATACAGAACGCAGCAGGACCTGTTCCGGAAGCTTTCCAATCTTCATCTACAGCCATCCTTCCTACATGATCGCAAATTCCAACACGATAGGCACCACCATAGCCAAGATCAAGATCACTGCGATGATGATCGTGATCACTCTGCGATTCTTACGATTAAAGATCCCTCCTGCCATATTCTCACACCACGCCTTTCTCGATTATTTATGGTATTGATTATATGCATTTCTCCTGCCCCTGTCAACGGACGCCTTTTCATATATACTGTCTGATCCTTGACGTTGTAAAAAAATTTATATATAATTTTATCATCCGTATATCCAAAAAAAGGACACTTTTGATACAGAATCAGGAGAGATATCTATGTTCCATATCCCCATGCGGACAGCCGGCCCGCTGGACAGACAGACGATCTTATCCAGCGATAAGATCCATGTACAAGGCCCGCTGACCTCCCAGAATATACGCACATTGACCGCCCCTGCTCCCGCCGCGCCAGAGGCCGTCCCCCTACAGCCCGCCCCCGCCAGGCCTATGCCCCAGCTCCTCCATACTGTCCAAAAAGGACAAAAGACCACCCTCGGGGCGTTTGGCCAGATCAGTCATATAAAAGCCTGCCTGGGATGGGACGCGCACAATGCTGCCTGCGATGTGGACGTATCCGCTTTTTTGCTGGATGATACAGGAAAAGTCCCAGGCGACAGCTGGTTCGTCTTCTACGGCCAGGAAAAGAGTCCTGACAAAAGTACTGTCTTCCTCATGGACCAGGGCGCGGACAGAGAGAGCATATCCATCGATCTCACAAAACTGGATCCATCCATCTCCAGGATCCTCTTTGTACTCACCATCGACAGGGCATTCGAAAAACACCTGGACTTCAGCATGATCGAGGACGCCTATATCCGGCTCGTGGAGCCATCATCCGGCCGTGAGATCATCAGTTTTAAACTGGATGGATACTACTCGGACGTGATCTCGATGATGATCGGAGAGATATACCGTCACAAAGGTACATGGAGGTTCAACGCTGTGGGCAACGGTGTGGCGAAAGATCTTGCCGGCCTGTGCAGATCATACGGCGTTCAAGTCATAGAAGACCAGGAGGGATGACTGATGTTAACATTTGAGACTGTCAACGAATTGATGCTAAAAGTAACATGCAGAGGAAACCACGTCCTCTTCACCAAGGCAGGCGCCTTCATCGCCGGAGAAAACGCCGGGGCAAAGAACTATTCATTCGATAAAGTCCTGTTCGGCCCCCAAAACAGCCTTGGCCAGGCTGTCCTGGGTTCTCTCGTCAGACGCATCACAGGCGAGAACATGCCTCTCATGAAAGTCAATCTGCAGGGGGATTCTGTTACATATTACGCAGACAACGGCCAACATGTGGTGATCTATCATCTTGGCCCCCAGGAGACGATCTCCGTAGAATCCGAGAACATCCTCGCCTTCACCCAGGATTGTGAGTACAGCGTCCGTTTTATCGGCGTGGGCGTCCTCTCTCAAAAAGGATTGGCCACTTCCACGTTGACCGCCCGCGGCCAGGACGCGTATGTGGCCGTATTATCCAACGGGAACCCGATCGTCCTCAGCAATGTATCCTCCCGTGATACGATCTCTGTGGATCCGGATGCCGTCATCTGCTGGGTGGGCAACGGCCCCTGCGATCCCCGGGTCACCGCAGACGTATCCTGGAAAACATTGATCGGACAGGCGTCCGGAGAATCTTATCAGTTCGAGTGGCACGGCAGCCAGCCTGTGACTGTGATCATCCAGCCTTCTGAGCGAAAAGGCGGGATCAGAGTTGGCATAGATTGACTATAACAGATCAGAGGATGTGAAGAGATTGTATTTGATAGCACTATGTGACGATGAGACAAAAGAACTCGACCGGATCGAATCTTTTTTGAAAAAATACCAGGATACCAAACAAAAAATAGAATATAAGATCAAACGCTTCGAGAGTGCAGAGACACTCTTAGAATGGGTCAGGGAAGAGAGATATACACCAGACCTGCTGCTCTTAGATATATTCATGTCTGGAAAGACAGGGATGGAGGTGGCTGAAGAGCTGCGTACCCTGGGTTTTGACATCCCCATCGTCTTTCTGACCGCCTCCACCGAATATGCATTAAAAGCATACGGGGTGGATGCGATCCAATACCTGGTCAAACCTTTGGAGCAGGAACGTTTTTTCCATGCCATGGATCATGCGGTCGATCATATCAGTAAGGGAAAGAAAGACCAGATCATGATCAAGATCACAGGAGGATTCCGCCCCATATCCCCCAGCAATATCCTCTACTGTGAATCCCAGAAAAATTACCAGATCCTGCATCTGATAGGAGAAGAACATAAGATCCGTATAACGGCGGCAAAACTCTGGGACATATTAAAACATTTTTCTCCATTCAGAAAATGCGGCCGCGCTTACATCTTGAATATGGACCATATCGTCTCTGTGGAACGCGAGAAGATAGTGATGGATAATGGGAGTACGATCTATATATCAAGGAACCAGGTGGCAGGATTTAAAAAAAGTTATTTTTCTTATTATTTTGACTGTGACGATGAGATCAGTGTGTGAATCCTCTCTATGATTTTCTGGAGCGTGTTTTAAAACGCCAAAAATCCTGTAAATAATTTAAATCTCACGAACATTTGATACGATCCGCGGCTGCTCAGATCTTTTAAGCGCCGGGGATCACGGACCTCACCCGGCCCCCTTAAAACGCTGTTCCTGGGATATACGCATCTGTTATCTGTATATCTTCTATAATTTAGGGATATCTGAGGTTTTCATACACGCTCGAGAATGTGTCTGGAAACCGCTTTATGTCAACTGTATGTCACGATCTACAAAAGATCCGCTCCTCTTTTGACGGGGATATCCTTTTCATCCCCAAAAATCTATCAAATATCCCATTCTATAGAATTTAAGTGTCGAAAAATGATATAGTATCACTCAACAGATCACATGCATATATATTTTTACCTGCAAGGAGGGATGACGTATGCTGGGAGGTTCGTTTTGGGTGGCGCTCTTGCGCAATTCGATCAGTGCCGGTCTGATGCTGTCTTTTTTTCTCATGCTGGACCGGCCCAGGTTCCCCATGAAAAAAGCCATATACTGTTATATCGTATTCGGCGTCTCGCTGATCACAGTCTACAGCCTGTGGTTCCTGCTGGCAAAGGAGAGTTTCGTCCGATCAGCGGCCATCTCGACGCTCCCTGTCATCGGGATCTTCTGCAGTCTGATGAGCGGTGAAGTGCTGTATCTGTCTCTATATAAGATGGCTCTGGCGTTTTATCTGTTTTCTGTAGCTACTTTTTGCGGCGTGGATGTATCCCGCTGGTGGTTTGGCGGGAATGTGTGGGTGGACATCCTCGTGCGTTTTATCATCGCTGTGGGGATCCTGACCTTCACATGGAAAAAGTTTCGGAAACAGTTCCTCAATGGCGTGGATTTTCTGATCGAGGAGATGGATCTTTTCAGCGCCATGACACTATTCGTGTCCGTGATGCTGGGAGCTATCATGGCCTACTGGCCCAATCTCCAGGGATTTTCGGTCTTTAATATGGTCCGTGCATTCCTGATCTTATTCATGGCGGGGGTCCTCCAGTATGCGATCCTCCATCTGTATATCCATCTGGGCCAGGAACACTACTACCAGGCGGAAAAAGAACTGCTGGAGGTCAATGAACAGCTCCTGCACAGCCAGATGGATCTCATGCGGGAATCAGAAAAAGAAGCGGCGCGGATCCGCCATGACGTACGCCACCACACCCTTTTGATCCGGGAATATGTGCAGAAGGGAGAGATAGACCAGCTGCTGGCCTATCTGGAGCAATACGGCGAAGATGTGGAAAACCGTATGACAAAAGATATCTGTCAAAACAGGGCCGTCAACAGTATCCTGTCCGCCTATGCAAAGAAGGCCAGGAGCCAGGACATTGAAGTGTCTATGGATGTAAAGGTGCCAGAAAACCTGGATATCCGGGATATCGACTGGGTCGCGATCCTTGCAAATATCTTCGAGAATGCCATCCACGGCTGTATCCACTCCGGTCTTTCCAAACAGACGATCTACATCTATATAGCCCAGAAAGGCAATAAGGTGATGATCCAGTGCCGCAACACCAATACGGAAGAAGTAGATTTCCATAAGGGAGTGCCCCGCTCCAGAAAAGGCGAAGGTATTGGCGTTTTCAGCATCATGAAAGCAGTCTCACGCTATGACGGAGAGACAGATTTTTTCCTGGAAGACGGAGTATTTGTGACAAGGATCCTCTTGACCCCCCCCCCTCAAAATGCACCTAAAACTTATATTTTAACAATTAAAAGATAATTTATATAAGATCAAAGTGTGTTTGAAAACAAACGGACATGTCGCCTGACGGCGACATCACCATGAATGAAAGCCAGCTGCTCCGTGCCTCCGGCACTCCCACAGCTGCCACCTGTATTCATGATCCGGGCTTCCGCCCTACTCATTCATACAGGTTAGCCCGTCAAATGTCAGGCCGAATGTGCAAACAAGTTTGCCCATCGTCCTGCCGCTTGCCGGGACTTTCAAAGTAAATGATGGAAAAGAGGAGACATGGATTTTTTAAACAGATCTTTTCACATGTTGGACAGACACCCGGACAAGACGGCGATTGGGGATCACGGCGGTATGGGACGGACCACATACCGGAAACTGGATTCTATGAGCCGCAGGATAGGGGCAAAACTCAATGGAGCAGGAAGGATATCCAGCGGAGTGGCTCTGGCAAAGGACAAGCTTTGGCACAGCCACTCCCCGCCGGAAATGTGTATGAGACATCCAGAGGCATCCTGCTGAAGGAGGATATATAAAGTCTGCCTGATACCGGGCAGCTTCCCCAGCCTCCGAAAGCAGAAGATCTTCGACTGTGTGGCAGACCTGATCGGCCAACGGGACTTTGGTGTGACGACAGATATCTACAGCGCAGGATCGACTTCCATCGGAGCAGTGCGACTGGATGTGACGCTCTCAGAGATCTTTGAAGGTGTCGTCCTCCACAATAGCGCCCTGAAAGAGGGCTACGAAAAAGGAGTCTTTGAAAAACAAGACTCCACTCCCCTGAAACGCCCTCTATAGTGTGTTTCAGACTGTAGACAAAGAGAGAAGTCAAGACCAGACTCAAACACCTCTCTTTTTATCGTGAGATATATCTTCTTTAAAATACGTGGACATCCCTTAGACGGTAGTCCCCCTCGCCTCTTTCTGGCAAGGATCCATGCCAGTCTCTTTAAATCTATACGCGCAAAAGCGAGCCCGGCTTTCATCTCCATCCGTGCTTTTCCTGGAAACCGTCAGGCAGGAGGTTTCTGCTTGGGAAAACATGCGAAATGAGGATGCATGTAAAGTAACTTGGCATTTTACAGCAAATGACGCACGAAATAAACTGGCTTCATTATATCCCAAATTCACCCAAGCAGATGAGTAAGATGCTTTTGCATGATTACCATAAATATCAATAAGCCAGCACACCAGTGTATCAACCAGTTGATTTCTGTAACAAAATACGATATCCTTTTTTACCATAAATAATACGAAAGAGGTAAAAAAATGGGACGCCAGATCAAACATATAGTCGCACTCAGTCCAGAAGAAAAAATACGTTTAGTAGAGATGAGCAGGGATAACAGTCTCACTGCACGGTCGTCCAAACATGTACTCATCCTGCTCGCCCTGGATGATAAAAAAGAAACCCATCTAAATTATAGACAGATCGCTGCTGCACTGCATGTATCTGCAACGTCCGTCTCGAAGACTGCCCATGACTACGCCCTCCACGGGCTGGACTACACATTGACCCACCATTATAACCCTGCATCACGCGGGAAGGCAAAAGTGAACGGGGAACTGGAAGCCTATGTGATACAACTCGCATGTGGGAAAGCCCCGGAAGGCTACGCAGACTGGACGCTGGAACTCCTGACCCGTGAGGCCAATAAGAAAGGTGTCGCAGAACCTGTCTCTAAAGAAACGATCCGTGTCATGTTAAAAAAAATGGACTCAAGCCCTGGACAGATGAGTACTGGTGCATCCCCCCTAAAGAGAACGCTGCCTTCGTAGCTTGTATGGAAGATATCCTGCATATATACTCACTACCTTATGAGCCCGAGGTCCCTGTCATCTGTATGGATGAAAAGCCGTACCAGCTGATAGGCGAGGCAAGGGAGCCATTGGCAGCAAGACCCGGTGATATCAAAAAAATAGATGCTGAGTATGAACGCTGTGGGACATGCAGCATCTTTGTGTCCACAGAAGCCCTCGCTGGATGGCGCCACATCAGTGTACAGGAACGCCGGACAAGACTGGACTGGGCGATGGAAGTCAGATATATATTAATAGAAGTATATCCTGATAAGGAAAAGATCATCCTTGTGATGGATAACCTGAACACCCATACAAAAGCCTCCCTATACCAAGCATTCCCCGCCGCAGGAGCGGCGGCACTAGCAAACCGCTTGGAGATCCACTATACCCCTAAGCATGGGAGTTGGCTGAACATAGCTGAGATAGAGCTGAACGCGATGACACGCCAGTGCCTGGACCGGAGGATAGAAGATATCGATATCCTGCGCCCGGAGCTGGCCATATGGGAGAGTGAACGCAACGAAAACTGTAAGTCAGTTGACTGGCAGTTTACCGCAGAAGATGCACGCATCAAATTGAAGTCGCTATATCCAAAGATCATTTTTTGATCATATAGTCAGTAGAATTTTAATACAGAAATCAACTGGTCGATACACTAGAACCATGTTCTATATAGTCACTAAAGAAAAATCTCATCGAACGCCACATCTCTCCTATATATAACAGAAACAATATGACATCAGTTTGCCCATATCTCACAATAACCTAATCTCCTATTTGCATCTCGTCCTTCTGTGATAACCTTGTCTTCTTTATCGTTTCCATTCAAAAAATCCATTTTACTTGTACCTCTTATGCGTTAGCTCATCGATAAAATAATTGGTAAATACAGCCTAATATAATTAGTAGTCCTGTATGAAAGACCTTTTTCATATCTTTCTCTACATTTCATAAAGAATATCCTCTAATGAGATAACAGGACAAGTTATTTTACTCATGAGTTTATCTTTAATGCTGTCAAAAAAATATATAGATGTTACGACAACCACATCTACTTCAGTGAGATCATCCTCCATTGTAACAACATCTATGTCCGCAGATATTGAATTTGCATTTTGATCAATCCCGTAAATAACGCGAATATTTGTTCCTTTTAGTTCCCTGACTAAAGTCTCCCCAACATAACTCATTCCATAAATTGCAATTTTGTTATAGCCATTTTTTAATAAATTTGATGCAAGATTTTTACCTTCCTGTTTTACTTTTACCCATTGGTTCATCATCTTGAACAAAACTAAATGCTTATCAGATAGCTGTTGTTTATTAAGTATTTTCTTTACTTTATCTTTCTCAACTCTGGGAATATCTTTAGATGCATCTTCACATGAAAATATCTTGTTAATTAAACATTCCATTTTACCTGCTTCCAACGGTATACCATGATAAGAATTGCTAAGTTTTTTTAGACTTTCATTATCGCTTATAAACAACTTTATATAATTCTCTGTCATTGACAGACCCTGACCATGTCTGATTGAATCAAAAGCAAAAGAATATATATTACTTATATTATGTATATATGCCATTTGCTTTATATCTGGTTCATTTTTCTGCGCATAAAAATAAAATATGGGAACCCCACTATCTTGCACTAATTGAGAAATATCAAAATATTTGTTATGTTTTCCACTATTAGCAAATTTATTCAGGTAATAGTATTCTCTAATAACCTCTCCTGTCCCGTACAAATTCCATTGCCCACTAAAATTAAATACTGCCCGAGCATGCAATTGCGCCCCAATTATCGAAGCCAAATAGCCTCCTGCCGAAGTACCGACGACTATTGTCTTATCCCCCCCCCCCACACATTCACCCTTTAAAAACTCTATAAGTTTATCAATACAATCTATCTTGTGGTTAATTCCTGTAACATAAAAATTTTTACGGACATCCCTGATAAAAATTATCTTTTTGACATAATATATCATTTCTGTCGCAACATGAGCCCACTCATATCTATCATTACAGATAATCGTTTCGTTAAAAACCTCCATCTCATTTGGAAAATACACGCCATGACTACTACAAAAAACAAGACATATATCTTCCCCTACTCCATTTATTATTTTATAGTTATCATTTTCATACGCTGCATTCAAAATTAGATTACTGTCATCTAAATTTAACCCCCTTGGATCCATATGTACTCCTCCCTCCCAGTCTATATAAACTATATTGTAACTATTCAGCACCCCTGTTTAGTGTACATTAATCTTTGGTCAAAACAGAGAAGATAAAATTTCTGTTTCGTCATTGCTTTGTTGTAAAATGTGGATAACTTTCCAGTATAACTGCCAAGTGCTTTTGGACTGTGAATCACCGGACTATAAACCCTCGAGTGTAGCCAGATAACGTACTGTTTTGGAATTTTACCCGGATATCCGGCGTGCCGTCTGCTGTGCCCATCTTCTCCGTGAACTGACTGAGATTGAGGAAAATCATCCTGAGCAGAAGTGAGCATCTGCATTTAAAGACCTTTTACTGGAAATGAAAAAGGTTAAGGATAAAAGTAAAGATTCTCTAAGCTATTGTCACCATCATAAGTTCGATAAGAAGTATGATGAACTTATCGAACTGGCCAGGAAAAAAAATCCGCTCCCTTAAACCATGGGCGGAAGAAAAAGAAAAAATCCTTGCTCTGGTAGAACAGCTTGCAGAATACAAGGCATCAGTCTGCCTTTTTATCCATAACTTTACAGTTTCGTTTGATAATAACCAGGCGGAGCGCAATCTTCGGATGATATAGGTCAAAACGATAGTATCCGCTTGCTTCCAAACGAAAGAATGTGTCAGAAATCATCTAAAAATAATGTCCTATGTTGGTACGGCACACCAACAGGGATGCAATACTTACGAAGCAATCAAAAATGCAATCGCACGTCACCCTAATCTCATTTTTAAATAAGGGTAGTACTGAATAGTCACACTATGTTTTCTAAATAAAAATTTAGGACACGATATTAGCATTTGACACATTTATATATATCTTAATGACGCTTTGCATTGCATGTTCAATTATAACAAAAAAAAACATTTTAAAAAAATCTTTCAATATTTCTTCCAGTGATATGTAACTCTCTGTGATAGATATCTTTTAGCATCTTCATGTAATTTGACTCTCTACACATATGGATATAAGTTTTTTATCTATCAAATATAAAACTCAAACTCGCCCACACCATTTTGGTGTGCTTAACTTTGTAAAATCAATACTTTAGCCCATAAAAAACATAAACCACTTGCATGAGATATAATTGAATTGTCTAAAAACAATCACACAGCAAGGAAATTTATGCCATGTCAAGTATACCACATAATGCTGAAAACGGAAATGAGATTTCCAATTCTGTCACGAATTTTATGAAAGGGTTCCAAATTCGGATAACTTCTTTATCAAATATAATGCCAGAAAAGTGAAAGGAATCCCAGTATATCGAAGCGTTTCGATACCTGTTCTGTCTCATTTCTCGAATCGAAACATGTATATGCAAAGGAAAGCGGGTGTATTTGACGTTTCATTTTGTAAAAATACGGTTTATCGTTTCCTCAATAATTCCAGGATTAATTGGCTTCGTTTTACAACACTGCTTTCCACCCGTATTATCAATGTCTTCATGAAGCCGCTTGCAGATGAAAAACACAAGGGTATCTTCACTATAGATGGATAGTCTGTTTGACCGTTCCCGTTCAAAGAAAACAGAATTTCTGGCGAAAGTCTTTGACCACTGCCCTATGAAATACAAGAACGGTTACTGCATGCTGACCCTTGGATGGTCCGACGGGAACTCTTTTGTTCCAGTTAACCACTGTCTGCTGTCAGCAGCCGATGATAAAAATCTACTTTGCGAAGCTGCGGACTTCGATAGACGTTCTCTTGCTGGGAAAAGACGGAAACAATCCAGGAGAAAAACAACAGAAGTTATAATCGATTTGGTCGAAACGGCTCAGTTATCAGGAGTGTCTGCAAAATATATGCTGTTCGACAGTTGGGCTTCATCACCGAAGACCATTACTGCCTTAAAAACAAACTGCGGATTGGATACGATTACAATGATTAAGAAGAGCAGCAAGATCAAATACGATTACCTGGATGGCAAATACAATATCAAAGAAATCTACAGACAGTGCAAAAACGCAGAGGACGCCCCAAGCATCTGCTTTCCGTTGATATAACCGTTGGTGACAAAACAATTCCAGCAAAAATTGTCTGTGTCCGGAATAAAAGCAAGAAAAAGGACTGGCTTGCCATTATCTGCACGGATATGACCATTTCGGAAGGAGAAATCATCCGTATTTATAGAAAACGCTGGGACATTGAGGTGTTTTCAAAGCATGCAAATCGTATCTGCATCTGGTAAAGGAATGCAGGAGTCTCTCCTATGATACATTAACCGCCCATGTATCCATTGCTTTTGCACAATATATGATGCTATCTGTTGTGCAGCGGTGTGATACCGATGACAAAACAATCTTTGAACTGTATTTCCGCCTTATGGACGAACTGGATGATATCACATTCAGCCAATCCATGAGGATTATTATATACGCACTCATGAAATCTGATATGGACTACTTCTATATCACTGAGCAGCAGCTGGAAGAATTTACATCCAACTTTGTTCAGAGACTGCCAAAGTACATGCAGAAAACATTGGAGAGCGGTTCCATAGCTGTCTGATTACTATTTTGTAAGCTAAAGTATTGATTTTTCATAGTGCAATTTTCTTTTTTAATGTGGAAAGTTTGAGTATAAAATTTCTATGTTTTCTATGTATATATTCCTATTCACCAGCCGTATTATACCACCCCTTCACTCCGTTTACAAGCAAATTTCAAAAGGCATCATGACAAACACATGAATATTTCTATTCTTCAAATTTTTGCATTTACTGTTTTTTAAATTCCAGCATTTCTTCTAAGCATTTGATTGGTGACAGGCTTATTACAAATCGTTTTTCCTCATTGATAATTCCTTCTTTGTCAGTTCCATCATCTTCAATATACTTAAACTCCGCTTTCGGATGATATTCAAATTCTATGCAAATACTTTATCTATAGCTGCATCTGCGTCTTCACGAAATGTCACATCTAGATGCCAATGCATGATCTCTATACTCCAGTGACCTCTTACCGCTCGGCTTAAGGTTTCTATGTCCCCTTTCAGGCTGCTGATGTAGTATCGGTATCCAATCGTTTTTCCCCATTCTTTTCTATGCTTTTCAGCCCTTTCCAGTCTCTTTTCTGTTCCAGCCACCAATATCTTCCGTCTGGTAATAGTTCCGCGTTTCTATCTGGCTGTGAGCTTTTTCTAAACGGAGGCGACCCAGAAAACATCCTGTACTGTCACACAATCCGGTCCCTGTGCAGGAAATTGCCCAAAACCCGGATCACCCCTGGAAACCATCGTACTTGCGGAGGGAGCCAAAGGCCCGATTTACGCGGAACGTAAATTTATCCGCTGCTTCTCCTGCCGGAAAGACCAGAACCGTAATCATGTGGAGCCGAGTGATGGAGTATGGCTTTATCTGAGAAGATATGCGGATAAAGAAATAAAATATTTTACTCCCAATGTACCGCCAGATTCCCCAGTACAGGAGCTGGACAGGGCAGCTACCCTAAGATGGCCCATTAAGTAGTGCTTTGAAGAATGCAAAAACAATCAGGAGATGGGACATTATGAATGCCACAGTTACAGGGATGGAACTGCCACATGCTGTTTGTAATAATCTCCAACCTGTTTACCACACAGGTACGGGATATTCTAAAAAAATCAATACCATTGAAAATGCCAATAGTATTAAAATCAATACATGAAATTGTACAAAATAAAGATGTAAATATACTGGACAGTCAAAAGTTCTCATAAAAAAATAAAAAGATAACATCCCAGACAGATGTGTGTTATGGTTAAGTTGTCCAATCAAAAACCAACACACCCCGGAATGCTATCCTATTTTATAAGGATAACATAGATCCCGGCAGATGGGAAGTGCCTATGCTCAAGTTTATAAAAGATATCTTGTTATGTTTCCGTACCTGTTTTTCCAGGAAAGCCTCTTTTGGCTGGTTTGTGACTATCATAGTAGGTTTTATGGTCCGTTCCGATATGCTCGGCATCACTTCCGTGATCCGTGACCTTGCCCTCAAGCCCGCACTCTACAACAGCATGGAGCATTTCTTCCGTGCAGACTCCTGGGAGTGGGAGGACATCTTTATCGCATGGGCCAGGACCCTCTCCAGCCATGCGCCCCTAAAACGGATAGCTGGCCGGGCCGTCCTGGTCGGTGATGGGGTCAAACGGGCTTCTGACGGGAGATATATGCCTTGTACCAAAAAGATGGTACAGGAGTCGGAGAGTGCCTCCAAGCCTTCTTTTATCCATGGGCACCTCTGGGGTGCTGTCGGCATATCGATCGGGAATGCCTCCAAGATCTTCTGCCTGCCGTTGTCCATCCAGATCCATGAGGGGGATGGGGTCATCAGCGGCTGGCTCGGGGATGAGTCTGTCTCCCATGTGGTGCAGATGCTCCGTGACGGTTTTCGTGCCGCACGGTACATCGGGATGTCCCTTTTTGTCCTGGATCGTTATTTCCTGACTAAGCCCATGCTCATGGAATGGGAGGCGTGCTCTGCACAGGCCCCAGGCCTGCTCCATGTCATCACGCGGGCAAAAAGGAACTGTACTGCTTATGAAGGGCCCGGGCCGTACAAGGGACGGGGTCGCCGCCCTGTCCATGGGCCTTCGGTCCATCTGCAGGATCTTTTTGTGACAGATAGCCAGTCTTTCCAGAGTGCACGGCTGCAGATCTATGGGGTCGTAAGGGATGTCCACTTCCTTTCCAGGACATATCTGTGGGGTCAGGGGCTGTACCAGCCCCTGCAGTTTGTCCTTGTAGAGTATGGGCAGACACAGGCCATCCTGGCATGTACGGATCTGTCCATGCCTGCGGGAGATATCATCGAGGCATATGCCTGCCGCTTTAAGATCGAGACCATGTTCCGGGAGATGAAACAGCAGCTCGGGGGCTTTTGTTACCATTTCTGGTCACATGCGGTCCCCAGGCTGGACCGTTACCGCAGGAAAGGCAGCGCCGACCCGCTCGCACAGGTAACGGACAGCCGCCTGCAGCAGCGGATCATAAAGACCCTCAAAGCTACGGAAGGATATGTGATGTTCAGCAGTATCGCCATGGGCATCATCCAGCTCCTGTGCCTGGAGTGCCAGGGTGATATCCAGGTGTCGGATCTCCGGTATCTGCGCACACCATCCCATAAGGTCATGTCGGAAGCCAGTATGATGGAGTATCTGAGACGAAATTTATTCCGTTTTATGGGCCAACAGGGTGATCTGACCATAACAAAAACAATTTTTAGCAAGCAGGTCTCCCTTGAAACAGAGGATATCGACCGGTTTATTAGTTGAGAGAACTTTTAACTGTCCAGTAAATATAAAAGCAATTGTATATTATCATATACGCAGGAACCTCTGTGCATATTTATCGCACCGTAAGACTGCACTTTTAAGAAGTTCGCTACAGTATTTAGTGTATAAAAGACCTCCCCAACAAGATCCATATAGTAAAACTTTATACACCCACAACGACCGTACCGCTGTCACTCACGATAGACAGACTCTTCTGCCCCTTACCGATGCTCCCCTGTCTGCATCCGTCTGTATAGACCGCAGGACCGTCATGCGGAAAGTCCACTGTCACATCGTCCGATCCGCTGGATATCTCATAAGCCAGATCATCTGGCGGCGCCGCGTAAGATACTGTTATGTCTCCGGAACCCGTCTCTACGGACAGGGACTCATGATCCTCCACATCCTTGATCCCCACTTCACCGGACTCTGTTGAGATGGCGGCTTCGCAAAACTCTACCCCTTTGAAGGTAACATATGCGGATCCTGTATGGATGTACGATCCCATGCAGGATCCATCTGTCATCTTGATATCACCTGAAACAGACCCTATCTCCGCATCCTCTATCCTCACACCGGACATAGACACATACCCAGCATCGTTATCCAAGGAAAGATCAGCGATATGGACCGTTTCCAGCTCCATATCACCGGAACCATTGGTGATATCCAAGGAGACAGCATCCTCTTTCGGGATATAGAGCGTGATCTTACCTTCCCTGCCAAAAGAAAACCCCTCTGCCATATTTTTGCCGCAGCATGCTGCTGTATGAGCAGCTTATCATCCTCCTGCTGTACCTGCACGCTGTCCTTGTCTCCCACTTTTCCCTCATGCTCCACATGTATCCCATCATCACTGGAAGCCAGTACCCTAACATCCCAGGATGAGACATCCATGTCTATCTCTGCGATATCGTCCACTGAAAACACTTCATCAGAACTCACATCTTCTCTTTTTCCACATCCGGATACACTGATCGCCACACCTAAGAAGATCACTGCCAGGAATCCTCTCTTCATCTCAAACCCTCCCCTACATCAGATCTTTTTTCTCCACATTATATATCGACAAAACAGCAAAACCGAAAGAGACCGCCGTCAGGACCACAGGAAACACTGCATTGTCCGCCATCGTAAAGTCGCCTATATTCGCCTGTGTGAGGAATATCAGCAAAAACGATGTGACGATCGTCGCTTTCGAAGATCTCATCGCCAACCCTACAAACAAGGCGATAAAGCTCATACTCACGACCACCACGGATCTTAACACCAGCTGGACGTAAAATCCTACGCTGCCCAGGTCAAAATCTATGGCAAATGAAGGCTCCATAAATCTCCCCCCGATAAACACACTCACATAGATCAGCAGCTTCGTCAGAACAAGCGCTGCAAGACTGAAAGACCAGACTGCCAGCATCTGCGACGCCAATATCTTCTGCCGTTTGATGGGGTAGGAAAACATCAGATGCATGGTCTTATCCCTGTATGCGCTGACGATGAAGGAGGCCAGCATGACCCCCGTATAGATAAGGAATGCCATATCTGTAAATAATCCGATCGGTGAAGAGATCACGTCCGTCCCCGGCGCTGCATCCAGCGTGCCGTCCGGGTCATTTGCGATCCCCAGGAATTCCAGTGCAAAGATAAAGGCGGTGAGCAGCACCGCCAAAAGCAGAGCACTCCGGATATATCTCCCGATATCATTTTTCTTCCATTCAAGTCTGATCAGCTTTATCATCCTTTCTCCACCTCCGCCGTCATCTTTAGGAAATAATCTTCCAATGTCTCCGTATGTTCACCGATCGATATGATCCCTACATCATTCAGCATCAGCTCTTTTGAGACCTTTTGCGTAGTGATCCCCCGTTCATAGATACGGATCTTCGAACTCCCGATGATCCTAAAATTACTCAGATGCAGCTTTTCAGCCAGTACATACGCCGCCCTCTTCGTATCTTCCACCACAAGTCCGATGTACGCTGTATCCATCTCTGCGATCTCCTCCATCGTGATCTCTTTCACCAGCTTCCCGCGGTGGATCATCCCGATCATATCCGCCATACTCTCGATCTCTGAGAGCAGATGGCTGGATATCATGAAGGTCATTCCATATTCCGTACAGAGCATCCTGAATAAATCCCTGATCTGTTTCATCCCGGCAGGATCCAGGCCGTTTGCCGGTTCATCAAAGATCACCAGCTCCGGCCTGCACAGGATCGCACGGGCGATCCCCAGACGCTGCCTCATCCCCAGAGAATAACTTTTCACCCGCTTATCCGCCGCCCCAGTCAGATCCAGCATCTCCAGGACCTGCTCTACGCAGCCTTTCTTGTAGTACCCCATATATCCGCAGTGGAACTCAAGGTTCTCCTTTCCGCTCATATGCCCATAAAAAGTGGGAAATTCAATGATACTCCCCATGCGCTTTAACACCTCATAGGAATCCGCCTCCAATGTTTTTCCAAAGAGCGTGATCACGCCGCCCGTCGGCTTCCAGAGGTTTGTGATCATCTTCATCACGGTAGTCTTCCCCGCCCCGTTCGGACCCAGAAATCCGTAGATCTCGCCCTTCTTTATATGGATATCCACATCCGATACCAACTCTTTCCCATCGATCGTTTTGCACAGATGATCTGTCTGTAAGATATAAGACATGTCTCTGCCTCCTTCCGTTTCTTTTATGGATACCATTATAGCAGATCAGATCTTCAAAACTCTTGACAGATCCTTACAAATTTCTTTCGATATCTTTCATGGAAGGTTTTCAAACACATTGTAAGAGACAGCGGCACAGGAAAGGATATCCTGTGCTGCTCAGACGGGATCATTTATCCAAACATCCCAAGATCGGTCTGATATATTTCTCATCTGAGATATCATAGGAGGCAGAGAGCATTTTTATCATCTCCTGCTCTGCCTCTGTCTTGTCCTTTTTGGCCTTGAGCATCTTTACAAACATCTTCATCATGAGCTTCGATGGGATCGGCATCTTTTCATAATCCAATCCGCCTGGACAGTAGAATAGACTCACCCTTTTTGATACCGGCCCGCTAAAGATCTGTCCCAGAGCCCTCTCAATATCTGGACTATCTATGTGGCTGGCGCCAACACAAAACACGATCAGTCTCTTATCTCTCCATTTATCTATATTGCCTTTGAACCAGCTGAGCTTACTGATGCCGCCCGCACATGCCCAGCTCCCAAAAATGATCGTCCCGTATGTCGTCAGATCTTTCTTCTTCGCCGCTGCTAACTCCAGGATATCAGCCCCTGCCGCTCCTGCTATCCATTGGGCATACTGCTTTGTAAATCCTGTCTGCGAATTATAGATCACTATTGTTCTCATCTGCTTTGGACTCCCCCTTAAAATATCGACCATGATCACTTGGGCTTTTAAGATCCCATATTCCCAAATATGACCCTATTATCAAAGAAAAAACATTTCTATTGTATCAACAAGCTGACTTCTGTAATAAAGTGTGCCGGATATTTTGTCATTCTGCAAGGCGGAAGAATGAGGCGTAGCGGTGGCTACGGCGATCAACGGTGCTATGTGCCAGTGGCACATGTTCAGCACGGACCGGAACGAAGTGCAGACCAACGCGGCAGATGGCAAAATAAGCGGTACAATTGATACAGAAGTCAACTTGTCGATACACTATGGTCCTTTGATCTATATGCTCTGTACGGACATCTTGGTCACATATACACATTATAGGAATAGATCACCTAATATGCCGATCAAAAGACACGGACAGACAGAACATACACCTACATTTCTATTATCAGACATCTATCCCACTCCTACGTCCCCCTGAACTTTCCCTCTTCAAAAGATATTTTAGACCGATCAAATCCATCCTGCACCGCTGCATCTAAAACATATATCGCTTCACATTTACCTGAAAATATGTTATCGTTGTAGTCAAGATATCATTTCATTTAATTTTATCAGATATCGTCCGATATATAATATACGTACTAAATCCTAAAGATCAAAAGGGTATTTTTGTGCTGTCTTGGATACAGGCTGATCACCACAGATGGATGAGCTATAGAAATGGATCATGTAAAACCCTCTGATCTTTTGGCATGAGCAGAATGTTAAAATACAACATTCCAGTATATATCATTACCAGACTTAGATACTGCCTTAGAGCGTGTTTGAAAGCCTCAAATATCGTTAGATCATAGAAAATTTACAGATATGTAGATGCGTACATTCCAAAAACAGCGTATTAAGGGGTCCGGGTGAGATCCGCGATCCCCGGTGCTTTTGGTACTTTTCTCGTAGAAAAACACATAGAAAAGAGTTGAGCAGCCATAGATCATATCAAATGTTTGTGGAATTTAAACTATTTATAGAACTTTTTGGAAGTTCAAACACACTCTAACATAATATCTCGTTACAAGATTTATACATATTTTGGACCAAAATGATGGGCACAATAAATCATAGATAATGATCAGATAAATATCAAAGAAAGGAAAACAGATAGCATGGCAGAGATAATAGCACATCTCCAAGAAGATCTTCGGGGATTACAACAGATATTATTAAAATATAGTGATACAACGCAAATGATAAATGAAGAAGAATTAAGACTTTTGGAAGAAAAGATCATATATCTGGAAAACACTTACACCTTAGAAGAGTTACAGGCAGAAGGGCTGAGCAATGCAGAGATCATAAACTGTCTGGAGGCAGTGGGCATCTTCCTGGGATACAGCGACCTGGTGAAAAAAGATACAGCAGGGGCGATCGATCACTTGATGATGGCTCTGCATTATAATCCATACTCAAAAGATGCATTATCCACTCTGCTCGATGTTTTTATGGAAAATATGGAGGAAGAGGACCGAGGGCAGAAAGTCTACGGACTGTTGTCCCAGATGTACGATCTTGATAAGGACAAAGACAGAGAGATGATCATAGAGTGTGCTTTAGACACGGGATTTATCCAGCTATGCAACGAGATCACGATCCAGGAAACAGAAAAATAGAAAAATTTCAGATTTACTCTTAAGTAATCGGAAAAACTCACGATAATATAGTTGTAAAGTAAAATAAGCCGGTTGCAAAACCGGTATCTCTGGGATCCAGGCGCCGGGTTTCAGAGTATAAACTTAATACTTATGCTTATGGTGAATGCCAGCGGGAAAAGGAGTTCCCGATAATTTAAATTCAAGGAGGAAGATTTATGAGAATCCAACATAATATCACAGCTTTAAATTCTTACAACAAATTAAACACAAATAATAGTGCTGTATCTAAAAACTTAGAAAAATTATCTTCTGGTTATAAGATCAATCGCGCAGGCGATGATGCTGCAGGCCTTGCTATTTCTGAAAAGATGAGAGCTCAGATTACAGGTTTGGAAACAGCTTCCAAGAACGCAGAGGATGCTGTATCTTTGGTACAGACAGCAGAAGGTGCTCTGACAGAAGTGCATAGCATGCTGAACCGTATGGTAGCACTGGCTACACAGTCCGCAAACGGCACATACAATTCTACAAACCGTAACTCCATGAATGAAGAAGTAGATCAGCTGAAATCAGAGATTGACAGGATTCTGTCTACTACAAACTTCAATGGTAAAGAATTATTTACTAAGGCTGCAGCAAGTAATCCGATCACTTTCCAGGTAAGTGAGTCAGGTGTTGGAAGTGCCCAGATTGGTATCAATCTGACAGTAATGGATACATCTACGTTGAAGATTAATACACTTTCGATTGGTGGTACAGCAGGAAGTGATAGCACAGACCAGGTTGCGGCAAGACAGACTATCAGCGTTATCAATGCTGCGATTGATAAGGTATCTAAATTAAGAGGTACTTTCGGTGCTGTCCAGAACCGTTTGGAACATACACTCAATAACTTAGCTGTCAGCACAGAGAACATCACAGCTTCTGAGAGCCGTATCCGCGACGTAGACATGGCGAAAGAGATGATGTCTTACACCAAGAACAATATCCTTGTACAGTCTGCACAGGCTATGTTGGCTCAGGCAAATCAGGTTCCGCAGAGCGTACTTCAGTTGTTACAGTAATCTTTAACACAAAAAAGTGCAAAAATGATCTCCGGCTGAGGGATTTCCCTTGGCCGGGGATTTTTGTGCATAATCTCGAAAAAAGGAGGATCCTATGCAGTATCTACAATTAACCATATCGTTGTTAGCATCTAATAAGATCTCTGCCATCCGCAGATGCCTGGATTCCCTGGTACCTATCCTGATGAGGATCCCCAGTGAGCTGATCATTGTTGATACAAGTGGGAACCCGCAGGTCAGGAATCTGGTTTCACAGTATACCAGCCATGTGATACCTTTCCAATGGTGCAACGATTTCTCAAAAGCCAGGAACACAGGACTGCAGAGGGCAAAGGGCGAATGGTTCATGTCCATTGACGACGATGAATGGCTGGAAGATGCTGATGAGATCATTGATTTTTTTGCCAGCGGGGAATACAGAAACTATAACAGCGCCACTTACAGGCAGAGAAATTACACCGAATGGTCTGGGATAAATTATATCCATGCTTATGTGGCGCGTATGGTCCGCCTCACACCAGATACAAAATTTATCAATACCATCCATGAATATATCACTCCCTATAAAGGACCCGTTAAGAGATTTTCCATCTATGCCCACCATTACGGATATGTAGACAACATTGTGGATTCTAAAACAGGCAGGAACATCCCCTTATTGGAAAATGAACTGCGGGAACATAAACCCACGGTACACAACTATCTCCAATTATGTCAAGAATACATGTCAGCTTTCAAATATGCAGAAGCAGAAAAATACGCTTTCAAATGTCTGGAATTGGATGAACCTGATAATGAGAAAGAAAAAAGTTGGTGTCTGGCTTACCTTCCTCAGTTTATACGTTTACAGGGAGATTATCAGAGAACACTTGAAGTTGGAAAGCAGATGCTACGTCATCCTTTCTGCACAGAGATCTCGGCACTCCTTATCTATACAGATCTGATGGCTGCCTGCATAAAATTAGTGGATCATGAAAAAGATATCATCATTTACGGTAAAAACTATCATCTTGGTCTGGAACGGTTAGATAAACGTCCGGAAGAATGGTTTTTTCAATCTATAGGCGGATTGGAAGAGCAGCAGATCAAAAATTTAAGATACAAAGTGTATCTCTCCGGATTAAAAGCGTCTGCCCAGATCCTGGATCAGAAGTCAGCAGATTTTTTCCTCCAATGTTTTCCTTGGGGGAGCAATGAGATTGAAAATTTTTATCAATCTTTTTACACAATGCTCCAGAAAAATGAAAACAGGTCATTCCTTTTGGATCGATTTGCCGGATCGGGAGCAGAGGACCCTTTTATCTCGATCATCAAAGCAGGTGTGGCATGGGAAAACAATGCGATCGTATCCGCTCAGGAATACAATATTTTTGCAGCTCGCAGCAAAAATATTATAGTGTTTCAAGAGGCTGTACGTCTATTTCTATTGTCACAGGGAAAAATATCGTTAGACCCTTGGGTGGACGTTATGGATATACAACAATGGAAAGAGGTTTCCAAGAGTACAGCAGACAAAGCTGAACTCCATAACCTAGCGGACCACATCGTGACTGTTAAAAAACATCTGGCGAAATTCCCTGTACAGGCGCTTACCATGCAGATCACTTTTCAAGAACGGTTGCTTGCAGAAGGAATATTAGAATTCGACGATCAAGACCTGTTCCAAAAAATGGAACAGTATTGCAGTTGGGTACAGGACTATGCTGCTCTGGTATACAGTAAAGACATGCTCCTTCCAGAAAATCTGCATCTCATGCCCCAAGAGCATCAATTTGCTGTACAAATGGATCGGGTTTTCTGTGCCCTGCAAAACTTTGATCACGCAAAGATCCTTAAAGAACTCCATCAAGCGATCAACATCTATCCTCCACTCTGCAGTGCCATCCGGCGTATGCTGCCGATCATCACGGAAAAGATCGAAAGAGCGGAACAGGATGACCAGGAATTTAAAATGTTGGGGTCTCAGGTAAAAAAAATGATACGGGATCTGATACAGGAAAGGCGTTATCCAGAAGCACAGCCTTTGATCCAACAGTTATCCACACTGCTCCCTAAAGATCTTGAATTAGTCCGCCTGCGCCAGGAGTTATGGACACATCTCACAGATCAAGGGATCTTGAGAACATCTAGAGAGGATGGTTAAATATGTATCATATACTAATGATCACCTGGGCATGTTTTGGACAAGATGATATTTATCAGGCATTCCTTCATCTCGGCCATAAAGTATCCACGCTCCCCCTACCAGAAGAGGGGCATAAACGTATGGATGAAAAATATCTGGCGGAACTCAAGGACAGATTAGACAGATTAAGGCCGGACCTTGTTTTTACATTTAACTTTTTCCCGATCATTGCCCAAGCATGTAAAGACAAAAACCTCAAGTATATCTCCTGGATCTATGATAGTCCTTACAGCAAGATGCTCTATCCGGATGTGCTTTATGAAACGAATTATGTTTTTACTTTTGATTCTCATATATGTGATCTTTTGAGGAAGAAGGGGGCAGATACAGTCTACTATGCACCGCTGGCAGTAAATCCCCAACGGATGCGCGCAGTCCCCATCACATCAGAAGACAGACAGCGTTTTGAGACAGATATCTCTTTCGTAGGTGCATTATATAACGAAGAACACCATTTTTTTGAGCGCCTCTGCAGTAAGGCAGACCCTTATACGATAGGGTATCTGGAAGCTCTGGTCATGGCACAGACTGATATATATGGCTGCGACATCATGGAAAAATGTCTGACAAAAGATATTTTGGATAAGATCGAAGAGTGCATGCCTTATTCTACACCAGAAGGTTTCTTAGCACCCGCATCTTACATCTATTCCAATTATTATCTGGCGAGAAAAGTGACTTCCACAGAACGCATGTTAATGGTGGAATTGCTGTCTGAACGTTATAAAATGTATTTATATACTTTAGATGAAAATGTCAGTATCGGCAATGCAGTCAATAAAGGGATCGCTGACTATATGATCGATATGCCTAAGATCTTCCGTTGCAGTAAGATCAATATGAATGTCACAGGAAAGAGTATCCATACAGGGGTCCCTCTCCGAGCTATGGATATCATGGGATGCGGCGGATTTTTGCTGACGAATTTCCAGGAAGATCTTTTTCTTCATTTTGAACCAGATGTGGATTTTGTCTATTATACCAGTTTCGAAGAGATGTTGGATAAAGCAGATCACTATCTTTCTCACGATCAGGAACGTGAAAGGATCTGTCAATCTGCCCTGGAAAAGATGACGCGTGAACATACATTTGAGATACGGGTAAATGAAATGCTCCACATCGTCAATAAATGACCATCGGGAAAGAAAGGGAATACTATATGGAACAACAGGAATTCCGCAGCAAGTTCTCCAGTTATGAGAGCATGTCACAGATGTTGAAGACTTACAGCTATAAAGAAATACTGGAAACATCCGCAGGATTTTTGGACATACAACCGGAAGTATTAGAGCAATACCCCATGGGAGGATATTCAAAAGGGATGCAGAGCGGAGCCTATCGTTTTGTCCTGGAGGATCTGATCCAAAATGTTGACCATTACGATCAGCTATATACGCATTTGGAAGATGATCTATCTAAGTCAGTTTTTTCAAATCTGATCGGTTATCGGATACTCCCTTTACCCTCTTTTCTTGAAGCGGCTTATGATGCAAATAATCCACAGTATTTCGATAAGGAGATCATCACCTGCGACAAAGACGAAGTCTTTGTCGATTGCGGAGGTTTTACGGGAGATACAGCGGAGGGATTCATCCGCCAGTTTACACACTACAAAAAAATCTATGTCTATGAACCGTCTCCTGAAAATGCCAAGATCTGCCGCCGTAACCTGGAAAGATACCCCAATATCACGGTACGCCAATGCGGAGTGGGAGAAAAAAACAGCCATCTGTCCATCCAGGGCAACGGATCCTCGGGTACTTTCATGGCTGGACGATCCGATGGAGATGATATTGAGATCATTTCCCTAGATGAGGATATCAGAGAAAAGGTCTCTTTTATCAAAATGGACATCGAAGGAGCAGAGATCCCCGCCCTGCTGGGAGCAAAAAGACGGATCCGGGAGGATCATCCAAAACTTGCTATCTGCACATACCATATTGTCAGCGATATGTGGGAGATCCCGCAGCTGATCGACGAGATCCATCCCGGATATCGATTCTATATCCGTCATTATCACCTTACAAACAATTGGGAAACAGTCATCTATGCGATCCCTCCTAAAAAGAAGGCACGGACACCCAAAAAAGGAGATAAACGGATCGTGGCGTTATCTGTAGATGAAGGTTGGACAAACGTACAATTGGTAAAAGAATGCGGCACGATCCCCTATCTTCTGTATAAAAACCATTCCTGTGATGCTCGGATGACTGGCGGACGCAGAAATGGAGGATATCCCAACCAACGTTATATAGAAGGGGTCCAGATGGAATTTCTCCAGGACGGCGGAGAAAAAGCAAAAATAGAATATCTAAGAAAAAATTCCCAGGATATTGACTGCCTGTTACTCCGCGGGCCTTATCCGCCATATTATCTTTTAGCGGACATCTATAAAGCATATAACCCCACTGGGAAGATATGCCTGTCTCTGGATGCCAATTCAGGGTGGATGGACAGGATCCAATGGACAGATCCTTACTTTGTTAGATTCATGGATCAATGCGATATCATATGCACATCAGGTCGTACGATGCAGGCACATCTGAATGAAAAATGGCCATGGGCGATCGAATATATACCCAATGGATTCTACGATCACCCTGAACGAAAACTGAGTTATAGATCTGAGAAAAAAGAGAATATCATATTGACAGTAGGAAGGTTGGGCACCCAGCAAAAAGCAACAAATGTACTATTAGAGGCATTTGCCCAGATCGCAGAAAAGATCCCCGATTGGCGGTTACGTCTAGCAGGCAGTATCGCGCAGGGATTTGAAGACTATCTGACACAATTTTGGACAGAACATCCAGAACTTAAAGAACGCATCAGATTTTTAGGGAACATAGGCGACAGAGAAACTCTTTATGATGAATATGAAAGAGCAAAGATCTTCGCCCTTCCTTCTGCACTCGAAGGCGGGACACCCAATGTCATCGCAGAAGCACTTTATGCTGGGGACGCTATTGCTATAACAAAAATTGATGAATATAGAGATGCAACAGATCAGGGACGCTGCGGCCTGGCGGCAGATATTGGTGATATAAGTGGTTTTGCAGATATCTTACTGCAGTTATGCCAGGATGAAGATCTGGAAGCTATGTGCCATCGTTCTCATGCGTATGCCAAAGAAAACTTTGATATGGAACGTATCGTAGCAAGACTTTACTATATGATGTTTGGAGAGGAAGGGTAGGATGGGGGATTTTTTATGGGAAAACAACAAATTTGTTTATGCAGATCAACATGGAAAAAAGATCTTGCTGGATTGTGGGGATCTTCTGTCTAATAAAAGCCGTATACCTATGCACCGTATCCCAGGAGAAAACCCCCAACAGATCTTGCCAGAACTGATCGTTGCATCCATGAATAAAATACGGCAGGAAGATGGAACAAAAGTACTCTCTGCCGCACTGATCGCCACTTTACTCGCAGACCGTCTGATCCGTTCCTCGCAGCCGATCCATATATTGGAATATGGATGTATGCAGGGAATACTGAGCAGCCAATTGGCGGAGTTGATCGGTGCATTTAATGAAGACTCTATCTTTGTCTGTGCCTATGATACGATGGAACTCGAATGGATGGAAAGGATATCCAGGATAGAGAAACTCCCAAAACTCAGCTATATAGCAGGAGATTTTGGACATCTGCAATTGAGGAGAGACTATTTTGATATCGTTGTGATCAATGGATCCGTGCATTATACAGAACCACTGGAAGTTTTGAAAAATGTGCTGGATCTTGTGACCGAAGACGGGACGATCTTATGTTATATCGACCACTCGCCACTTTTAGAAAGTACATTTAAATTGTTTTTTGAAAAACGGGAAGAATACGAGATCTCACCCCAGGAAAAGATCTTGCTGGCAAAGTCAGAAGACAGATGCTGGGAGATCAAAGGGAAAAAAGATTTTATTGCATATGTGCAGCATCATTTGGATATGGCTGAAAAGATGCTCCTATGCAAAGAGAAAGACCAGACAAAGATCGCAAGTTTGATAGAAGATTTACGAAAAGATGCAAAGAACGCCGCTCAGCAAGGTCTGGTCACATTGAAAAAAAGGATATTGGAACAAAAAGAACAACTGATCATATATCGCCTCAAAATGAGTGTACATGAAAAAGAATGAGCAGAAACAGCAGGCGGCTCTCATGCTCACCTGCTGTTTTTTCTACCGGATGATCCCCCGCATATCTGCGACCACTTTCCGCGGACATCCCGCCGCACACGCCCCGCAGGACAGACAGCGGCTCTCATCGATCCAGGCACATCCCTCCTGTATCTGTATCGCCCCACTGGGACAATCTTTCACACACAGGCCGCAGGCGATACAACTGACGTCACAGGGTTTTTTAGCCGCTGCCCCTTTATCCTGGCCAGAACAGCGCACGATGAACATCTCTCCCGCTCTGTGCATACGGATGTTTAGACTGGGGCGCACACTCTTTCAGGTCATACTCCTCTGTCAGCGCATATCCCACCGACATGATCACGCCGCCCTCGATCTGTCCCTCAATGGATAAGGGATTGACTGCCTTTCCCACATCATGGGCTGCGACCACCTTCTCTATCTTCCCCTCTCCATCCAACACACAGACCTGCGTCGCATAGCCATAAGCCACATGGGATACCGGATTCGGTATATCTGCCCCTAATGGATCTGTCTTAGCCAGATATTCCCCATAATACTCTCTTCCCTCTAACTCTGCAAGCGTGTGATCAGCCTTGTCCTTGTTGAACAGCTCACAAGCCCACCGTGCCGCCTCCCCGGTCACCAGTGTTTGCCTAGAACCGGAGGTAGTGCCGGAATCGGGCGCATTGATCGTATTGGCAGTATCGTATATGATCTCATCCCGGCTCAGCCCGGTAGCTTCCACCACCATCTGCACCAGGACAGTCCCCAGCCCCTGCCCGATACAGGAGACGCCGGAACGGATATGCAGCTTCCCATCTACTACTGCCAGGATGACCCTCCCATGATCCGGGATGCCCACGCCCACACCTGCGTTTTTCATAGCACAGGCGATACCTGCGTATTTATTGTTTTCAAACACCCCTTTTACTGCTTCCAGAGTCTCTGCCAACCCGGTGGATACATCCACGATCTGTCCATTTGGCAATTCCTGTCCTGGGCGGATGGCGTTGCGCCAGCGGATCTCCCAGGGACTGATCCCTACCTGCTCCGCAAGCTTTGTCAGCATCATCTCCATGGCAAAACAAATCTGGGTCACACCGAACCCCCGGAAAGCCCCTGCCGGAGGATCGTTCGTATAATAAGCCTTCCCATCGATCTCAAAGTCCTGGTAGTTATACGGCCCCGCCGCATGGGTGCAGGCCCGCTCCAATACCGGACCGCCCAGCGAGGCATATGCTCCCGTATCCGCGATGACAGAGGCTTTCACCCCCTGGATGATCCCCTCCTCATCACATCCCACCGTAAACTCCATATCCATGGGATGACGCTTCGGATGGATGAGGATACTCTCCTGACGCGTCAGCTTCACCTTCACCGGCCGTCTGGACAGCCATGCCGCCAAAACCGCCGCCCACCAGCTTATTGACCACCCGGACCTTCTCATTGGGAAGCCCCAGCATCTCTGCACATTCATGCTGGGTGGCGTATGTACCCTGATCCGTGGAATAGATCAGCACCCCATCCTCGTAAGGCATAGCGATGGCGCATTCCGGCTCCAGAAATGCATGCTCCGTGTAGGGTGTATGGAATCTCTGCGTATAGACATATCTTGGTCTGGCGATCGCTCTTTCAGCATCTCCCCGGGACACATGCTTATGTGCAAGGAGATTTCCACCTTCATGGAGCTTCGGTGCATCCTCTTTCATCGCCTCGCATGGACTGCTGATAAAGGGCAGTCTCTCGTATGTGACTTTGACCAGTCTCTTCACCCTCTCCAGGATCTCCAGTGTCTCCGCCGCCACCAGAGCTGCTGCATCGCCCAGATAACGGGTACATCCTCCCACTGGCATCATTGTATCCCAGTCCTGCACCAGATGGCCCACCTTCACATCCCCTGGGATATCAGCCGCCGTATAGACACCGATCACGCCTGGGGGAGCCTCCGCCCGCTCTGTATCAATGGCCAGCACCCTTGCCCTGGGATATCTGGAACGGACAGCACTGGCATAGATCATCCCCTCTACCTCCATATCGTCTACATATTCCCCATAGCCCAGCGTCTTTTCCCGGGCATCGATCCGCTGTACCCGCTCGCCTAATCTCCATCCGGATCCATTCTTCGGGATATCTCCTCCTTCCCGTTTGATCTTAGCGGCCAGACTCACCGCATCGATGATCTTCTTGTACCCGGTACAGCGGCAGATATTATTGCGCAGGGCATAGGCGATCTCTTTTCTGGTGGGATCCACATTCTCATCCAGCAGAGCTTTTGCGCAGATGACCATACCCGGTATACAGAAACCGCACTGCACCGCCCCTGCATCCGCAAATGCATACGCATACAGTTCCTTTTCTCTTTCTGAAAGACCTTCCACCGTCAGGATCCTTCTCCCATCCATCATGGACAATGTGGGGATGCAGGCTTTCACCGCTGTCCCATCCCCTTCCACCTGATACCATACATCATTTACATAAAACCCATACATCTGAAATACTTCCTCCTGATAGATCGACTATTCGATCAAATCTATTGATCCTATTATACCATATCCTCAGCCAACGTCAAGGGATCGATAGGGAAACGCATTCCCCTATCAACACCTTTTTGCCGCAGTGACCCCTAAATGTCCATCTTACATCACAGTCCACGATAATCTTTGTGATAATTGGCATACAACCAGCGGCGGGCACGGCTGAGCCTCATCCGCAGGCCCATCTCAGTCATCCCGTAGTCTTTGGCTACATCCCTGACCGGTTCATTTTCTACGACAACTCTCATCATCAGATCATACCACATGGGATTATGGTCTCTTAATCTATCCAGCAGAAAATCGCGGAACTCTTTCCTGCTGTTCTCATTTTCCGCTTCTACCAGGCATTCCTCCACCAGTGTCCGTTCTATCTTTTCTTTGATCACAGGTATCTCATTTTTCCGATATGACTTTCTCCAGAAATCGATCGTTGTCCTATAGGTGTTCCTCAAGATCCATCCTTTTATCAGTTCCTCATCCAAGCCTTCGATCTTCTTATGGAGCTTAATATAAACTTCCTGGCAGACATCCTGTGCAAGACCATAATCCTGCAAGATATCATAAGCTAAATGCAGTACTAACTTATGGTAATCTTCATAAAGCTGGTCGAAACTCTCCTTCTTCATCTTTTGTCACCTATCCCTGGATCCCTCCGCAAATATATATTATGATCAGAATATCAAAAATACATGACTCTTGACAGACCGATCATATCATTGATTATAGCACCGCTCATGATCTGAGCGCAACTCAATTATAAACGAGGAGACCCATAAATAAAGATAAATAACAGTTTTAAAACAACCTCTCCTATGATATGATATAAAACATAACACATGTGGCAAAACTAAATGAAAGGAGAGAAAAATGCCGCCAAGGTTCAAAGAAGATCTGAAAAAAGAACGGATCGGTGGGAAGATCTATTATATGCCGCCAGGCGGATTTGACCACGCGCCTGTAAACGCAAATATCTATCGATCCATAAGCCGCCAGCTAAAAGGAAGTCTATGCCTTCCATACATGGAAAATCTGCATCTATATTTTGAAGACGGCAGCTATCTTGTCCCAGATATCCTTATCATATGCGACCGAAGACAGATCACACCAAATGGATACAATGGGATCCCCGGATTTATCGCCGAAACACTGAGTCCATCCACAGCGAAAAAAGACCGGGGAGAAAAAATGGGACTTTATTGTAAAAAAGGAGTTGGAGAATACTGGATCGTCGACCCCCGTTCCAGATCGCTGGAGATCTACTATCTGGAGGATGGACAATATATATTGCAGGATTCTCTCATGTTAAAAGAAGATGAAGAAGATGAATATTATAATGCAGACACAGAGATCTCTTTACAGGCGTTTCCCAATGGGTAGTGTAAAAAAGTTTGTGTCTTTGGTAAAAAATGGCTCCTTTTTGGTAAGGA
>CANTEW010000002.1 GCA_947652925.1 uncultured Lachnospiraceae bacterium
CAATATAATCTTTCAAAAACATCCCCTAAATGAACTGTTTTTACAATCTATGCACATCCAGGAGGGATTAGAATCGCAACAGAGACGATATGAGATATCTTTGAGATAGAGCCTGTATCCATATGATCTGATACAGGCCCAACTGCTAAACTGGAAATCATATAATCTTGAATCGTTTAAAGATATATGCTAAAATGTAAGCAGTTCATCGCTCCTTGTGGGAAGCGGAAGCTGTCTCACACAGAGTGAGCCTTTCTGTGGGAAACTTTTCCTGGCAGCGGATATCCAGGATAGGCAGGGTATTGCGAGCGTTTTCATACCAGTCCCTGGCATTTTCATGATCCTGTATCTCCATATAATAGTCCCCGGCTTCGATGCATAATTCTGCACAAGGTGCCGCGGCAATGCCGTTGAGACAGAGGCTGAGAAACTCTGGATAGTTTTTTTTGATCCGGTTTATCCGGGCCAATATACACAGAGCTTCCATATGCTCATCTTCGCTGCGGGTGGGATCCTGCATGCTTTTATGGAAAAAGCTTTCAGCCTCCTTGAGTTCTTCAGGAGTCCCTGCTATATAAAGTTCCCTGGCATACATATTGTGCAGGCGGGCAGACAGGCGAAAACCTTTTTGGACAGAGGATCTTAAGATCTTAAGATCCCGGCTGGCATGACTGCTGTCCGGCATGTGGAGGATCTCGATATCGCTGTCATAGACGACAGGCTGGAGGCGTACCGTTTCGTGTACAGGATCGATCCACTTAAATGTCCGCAGACGTTTGAACA
Organism: uncultured Lachnospiraceae bacterium; assembly: GCA_947652925.1. Lineage (GTDB taxonomy): Bacteria > Bacillota > Clostridia > Lachnospirales > Lachnospiraceae > MGBC164599. The sequence goes on from CANTEW010000002.1 coordinate 784, forward strand.
ATTTGGGACGGTAGTCTTTTTCAAAATTTTCCGTGGTCCTGTGGTCATGACGGTTTACATAGATCATTTGGACGATCTCGATCTCCGGCAGGAGCGTCTGTTTTAACTGGGAAAATTTTCGACGGGCCTCAGGGGCTAAGACTTCGTCGGCATCCGGTGCATAGATGTAATCACACTGTGCCAGAGAAAAAGCATGATTCCGCGCATGGGCAAAATCGTCTCTCCATTGGTAGTCATAGATACGGTCGGTATAGCCCTCCGCTATCTTCCTGGTATCATCAGTGGATCCGGTATCCACAATGACCAGTTCGTCCCACAGACCCTGCAGGGAATCCAAACACCTTGCCAGGTGTTTTTCTTCGTTTTTTACGATCATACACACACTAATAGTGATCATGGCGATCCTCCTTCATCAGATTTCTTTTCATTGTGGATGATTTACATCGGATCGTCAAGAATGTGAGAGGTACAAATGGGAAAAAAATACGAAAGCACGCCCGGATTATTGGCATTGGATCTAGTGTCCCTTGTACTTTCCTATGTTATCGGGTATTATATACGGTTCCATACATTAGGAGGGATCTTGGAGGAACAGCTCTACCGGATCGTTATCGCCTGTCTGCTGCTGATCTATCTATGCGTGGCCCTGCTCACAGATTGTCTGGAAAAACTAATGGAACGGAGCTATGGGAAAGAGATCCTCCTGGTCTTCCAGATAAATTGTATACTTGCCGTCGCTCTAGCGCTGATACTCTATTTCCTCCATATCGCAGGCGATTATTCACGTATGTTCTACGGAGTGATCTTCGTCTCCAATGTCACGCTGATGGCTCTGCTGCGCTGCCTGTATAAAAAGATCCTGTGGAAATATTATTCTGTGGAGAAATTCGCCAAGCGTTTTTTGATCTTGACCACCGGAGAGCTGGCCGGACGTGTATATAACGAATTGACCGGCTCCGTACCTGCTGATTACAGCCTGGTGGGGATGGTCCTGCTGGACGGCAGGAAAAAAGCTGTCCCCAGCAAACTGCGGAAAATGGTCGTGGCCGACCGGACTTGTATGTACGACTATATCCGCACAGGCGCCATTGACGAAGTCTTCATCAGCGTCAATGACTATCCTGTCCGCGAGATCGAGGACATCATCCTGACGCTGCAGCATATGGGTATCGTCGTAAATGTGAACATCCAGACTTTTGGATTAAAGACCAGAGAGAAAGCCTTGCGGGAATTCGGCACACACTCTGTATTGACATACAGCACGAATATGTTTGACAATACATCTCTGTTCCTGAAAAGAGGGATGGATATCATCGGGAGCCTGTTCGGCCTGTTTTTTACAGCGATCCTGATGGTGATCATCGGACCGATGATCTACCTGGAATCCCCGGGTCCTGTGATCTTCTCCCAGATCCGTATCGGAAAGAACGGCAGACGGTTTAAGATCTATAAATTCCGTTCCATGTATATGGATGCGGAAGAACGGAAAAAAGAACTGATGGAACAAAATGAGATGCAGGGACAGATGTTTAAGATGACCAATGACCCCCGTATAACGAAAGTGGGCGCATTCATCCGGCGGACCAGTATCGATGAATTCCCGCAGTTTTTCAATGTTTTTAAAGGCGATATGAGCCTGGTGGGCACCAGGCCGCCCACGGAGGACGAATTTCTCCATTATACGAATGAACAGAAGCGCCGCCTGAGCTTAAAACCAGGCATCACCGGTCTCTGGCAGGTGAGCGGGCGCAGCGACATCACTGATTTTGACGAAGTTGTAAAACTGGATCTGCAGTACATAGATAATTGGTCCATGTGGCAGGATATCAAGATCATCGGAAAGACGATCTGGACCGTGGCCCGGGCATCTGGTGCCCATTAAGTGGATCTTCTTGCAGATAATTCTTGTCATGGATATCTATCCAGGTGTATAATAGATATGTTCTATAAGTTTGAAAGGTGAGGGGAAATGAGTTTTAGTCTAAATAAAGTGATCAGCAATGGGACCACCCAGCAAAATGACCAGAACAACCAGATCGTCACTTCCGTCCGTACTGAAGAAAGCAGTACTTTCGGTAATCTTCTGGCCAACGCCATCAGCCGCTGTTTTGCGGATTCCATTGCCAGTTATAAAGAAAAACAAGAAGCGGCAAAAGCTGCATCCGTCCAAAATACAGTGACCGGCAGCAGACAAGCAGCCGCTAGCTTTCAGATGTCAGAGAGCATGGACGCTATCTTCCAGGAAGCGGCCAATACATATGGAGTTTCGGTAAATCTGTTGAAAGCTGTGGGGATGGCTGAGTCGAATTTTAACCAGTATGCCCAATCGGGGGCGGGCGCCCAGGGCGTGATGCAGTTGATGCCGGCCACAGCCGCCAGCCTAGGCGTGACAGACCCTTTTGACGCCCGTCAGAACATCATGGGCGGCGCCAAACTCCTGGCGCAAAATCTGTCTATGTACGGCGGGAATATAGATCTGGCTCTGGCTGCCTATAACGCAGGCCCCGGCAATGTAGCCGCATATGGAGGGATACCACCTTTTGCCGAGACACAGAATTATGTAGTGAAAGTAAAACAGTATATGGGTTCAGATATATCCACAGGACAGACTGTACAGACCACAGCCGCTGCCTCCAGCAGTGCTGCGCAAAATGCTGTCGCCCAGAACAATAAAGAGGACGACAATGGCGTCAATTTCCTCTCAGACGCCGTGGAGCGTGTACGGATACAATCTCAGATGATCTGACAATATACCAAAAGGCAGGATCCTATCTCTATAAGGATCCTGCCTTTTATATCTGTATGTTCCATGACTGCTGATAAATGATCTATGTCCCGAAATATGAAAAATGCATATAATCCTGGTAGCTATCTGACCAGATCCCTTGCGAAAATCCATATTTTTTGAGGATCCGTGCCACTTCCCCATTCTTTGCGATAGAATACGGGTCTTTTTTCGGCCGCCAGTATTTTCCCACAAGAGCCTGTCCATCCCTGACCTGATAATTTTCATCCGGGTTGATATCGATAGCCGTGCCATCGTAATGCTCAGAACGTCCATCACCATAACGCCAGCCGCCCAGATAATGGATAGGGAATTTCCCCGGACTTTTGTAGATCTCGTTAAAAGCACGTTTCACCGTACTCACAAGATTCTTGTGGACGTAGATCGTCCATGTACGCGTGATCTTCGCCCCTTTTTTTCCACTGGCAAAGTCCCACGTCTTGACGGTGACTGCCCTCATGTCTTTATAAGAGGCGCTCTGATCTTTATAAAAACGTCCGTATTTCTCATAGGAAACTTCTTTCCCATAGATGGCGATATTTTTGTTGATATATCCCTGGACTGGGTTTGACCAGGCACCATATACGGTCTTCTTTTTCACTGTCCGGTATGCCCGCACTTTATACGTATACATGACGTTGGGGAGATGTCCCCCGATATCCAGCCGGGTGACTTTGCCGCCAGGTACCTTTTTATACTTATACCTGCCGGAAGCGGCTTTATAGGCCACCTGGTAACCGCTGGCTCTGGGTACACTCTTCCAGATCACACGCTGACAGTCTGCTGTCCTGGTCTTGACATTCTTGACTCTGGTCCCACCCACTGTGGCCGCCTGTACTTGCAGGGTCATCCCCATGAGCAATAACAGCGCCACTGTAAGGAATACCCCTTTTCTCATAAAGCCTTTCTTTATCTCCATGGCCATTTCCCCTTAAGCATATACATCGATCATATGCTCTGTGGGCGGCTGCATAGCTGCGTCCACGCCATCCATGATCACATTCAGGCTCTCTTCCTGGGATTCCATTGCTTTTTTCAACAGGGAGATCGAGACATCCTGCTGCACTTTTGCCGCACTCAATCCCATACTCGCCGCTGCGATCGACATTGTCAGATCCATATATCTCCTCCTTTACTTGCTGCATTTCCTGGCCATCTTCTGACGCTGATCCGTCTCGTAGACTTCAACGCCGTCCATACTCTGTACGAATTTGGACAGCTGGGAATACCCATACTGTTTGACCCGGAAATTCTTAAATTTACTGTGGATCTCATTGCTGAGCTGGTTCATGCCAATACCTTTCTTGCCGTGTTTGCTCACCTCAGCTTTAATATATTTTATGATCTCTCCTTTAGTCTTATCGTCACTTTTTACTGATAATATAATAGTGTTCTCCACTCTTTTTAAGTCAAAGATACCACAATCCTCCAAAAAGCGCGACAATGAACTATAACCAAAATTGCGCACATCAAAGTCTGGGTATTTGTTGAGCAGACGGTTTCCGATCTCGCCTAAACTCGACTCTTTGCCCTTATCTTCATTATCACTGATCATACCGATGATCGTACTTATGATCTGACGGCTCCTGTCAGGCCCCTGGTCACTTTTGCCCGCGTCTGTCTTCTTACCGGTGGTCTCTGCGCCCTCCTGGATCTCCTCTCCCTTTTCTTCCTCCTCCAGCAATACCTCCAGATTCGTAAATATCGTACAGGAACTCCGAAAAGAAAGGGGTGTCTTCTCCTCTCCCATCCCGATCACTGTCATCCCCGATTCCCGCAGACGGCTGGCAAGACGGGTAAAATCGCTGTCACTGGACACCAGGCAGAACCCATCCACCTGCTGGCTGTACAAAATATCCATGGCATCGATGATCATCGCAGAGTCTGTCGCATTTTTTCCCGTCGTATTTGCAAACTGCTGGATGGGGACAATGGAATGCTCCAGGAGCTTCCCCTTCCAGCGCGAAGCTTTCGTATCTGTCCAGTCACCATAAATCCTTTTGTATGTGGTCGTCCCATATTTGCTCAGCTCATCTAAGATAACGGAAATATATTTGGCTGAAACATTGTCAGAATCGATCAGCAGTGCGAATCTTTTATCTGTCATACACCTCTCCCTGTACAATTTGTTGGTAATGTCCTTATCATACCATTATTTCCCACTAGAAGCAAACTGGAATTTATCTTTCTGGGCCGTGCCCACTGCCATGATGACGCGCCATGATACCTAAAAAAATAAAATAAAGAGGTGTTGTGAACACCTGGGGATTATTGACCAGTCCCTGCATCAGATACGCCAGGATGCCTATGCATCCGAGCAGGAGTACCTGTGCCTCCTTTCTCCCGCGCAGACAGGAGATAAATAAAGACACCTGCATACCCATATAGGACGCCGCCCCCATGACCCCCGTCACCGCCAAAAACTGCAGGCATTCATTGTGCGCATCAATGAACGGATCCTGGTACAGCGCTTCCATCTCCGCACCATAAGCATTCTTTATAGATTGAAAAAAACAATTGGGTCCATATCCGAAGATCTTATACAAAAGCGGATACTCTCTAAAATTCCAAAGCGTCCTTTTCCAGATATATCCCCGGGAATTTCCAAAGGCATCTTCCATCGGAAAGATCTGGCCGATCAGCAGGAGTGCGCTGACCGCCACCGCTCCCGCCAGCAGCCAGCTCCCATATCTTCTCACCGGATCCAGGGATCTCTCTTTCATCGAACGGGGATCAGCCACTGTGAAAAAAAAGACCAGCAGGGCAAGACCCAACGCCAAAAGTACCTTTTCATCTATGAGCGCATAGAGCATCCCCTGTCCGCGCAGATCTTCTATATACTTATTGCCCCATCCGGTCACCTTATCCAGCCACTCTGTGACCTTCATGAACGTCAGCCCGCAAAAAAAAGCCGCCGCTACCCCGCACCATTTCAACAGTCCGCCTTCCCTCATGGATATGCCTAAGAGCAAGAGCATCCCACTGCCCACTGCCAGCAGCCAGCTGTCGCTCCGGGTGCAGCAGCATGCATAGACACCCAATACAGAGGCACTCCAAAAACAGATCTTTGTCAGACGCCCCTGCCCCAGATGATACAGCCCCATCATGAGTGCCGTACACACGCCTGAATAGCCGGAATTGATGTTGATGTTCCCCATCGTCCCGATAAAATACATATGCTGGGCCGGATCCAGGCTCTCGTACATCCCTAATGGGTCAAGACCCCAGAGATCACATACGACCAGAAGCCACATCCCGCTATTTGCCACCAAAAATGTCCACAACAAGACTCCGCTCTCTTTATAAAATCTTGATACAACGATATACACACCCCCGCACAAGAGCAGATAAGCGCCGCCCAGACGTCTCCCACTATTTCCCCAGAAAGCCTCTCCCCTTTCCGGACTGATCATGCACGAGATCAGGACCGTCAAAAGGAAGAGCATCACGCATATATCCGTTGGCAGGATTCTCCTTTTCCAACGTGGGTCCCCATACCCTAATAAGACAACGCTTACGAGGAACAGTATGGATACAGCCTGGAAAAAACTCTTTTTCGCTGATACGATATCCAGATAATCATCTCTGAAAAAAAAGGGGAATATCCCCACCATGAAGATCAGGTACAGTAACGTGATATTCTCAAGCAATCTTTTTCTTATCATCCATGCCTCTCAAATGCCATAAAAGAGGATGCATTCTAGAGCATCCCCTTTTATGTATCAGATAGATTTTATTTTTTCTTTACAGTAACTGTAAACTTGGCTGTTGCACCACTCTTCATCGTCACGGTTATGACTGCCTTCCCTGGTTTCTTTCCTGTCACGACCCCTTTGTTGTTTACTGTGGCCACCTTCGTTTTATTGCTCACGCATTTTTTGATCTTGTCTTTTGCAGGGACCGTCTTACCTATCTTGATGGTCATCTTTTTCCCGACTTTTACTTTGCCTTTGCTCTTCACGAGCTTGACAGAAGCTGTGGGCGCTTTCTTCTTTACTGTGACTGAAAATTGTGCCTTTGCTCCATCCTGCATGGTCACGGTTATGGTCGCTCTGCCTGACTTCTTAGCAGTCACCACACCTTTATTATCCACTGACGCAACTTTAGGCGCGCTGCTGCTGCATGCCTTGATACTGCTTGATGTGGATGCTGCCGCGTCTATCTGGATCTTGGTGGTCTTGCCCACCTCCAGAGTCTGTGATCTTTTCACCAATACAGCGGTCGCTGCTTTGACTACTTTCACCCTAAAGGCCGCCTGCGCCCCGCTCTCTGTTTTCACTGTGATCGTCACACTGCCCTCTTTGATGCCTTTTACAACGCCTCCATCGGATACTGTGGCGATACTCTTATCACTGCTGGTAAAAGTCACCAGATCCTGCTGAGGATTTTTGGCGGCGATGCCTATGGTCACTGTCTTACCGGCCTGGATCGATGCACTCTTTGTCTTCAGAGTTATGGAAGCAGTGGATGTCACTTTTACCTTACAGGTAGCTGTCTTGCCGCCTGCTGCCGCAGTGATCACGGCCTCTCCTTTGCCCATCGCCTGGATGGTCGCCATCTTTGCTCCTGAGTCCTGGATGGCTGCCACTGCCGGGGCGCTGCTCTTCCATTCCACTTCCTGGATAGCCGCATCACTGGGCGCAATCGCTGCAGTCAGTGTATCTTTGTCTCCTGTCTGCAGAGCTAAAGATGTCTTATCAAACCGGATACTCTGGACCGCCACTGCTTCGCCTACTGTCACTTTACAGGATACTGCCATCGTGCCCACTGTTGCTGTGATCGTCGCTTCACCTTTTGTCATGGCTGTGATAGCTATCGTTGACCTCTTTGAATCTTCCACAGCCACTACCGCCGGGTCACTGCTCTTCCATTCTACATTTTGTATAGTGGCATTGCTGGGTTCCATCCTGACAGTCAGGTTTTCTTTTCCACCTGCTTTCAGCTCCAGAGATGTCCTGCTGAGACTGATGCTTTTCGCCGCTATCTCCCTTGCCTTTACTACGTTTACAGTACAGGAAGCCTCTTTGCCGTTTATTGTTGCACGGATCGTCGTTGTTCCTTGGGACATTGCCGTTACGATCGCTGTTTTATCATCTAACTCTTTAACTCTCGCAACCCGGCCGTCACTCTCCCATCTCACCTTCTGATATGTCGCATAACCAGGTATGATCGTCGCGATCAATATACCTGTACTCCCCTCTGTCAGGTTCAGTTCCTTTTTATTAAGTTCTATTTCTCTTACTGTTATGGGCTTGCCTTCTCCTGGAGTCTTGCCATCCTCTGGACTCTGTGCATTCTCCTGGCCTTTTGCCTGCTCTTGCTTCTGTTCATTTCCTTTTTCAGTCTCTTTGCCAGGTCCTGCTGCCCCAACATCCATCACGATCGTCATAGCGAAGATACACGCTGTCATTAAGAGTGCGAGCGCTTTCTTTAAACTGTTCTTTCCTACAGTCCACTGTAATTCTGTCATTTTTACCTCCTTTTTATCAAACAGAGCTCCAAGTTTTACGAAACAGATGTTTTACAAAGGGACAGGTCTTGCAGACCCAGCCCTCTGCACATCGTAAATTTATTTGATCTTCACTTTCTTTCCGACACCTTTTGCTTTCAGGATCTTCTTGTAGCTGGCCAGTTTTTTCTTCGGCACTTTGATCGTTGCTTTTGCATTGATCCCTTTGAATGCCTGGCTCCCTACCTTCTTAGATGTCAGTTTTGTTGTTTTGATCGTAATATTATTGAGTTTCGCACAACCCCTGAAAGCCTGTTTTCCAATGGAGGCTATATTGACCTCTATGGTCACTTTCTTCAATTTCTTGCAGTTGTTAAATGCTTTCGCATCGATCGCGGTAACTTTAAAAGTATATCCAGAGATCTTCACTGTCTTTGATATCGCTGCAGTCGTAAGTGTCTTCTTCTTCACACCCGTCACTGCTACAGTGCCCGCTTTTGCACTAGATCTGGTGACTTTGTAGATGAGACTGCCAACGGTATGTTTCGTCCCTTTCTTTGGAACTGGTTTCGCAGGTGCGACTGGTTTTTTAGGTGCAGTATCTACGATACTCTTTGCCTCATAACCATATCCAAGTCCACTCTCATCCACTTTCACAAGGAGCGGATCACCATCGATCGCATCTTCTGCCCGTAATCCCTTTGTAAATTCACTGTTTGCAACAAAGATGACTTTATTACCTGTAAGAGTCAGCGTATTTACCTTTCCCTGCTCCTTAGTCATACCCATCCAATGGCCATGTCCAGCAGCATCCACTGCCAACACTCTTTCTGAACGTACATCCAATGTGACCTTGATATTTTTAGCACCGTTTACTTTATATCCCTGTACATCCACACGTTTGTTGAACGGATGAGATGTTTTTGGCATTGTTTTTACATAAGTCACGCTCGGGAATACATTCAGTGTATACTCTCCTTCATAGCTGTCTTCCTCATCATCCCTGATGATCTCACAGAGATAACCAACCGGCTTATATCCGATCATAGCATGCTTACCCGTAAGCCTTATCCCTGGCGCTTTTGCCGTATAAGAAGCGATCGCATTGCTGACTTCTTTTTGTGAACCAGTCTCTGGATGTTCTGCATACCATTTATAAGTATATTTTGCATCTGTCGCTCGATTGATGATATTAGCTTTAAAAGTAATGCTGTCACCTTTCTCTGCGAATTCCCTGCTCTGGGAATATTCATACATGGTCTTTACGTTATATACATAACTACGTTTTTCTCCAGATGTGGAGACTGTACATCTATAATTGCCTAATGATGCTTTTGTGATCTTAGGGATCTTATAAGTGTTTAAAGTCCCTTGTGGGATCACTTCCCAGATCCCTTCTTTTATTTCTTCTTTTTCCCACAGATAACTGATCTTCTCGCCCGCATTTGCCTTCGCATCTACAAACATCGTAATCGAACCGTCTGCTGCAGCCCTAGGATTCAGGATGCTGGGTTCGACAACCAATCCATTATCAACATATACATAGTAATACAATGTTTTCGTCCAATCTGCCCCATCACTGACCACACACGTATAATATCCCAGATCATCCAATGTGATGTTTGTCAATCTCAATTCCGATGAAGTAGCATTGTAGATCACCGTATCATCTTCTGTATCGTCTTCTTTGTACCACTGATAGAATAACTTATGATCTCCTTCTATTTTGGCGTTTGCTATTAATGTGACTTCGCCTCCGATCTTCACTGAATATCCGATCGTATCATCGTCATGACGGTAACCGCTGTCTACACTCAGACCAGACCCAACGATCAATGTAACGTATGGGCTGTCTACCCGACGGCCTTCTGCATCCTTCACTTCACACCAATATATCCCTCTCATGGAAGGCATCACGTATTTGATGGTAAATGCCGCTTCCGTAGCGCCGCCAATAGCTCTTCCACCACTCGTACCGCCGTTATACCATGCAGACGCATCTGTATACCACTGATAAGATAAACCCAAGTTTTTGTCGGATCTTGCTGTCACTTCAAATGTCACGCTCTGCCCAGCGGCAACAGATATCTCAGGTCCAGAATTCAATGATACACTTATATGATCAGTGATGTGCCGTATCTCTACTTCATATACATCTATCTCACAGTCCCCATCGTAGATCTTGCAGCTATATATCCCGAACTGCTCCTCACCGATCTTAGGGATCTTATAAGTGGGATCTGTCGCCCCATATATGATCGAATCTCCAAAATACCACTGATACGTCAATTTCCTGTCGGCGGGATTTTTCTCTACCACGACCGCCAGCTCCACATCATCCCCTGTTTCTTTCTGTACATCTCCTATACTATGATCGATCACAACATCTGAATAAAGGAAAGTCGTAAATCTGATCTCCTGGTCCTGGCCCATATAGGACATCACACATCTTATCTCTCCAAAATCTTTTTCTTTCAGACTGTCAACTATATAAGTCGGACCTGTAGCACCCTCGATACGTCCGCCTTCATTGTCGTACCATTGATATCTGATATCCGCATCGTTGACTGCAGGACTATCAGCTCTATACCGTACACCGTAGGTAGCGCTGTCCCCTGGCCGCTTATATTGGATCTTCGGCGTGATCCTCTCCAACTCGATATCTTTCGCTGCGTCGATCACCGCAAAGAAAAATTCTCTAGTCCTATATTCTCCACTGATGTCGGATTTATATCTGACAACGCATCTGTACATCCCAAAATCTTCCTCATTTGAAACTGTAAATGTGTAGCTTGATCTCTCTTCATTGAGGATCTGCCAGTTCCGATCAGTAATCGATGTCCCTCCTACATCATTGATATATTTGTCTGTCCGGAACCAGTTATAGCTGACTGTTGTAGATGCAGGGATATCCGCTTTAACTTCCATAGTCACAGAGTCACCGACCGATCTACGGAAACTTGTAGACAATGGTGTATAGAAGACTATCCCTTTTTTATCAACTGTAAACCGCACTGTCTCAGTGGCATCAGATGGATCAGATACGACCGCCTCATAGATACCATAATCATCTTCTTTTAACTGAGCGATCGTATACGTGCTACTCTTATCATTTTGGAGTGTGATCCATTCTCTATCACTCTCTCTTTTTTTCTTTCTCCATTGATAAGAAATATCATAAAGGGTTGCATTTTTGTTGGAAGCGATCACTTCCAAAGAGACAGACTCGCCCAAGGCGGCGTAGATATCCTTCGTTTTGGCATATGCATCCAGATCCGTATTATATACAAGACTGATCGCCCAGATAGAATTTTCTGGCTCCATGTCCTTTTGCGTGGTCTTCATATCTACTATATACGTGCCGCGGTTGTCTGTATACGCTCCGGCCGCATCTTTTCCAGCCATTGTGTAAACACCGTCTGCCGGTACTGGGATCTCCTGGCCGTATGTTACGACCTTCTCCGTATACATCCTATATCCAGTACTACTGCCAGATATCGTTACCGTTTTACGACTCCCTGTATAAACATCCAGAGAATCTATCACTTTCGCCCCGGCCGGTACCTCATTTGGATCTTTTGGCTCATATTCTAATACGGGGTATCCATATTTATCAAAAAGGTCATTGCCGCTCGTATCTTTTTTACAAATATAGTCCCCGCCGCTCACCTGCTTAGCTACATACTTAACTGTGCCCACCTTCTTATACCATTTTTTCTCAACAGTATATGAAGGGTCGTTGACTGTGGACGTCATATATAATCTTACGTCCTCGCCTCGCTCTATCTCAGTCTCTGCTACATCATAAGATGTCTCTCCTTTGATCACTTCTTCTAAATTCGAATCGGTCTCAACTGGGAGTTTATCCATCCCTCTGCATGTTAAGGTAAATGCATACCTAATATCCGTTATTTTTGTCTCAGGTTTCTTTTCCGTCCCTCTATAGACAGTGACTGTCACTTGATAATTGGGTTTCAGATGGCCATCCGGATCCCCATATACTGGTTTTAGATCCTCTTCCGTAGTCTTCTCTATATGTAATGTATCCGTCTTTTCACTGAGTTCTACGTAGCTTTCTTCCCCATTGCTGCTCTGGGTTATCCTCTCCCATTTATGATCAAAACTATATCCAGTATCACTGGCATATTTTATGAATAGAGTTGCCGGTTCCCCAAGTCCCACTTCCTGCTCGCTCGCCGAACTATCTTTCAAACGATATCCCGTATTTTCAGTCGGACTAAATACACAAGATATCTCTTTCATAACGATATCCGGATATGCCTGCTGCAGCTTTGTAGCAGAGAATACACATTTATATTGGACCGTATAGTCCTCTACCTTTACATACGTTTCGGAAAGATCCTCTCCCTCCAGTAAGGTCTCCCCTTTATACCATTGATATCTATGATCGCCTATCTCTTTAGAAGTGCTATCGCATTCTGTAACATTTACGCCCAATCTCTTGGTCTCTCCTTTTCTAAAAGAAGGAGTTAAATATCCATACATATTAACAGGGGTAAAATATACATCATAGGATGCCTCTCTCGTGCAGATCTCCTCACCAGCATACTTGAAAATGATCTTCAACTTATAAGAGTCTACCTGTTTCTTTCCGCCCCCATCACCAAAATCAAGACGAAAATCTAGCTTCTCCTGTGGTATATACGAGATATCATTCCCACTGGCGACCGTCTTCACTAATGAAGGATCGTTTACCGCCTGGGCAGTCCATGTATAGTCCATTCCTGCATACTTTTTACTACTAGATATATAGCGTGAAAAATACTGCCCTTCTTGAAGTTTTTCCTCATCATACCCTATTCTTTCATCGCGAAGATCATAGAGATCAAAATAATCCTCAAGTTTCTTAGACCCGTTTTCATACTCCTCTTTTGTGATCCCAGCATAGAAGATCTCATAAACCTTATCTATCTGCCTGCTGACCACTCCAGCTTTTTTCAGATCGATATGGAGTTTATACCTGGAGACCACTTTACCCTCCCGCATATAAGAAGCAGAAGGTAGACTCCAACTATAAAGACTATTCACCGAGACCATATCCTCCGCGCCTTGGGTGCCATCTTGACATACCCATGACAATGTGTAGGCGATCTCACTATCCTCACCTAAAGCCCTCACACTAAAGCTATGCTGGCCGCCAAAACTTCCAGATGCTGTCTCTTTCTTACCTTCGCACCCAAGCTCTTCTGTCTCCTCTGTCAATCCGCTGATCTCAAAGCCATCTACAGATATCGTCTGCTCAGACTCTCCCGCTGCACCGGCAGGAGCAGGCTCATCTATGAGTTCCTCTACCCCCCCCCCTAGATCTTCGGCATCTGCGGGGATCTCTGCCGCGCTGTTGCCTTCTGCTATGACCTCTGTATCCTGCGCCGCATATGCCGTCACTGGTGTGAGCGCCATCGCTGATGCCAGCACTAAGGCCAATACCCTCTTGTACCTTTTCATTTTCCATTCTCCTTTTCTTTCTTTATTTTAACCCGCTGTACTGCCCTGATCGGAAAACTGATAAAGCCCCACATACTGCAGGCATCTGCTCCCTGGGATCATGAGGGTCTATCCCAAAGTGCCGATCCTGCTCCATGTGTCCTCGATCCAATAAGAGTGTACGCAGTAGGTTAATCCCATAAGACAAGCTCTGTACCCCATCCCTAAAACACTTTTCGGTCACATCCTAAACTATTTTTATGCATCATTATAGTTAGGTATTATGTTCTATATTACATCTTTTGGCATCTATTTACAAGTTCTTTTTTACAAATGTATACGGAGGATCTTCTGATCTCTACCCATCCTGTTCCTATCTTATATTGCTGATATGATCCTAAAATTTGTTTTTTCAATATACTGCCACAGGTTTGAGATCAAACCCATGGATAATGGATGATCCGGACCGATATCAACATGTATTTTTAAACCCTGTCAAAAACAATAATCACCTATATCTTTGACTGATACACGGTAAGAAGATGTCGTGGTTGGCGTCCCACAGTTTTTTACATATGCAAAAAAATCATCACTTTCAAGTATTTCTTTTGCCTCTTTTAAGCTCATCCCATTATCCGGAAAGCTTTTTATGTATGCTCCCGCATATGGGATCGCATGATCGGACACTCCATAAACACTGACTTTATTTGTGATGACCATTGACAATATTAATTTAGGGCCAACAACATCGTTTATCGCCTGACTCCGTCCGTATTCAAACCATTTTACATTTTTACTCAATCTGCGTTTTAGCAGTTTTGCTTTATATCTCATCAAATATACATAACAGCCCGGGAATTTTTCTTTCAATTCATCTTCTTCATAATGGGTCACACACCTGTCACCGATCTTATATGGAAAAATGATCTTATCATGCCCTCTATGATCTTTATCATACCTCTTTTCACTTTTCGTACTGGCGGCATCGAACACTATCTCTTTTTCGATCCTATCCTCCCCAACATAATAAAATCTGTCATCCAGCTCATCTGTCCTAAAAACATAAACCTCATTACATAAAGTAGCAACACTGTTTGATACCTTAAAATGATCACCAAATCTGCGATGCCCAACCGGTCCTTTCTCAAATATCCACTTCCCGTTTAAAGATCGTTTATCGATCATCTTGTGAAAGCCATCTTTTTTATTATGGTATGTGACACTACTCCGTTCCTTCTTATCACATAAGATGATCACCGATGACGTGACTGTATTTGGAAAGACCTGTATCCCCTTAAGATCGATGAGTTCTTTAAGATCCGCTTTTATAAGATTCCGTATCTCCTCCGCAGATCCATTTCGCAAGATACTATAGGGGATGATATACGCTAAACATCCATCATCCGCCAGATCCCTTAATCCAGCTTCGACAAAAGCATAACAATAATCAAAACGCCCTTGTTTACACCCCAAAAATCTTTCCCTCAAAAGATCGCGTTGTTCTATACCAAGATCATGATATGTTATATAAGGAGGATTCCCTATGATATATTGGTATTTCCTACCGGGACACTTTAGATAGTCCTGCTCTTTCACATTCCAATCTATTCCTGATAATCCATATTCCAATGCTGTCTGATCCAGATTAAAAACACATCTTTTTACACATTTCGGATCAGCATCGTATCCTATGATATGTTTCTGTAATCCCTCAACTATCTCTTGATCACCATAACCTTCCTGGCGAGCGCTTATAATATACCTCTTTACGACCTCTTTCAATATATTTCCATCACCACAGGAATTTTCCAATACAGATCTATGATAGAGATCTTGCACATAACCAACACGATCCAACAGTTCTTCAACATATTCAGGAGGAGTAGGGACTTGACAATTGTTCGCCATGTACTTCACCTCTCAGATATTTTTTGTTATCAGCTGCATCTATGATCAGATCTTTATAATCCTCAATGAGCTTCATGATCATCTCAAATGTGATCAGAAAGTCTTCTTTATCCAGATCGGAAGGTTCTCCGTGAACGATCCTATGTCTATTCGCTAATAAAGAACTATCAATATATGTAGCTTTTGTCTCAAATATATCCGAACTGATCCCTATCGTTTCTAATATTTCTTTCAATTCTTCTGAGCTTGGATTTGAATGTGTAGAGATAAAACCTTTATCTTCAGAGAATCTTTCCATAAATTTTTTTCCAAAAAGGTCATCATATTTTATCAATAACCTTTTATGGACACTATGCTTTTCAGATCTGGAACATGTCCTAAATTCCTGTTCCATTTTTATTGCCGCAAAGTTCTCTTTCAGATCACTGTACAAGATCTTTTGCTCAGCAACAAAGCCAATGTAACAATTTGATGCCCTCTTTATAAACCCTTCAAAATGGGCGCACAACAACGCGATACCTGCCCTGAGCAAAATGGATCCATCTGCTTTATCTTTCTCTACTAAGATCTTCAGCGAGAGCATCTCTTTCTTCCTCCAGGCAAGATCTTGCATCAAAAGTCCTTCTAACCTTTCAACAGTCTTTATCCTTATGTTATTTGCCACTTGCAAAGTTCTCCTTGCTGGATCTCGCTAATCTTTTTATCCTTCCTATGGGCCGGATACCCCTTCTCGTCGCTGCTATATATTGATCCGAACTATATATCCCCTGGATCAGACCCTTAAGTTCTTCTTTTTTTTCTTGGAAATGATCGATATTCTCTGTCAGACCTGGGATGATCGCTTCATAAGCTCCTACTAATACAGCACCGCAGCTTTTTTCTTTTCTTTTATCATATTTTTTAAATGCATTCTCATCCATCACTCTATACAACAGATCAAATGTTTTTTTGAATACTTCTGATTCTTTTTCAAGATCTATTATGTCCGCGTTGATCAATCTCAAGATCTCATCTGTCAAAAAATTATTATAGTTTTCTGAATCACTGACTTCAAGATCCGAATATCTTAAAATAAAATATTTTACAACGAGTTCAAGATATCCCTGTTCATCCGCATCTTTTTCAGAGATCGGGATCGCTTTGACAAAATTCTCATACCGGCTCAGATCCCTCATCTTTTTATATATCTCCTCATTTTTCATGACCAATATGCAATTCCGTATCTCCTGAGGACTCAGATGACTCCCACCTGTGTTCAGACGCTGGAACATCTCATACTGTGCAAACTCATCGCTGCTTTTATCAATGATGATGATCAGTATCTTCGATCGTTTTATATATCTGCGCTGTACCTCTGTAAGTGACTTTTGCTCATCTTCATCCTCCCAATACTTTCCCTCAAGAGATGGCAGGAACTTTGTACGAGTCAACGGCTCCCTTTCCATGATGTCCTTCAATCCACCATCCGTTTCTCCATCATCTGATATCTTTTTCAAGATACCCATGAATTTAAAGATAGTAGATAACCTCTGCTGTCCGTCGATCAGATTCCATTTTCCCTTTTCATTTTGATATACATAGATCGGTGGGATCGGGATATTCAATAGGATAGATTCTATCAAAGCTGATTGCTGTGTTATATCCCAACGGAACATCCTCTGATAAATAGGGCTTATATCCAGATCGCCTACCTGATAAAGATTGGCCAATTCTCCGATCGACATTGGATAATTATCTGTTTTGATCGCTTTCGACATGTTTTCTATTTCTTTCTGCAAAGTATTTTCCATATAGTTTATCCCTCCAAATACTCATTGATACATATTTTTCCTATCTATGACACTGTTCTTATGATCATAACATATCTACGACTGATCTTCAAAAAGAACTTATCTGATCCTTTCATTATTGACATCCCCCCAAAAATCATGTATGATCAATGACCAGATCATACCTCAGAAAGGAGTTCATCATGGATCCTAACAAACACGATAAAGAAGACCTGACATGGGAAGAGGTCCGTACCGAGCATCTCATACAGGATGGATGGATAGATTTCCGGCGGTCAGACTACCGTTTCCCGGACGGAAACGTATCCGGCCCTTTTTACAGTTACAGCCGGAAAGACTATGTGGTGATCGTTGCATCGGATGGAGATGGGAGATACCTCTGTGTCCGGCAGTTCCGCCAGGGGATAAAAGAGGTGACGACAGAATTTCCCGCGGGCGGGATCGAATATACAAAAGAGAGCGGATACAGCACAGTGGATGCTCTAGAGGCAGCCAAAAGGGAGCTGCGGGAAGAGACCGGGTACACATCTGATAAATGGGGACATCTGCTCACCGTACCCTCCAACGCAACGATCTCAGATAACTATGCGCATATCTATACGGCAAAAGACTGCCGCCGGTCAGGCGCGCAGTCTCTCGATGAAACAGAGTTCCTACATATCAAAAAATATACTGCCGCCCAGATCGAGGACTTGATCCGCAAAGGCGGTTTTCAACAGGCGGTCCACATCATGGCATGGCTCCTGTCACAAAGGTCTTGACACCACACGGCCTCAAGCCCTGCCCGCACCGCGATCAATTCCCCGGCGATACTGACCGCGATCTCCGCCGGCGTCTCCGCGCCGATCCGTGTTCCGATCGGCATATGGCAGGCTGCGATCTCCTCCCTGGAGAATCCATCCTTTAACAATCTCTCTGTGACTGCAGTGATCTTATTCCTGCTGCCGATCACACCCACATAGCGGGGGCGGCACGCCAGCACCTGGCGCTGCACCACATAGTCGCTGGAATGACCGCGTGTCATGATACAGACATAATCTTTTTCACAGATACTCAGATGATCCGCTATCTGCTCCATGTCCCCCACCACCGTGCGGGACGCCATGGGAAACCGCTGGGGACTGCAAAATCCTTCCCGATCATCCATGACCACGCAGCGGAACCCCACGCGGGCCAGCACGGGCACCAATTCCCAGGCCACATGGCCTCTGCCAAATATATAGACGGTCCCCGCCTGCACCAGCGGCTCGACATAGAGCGTATGGCCTCCTGCCTGATACTGCCGGGCACGGCAGCTGAAGATATCCGGCTCTCTTCCCAACAGCTTCTTCAGCATCCCGGCAAAAGGCGTCTTTTCCCACCCCTCCCGACTGCAGATACCCATCTGCCAGCAAGTCTCTTCCGAGATATCTAACAACAGCCAGGTATCCTCATCCCGCCGGAACGCTTCCAGCACCTGCTCACACACACCGGACGGCGCTGTCCTCCGGACTGATATACTGGAAATAGACTGTCACATCTCCCCCGCAGACCATGCCGATATCCGACGCCTGATCCCCGGTCAGAGTAAACCCTTCTATATAAGATGTCCTTTCTTTCATGGCTTCCAGCGCGATCAGCAAGATCCCTGCCGCCATCCCCAACACCACTCTGTTGATCACTTTCGTCGTAGTGACAATCCCCACATTCTGGCTGTAACTGGATGTGGGCAGACCACCCAGGAACGCACCAGCACATTGGTGCATCCATAACCCACGATCGCGCCTTTTAACTCTATATCTGTTGGTTCCCGGTCCATACTCCCTGTGGTGGTCGCCGTAAAATCCCCGATCGCCTGTATCGCATTGATGGCAAAAAGGAGTCCCAGCGCCACACAGGAGGACGGTTCAAATCCTACCCCAAAATGCATAAAACTGGGTGTATGGAATATATGCGCCTGCGCCACCGGGCTCAGATCCACCATCCCCATAAAGCAGCCTATGATATAACCGCCCGCCATCCCTGTCAGGATCGAAGTCAGCTTCAAGAGACCTGTGGTAAAATGATCCACAAACGTCACAATCGCCAATGTCAGAAAGGCCACGAGCCAATTTTTCCAACTCCCGTAATCAGGACTGGACACGCCCCCCGCCATGTAATTGATGGCCGTAGGATACAAGGACAGCCCGATCGTAAACACCACAGTGCCCGTCACCAGCGGCGGGAACAGCTTCCGGATCCGCTCGAGAACTGCGCCCCGAAGATAACGGCGATACTGAAGTCCTCTGCGATAGCCTGCATACTGGCCACATATGCAAAACTCACCCCCATGATCACCGGCAGGCCAGAGCCCAGCCGCAGGCCGCCCTTCTTCCCCAATGGGAACAGCTGCAAAAAAGTGGAGAGGGCCGGCACCACCAGCGCCGCCTGGATCAAGATCACACGTTCTCCATTATCCAGCCCTCCCGCCCCCGCCTCGATGATCGCCGGCGTGACACATCCCACGATCATCGCCACCACATGCTGCAGAGCCAGAGGGAGCGACTCACAGATCCCCGGGACCCCGTCCAGTCCAAAAATAGAACCCTTTTTCTTCGTACTTTTCTCCATCCCTACATACCCCCATACTGTATGTATGATCGATCACTCGATCTATCTATCCCGCAGGACAGCCTTTGGAGCTACGGGCCGCCTGCTCTTATTTTATCCTTTCCCTCTGTCCGCGGCATCTTTTACATGCCCCAGGATGATCTTCTCTGCCATCTCAAAATACCCGTCCGCATCAAAATCCTTCTTATCTACCAGCATCTGGATCGACGCCCCCTCCAGGAGCGAAACAGCCAGATAAGGGATCAATTCCTTCTCCTTCTCATCCATCTCCGGACAGAACCGGATCAAGATCTCCCGGATGCTGTCCCGCCATTCCATATAAGCCGTCTGAAAACGTCCCTGGATCGTGGGATTGATCTTGGACTGGACGATGAAATCCAATTCAGCAAAATCATAATCCCTCTTCCTCGTGATCATCTGCTTCTTCTGCTGAAAAAAGACATGGAGCTGTTCCTCCAGCGTATCGCCGCTCTTTTTCTTCAATGTGTCCTGGAGTGTGTAGAACTCGTTCAGGACATGCTCCTGTAAGCCTTCCAAGAGATCCTCCTTTGTTTTATAATAATAGTGGACGTTGGACTGCACCATCTGTGCCTCTTCTGCGATCAGGTGCATCCTCGTCCCACTGATCGTCGCTTGGTCTACAACTTTCAGAGCTGCCTTCAGGATCTTTTCATTTGTATTTGAATACTGTGATGAACCGTCTTTCATGTTTTCCTCCATACCGTTTATTCTCTGATCCATCTATCAGTATATCAATTACACCCCTGTTTGGCAATCTCCTTCCAGCTATGCGGTGACCGCCACCGCCTCGATCTCCACCAGCCCGTCTTTCGGGAGCCTTGCCACCTCCACACAGGATCTGGCGGGCACTGCATCCCTGAAATACCCGGCGTAGATCTCATTTACCCTGGCAAAATCTCCCATGTCCGCCAGGAAGATCGTCGTCTTGCATACATGGTCGAGATCCAATCCGCATCCTTCAAGGATCGTCTTCAGATTCTCCAGGCTCTGCCTGGTCTGGGCTTCTACTCCTTCCGGAAGGGACCCGTCCGCCGGATCCAGCCCCAGCTGTCCGGAGATGAAGATCATCTCCCCTGTCTTTACCGCATGTACATAAGGGCCGACCGCCGCCGGAGCCCCCTCCACATTTATAGATCGTCTCATGATCTAAAACTCCTTTCTTGTGCCTGTTATAATGTCTATATTATACAACAGATGTCTGGAAAAATATATATGTCGCGACCGCCTATCTGTTACAACTGCCTTCTCCCCCTGGACAGATATCTTCTGGCTGTCCCTGCGCGCACTTTCCCATCCTCGGCCGCCAGCCTGCCCCGCAGAAAGACTTTCTGGGCGCGTCTTTTCACCTGTATGCCCTCATAAGGCGTATAGTCCACATTCTGCACCTGCCTTTCCGCCGCGATCGTCCACTCTGCCTCAGGATCCCAGACCACCAGATCTGCGTCGCTGCCCGGGGACAGGCTCCCTTTCTTCGGATACATACCGAATACTCTGGCTGGACGCTCTGATAACAGACGGCACATCTGCTCCACCGTTGCTCTTCCCACGTTGACGCCAAAATGATAAAACAGAGCCGGACGGTGTTCCACCCCGATCATATCGATCTCATCCCCGGCTACTGCCGTCCACAGAGCCCTGACATCTTCCTTTTTCCGCAGTGGGGGAGCGCAGACATACGCCGCTCCCCCAAAACCGGGCTGGTCATATACAGAGTCGTCCAGGATGAGATACTGGGGGCAGGTCTCCGCGAACACCTGCTGCCCGTCCTCCCGGACCCGCCTCAGTTCCCGAAGTCCCAGCGCACAACTCAGATGTACGATATTGACAGGCGTCTCTGCTATCTTTGCCAGCGTCAGCAGACGGTGGATAGCTTCCGCTTCCGCCTCCGCCGGACGGCTCTTTGGATGCGGGGCAGGGCTGTCCTCTCTCCCTCTTTTCAGCCTGGCTGTGACGCCCTAAATGATCTGATGGTCTTCACAGTGGACGCCCACGATCCCGGCCTCCTCTTCCACCGCCGCAAGGATCTCCATGATCTCCCTGTCGTCCACCCTCAGGTCCTCATAAGCCATATAGAGCTTATAGGAGGTGACCCCCAGCCGGGCCATGTCCCTGATCTCCGCCCGCACGGCGGGAGTCCAGTCTGTGATCGACATATGGGACCCATAGTCGCAGCAGGCTTTCCCCTCCGCCAGTCTGTGCCACTTCTCCAGGGCTTTTTTTTAACTCTCACCTTTTTCCTGGGTGGTAAAATCCAGGATAGATGTGGTCCCCCCGGCAAGAGCGGCTCTCGTCCCCGAGGCGAAGTCATCAGCCGTATGGAAATCCCCCGCGTCCAGGTCAAAATGCGTATGCTTGTCGATAAAACTGGGGAAAATGTATCTGCCAGATACATCGACCTCCTGGTCGTCCCCAGCGGACAGATCCTGTCCCACCTGCACGATCTTCTCCCTATCGGTCAGAAGATCGGCCCGGAAACATCCGGCGGAAGAGACCAATGTGCCGTTTTTAAATAAATATCTCATGCTCATACCTTCATCTTTTCTCTATAGATATAGATAACTGTAGCTCTGCTCCATGGTGAGGATCGTCTGTTTCAGACCTTCCTCCAACGCACATGATGTGTTTTTCAGATCATAGACGGCTGTCTGTCCCTCCAGGCGCACTCGCACGCGCATCGCCTGGTGATCCAGCATCACAAATCCCTGGTTGCTGCTGTCCTCAAAGTCTCCTTCATTTGCAAAAAGGGTGAATTTATCCTGGTACGGCGCGCTGCTGTACGGGCAGAAGCTCTTACGATCCCCACATCCGTTGCACATATAGTCCACATGGACGATGACCGGCATCTTATGCCCCGGGATCTGGACGGCCACGTTCGCCCGGTTCGGGCATACATCTACGCAGTTTTCGCAGATATGGCTGCATTCCAGACAGCGTTCTTTCTCACTGGACACCTCATGGGAATGGCACAAGATACCTTTTTTCTCCGCGGCCGCTCCTATATCGCAGATATCCTCAAGAGGAGCAGGACCCGCTGTTCTCAAGATCGCGTCGGCGGCGGTCCTGGCATCCCGGATAGCCAGGACGATCGTCGCGGCTCCTGCGGCTCCGTCGCCGATAGCGTAGACGCCTGCCTCGCTGGTCTCCATGGTGGACGGATCCAGGACCGGGAGGCCCCTGTCGCTGACCTGGATGCCGAAGCGTTCATATACAGCGCTGTCCACCCGTTCCCCCAGGGAAGCTATGATCGTATCTGCCGGGATGGTCACTTCTCCATCCGTCTCTACCGGACGCTGTCTGCCGCTCTCATCCAACTCGCCCAGGACCACCCGGCGGCAGGTGAGGAGTCCGTTCTCCTGGACTTTCGGAGCCAGGAGTTCCCGGAACAGCACGCCCTCTTCCAGGGCTTCTGCCAACTCCTCCTCATCGGCGGGCATGTAACATTTCGTCCTCCTGTAGACCACCGTCACATCTTCCACGCCCTGGATACGTTTTGCCATCCGCGCCGCATCCATGGCTGTGTTCCCGGCGCCGATCACCACCACATGTTTTCCCAGATCCAGGGCCGCGGGATCTGCTCTGGCAGTCTCCAGGAACTCAACAGCGTTGTATGCCCTCTCTGTATCCACGCCGATCGCCAGCACGATCGCGTCATATCCCTGCTCTCTCAGTCCATCCAGGTTGTGTATCTCTGTACCGTTTTCAAAACGGCCTCGCTGCTGATGCGGAAATCCGGGATCACATGGCGTACTGTGCCCCCAGGTCCACTGGAACGGTCAAACACTCTCACCTGGGCGCCAGCCCGGGCTAGGAATGACGCACAGGCGATCCCCGCAGGCCCCACCTCGCGGATCGTCTTTCCATCCAGCAGCACACCCCCGCCCTGGATCAGAGGATCTTGCGGATCCCTTGTGATGACAGTCCCTTTCCCTATAAGGATCATTTTTTCCCTTCTCCTTTCATATTGACCAGTCTGCACTATTTTATTGACTATTCAATCTAAACATAACTATATTCTATTGAAAGTATAAAGTTAACACTAAAAACAAAAACATTTTTTTAACCTAAAAAATTTTTAGAGTTTTCTATTGACATCTTTTTTTTCTGGTATGATGGGATCATGACACGAAGTCATGACACAAAGATAAGGAAAAACATAAAGACACAGGTGGACGTTTATATGAGACTATCATTTTTAAAACAGATGGCTAAAGCCCTTTCCGTACAATTCGGAAAAGACTGTGAGATCGTCATCCATGACCTGACCCGCAAGAGCCTGGGCAGATCTATCGTATATGTAGAAAACGGACATGTGACCGACAGAAAGCCCGGAGACGGGCCTTCACAGATCGTATTGGAAACTTTGAAAAAAGACCCGTCCAAGATCCAGGACCGTCTCGGCTACCTGACCCGTACCGCAAACGGCAAGACTTTAAAGTCTTCCACCGTTTTCGTCCGGGACGACGCCGGCGAAAAAGTCCAATATATCTTTTCTATCAATCATGATATAACGAAACTCCTCTATCTGCAGGATTCTATCCATGCACTGGTGAGCGGGGAGACTCAGGAAGGCCCTTCCGGCCGCCAGCAGGCCGAACCTGGGAAGATCCACACCAACGTAGCCGACATCCTGGACGACCTGATCGCACAGTCTGTGGCTCTGGTGGGAAAACCAGCCTCCCTGATGACTAAAGACGAGAAAGTGGAAGCCATACAGTTCCTGAACAACTCCGGTGCTTTCCTTATCACAAGATCTGGCGATAAAGTATCCCAATATTTCGGGATATCCAAGTACACACTATACAGCTATATCAAATCAGAATAAGAAAGGAAATCTGATGAGACCGATCAAATGGGTCAAGAACACCATGCCCAAGACAGAAGACGCTGATCTGCGCATCATGGCTCTGGACGAAGTAGAAAAGGCGAGGGCCTTCCACATGACCATCCCCGGCTATCAGCCGACGCCGCTGGCTCACCTCTCTCGTATGGCCAGCCATCTGGGACTGAAAGACGTCTGTGTGAAAGACGAATCCTACCGCTTCGGCTTAAATGCCTTCAAAGTATTGGGCGGCTCTTTCGCCATGGCAAAATACATCGCCAAACAGACTGGGCGCGATATCGCCACACTGGATTTCGCCACACTGACGTCCGACCAGCTCCGGGAGGAATTCGGCCAGGCCACATTTTTCACAGCTACGGATGGAAACCATGGGCGCGGCGTTGCCTGAGCAGCCAACCAGTTGAAGCAAAAAGCCGTTGTCTTCATGCCGAAAGGTTCCACCCAGAACCGCTTAAACCACATCCTGGCGGAAAATGCCGCCGCCACGATCGAGGAAGTCAACTATGATGCATGTGTCCGTATGGCCGCCACCGAAGCCGCCAAGGTAAAAAACGGCGTTGTAATACAGGACACAGCCTGGAAGGGTTACGAAGAGATCCCCTCCTGGATCATGCAGGGCTACGGCAGCATGGCCATGGAAGCCGACGAACAGCTCCACCAGCTGGGCATCGACCGACCTACCCATATCTTCGTACAGGCAGGCGTAGGATCCCTCGCCGGGGGCGTCCAGGGATTCTTCGCCAACCGTTATCCCAAATGTCCGCCCATCGTATGTGTAGTGGAAGCGGATACTGCCGCCTGTCTCTATAAAGGCGCAGCCGCCGGGGACGGAGCAGAATATAATGTGGAAGGCGATATGCCCACGATCATGGCGGGGCTTGCCTGCGGAGAACCCAACACCATTTCCTGGGACATCCTGAAGGACCATGTCTCCGTATTCGCAGCCGCACCCGACTGGGTAGCAGCCAAAGCCATGCGGATGCTGGCCGCACCGATCAAAGGGGATCCCCAGGTGACCTCCGGCGAATCCGGCGCCGTCACCTTCGGCGTACAGTGCGAGGTCATGACAAACCCGGACTACATAGGTTTAAAAGAGGCTTTGAGACTGGACGGGGATTCACGGGTACTGCTCTTCTCCACCGAAGGGGACACAGATCCCGAACGTTACCAGGAGATCGTATGGGACGGTAAAGACTACAAATAGATGCAAAGGACATCTTTCTGTCTGTATTAGATCGAACAGTCAAACAAATATATGGAGGTATTTTTCTTATGGACTACAACATGATCAAAACTGATGCTGAAAACTATAAAGCTGATATGACCCGCTTCTTACGGGAGATCGTCAGGCACCCCGGCGAGAGCTGTGATGAAAAAGCACACATCACCCGCATCGCAGAAGAGATGGAGACTCTGGGATTTGACAAGGTAGAGATCGATCCCATGGGCAACGTATTAGGCTTCATGGGGACCGGTGAAAAACTGATCGCCTTCGACGCCCACATCGACACTGTAGGGATCGGTAACCGGGACAACTGGACGTTCGATCCCTATGAAGGCTACGAGAACGACGAAGAGATCGGAGGCCGCGGCGTATCCGACCAGTGCGGCGGCATCGCATCCGCCGTCTATGGTGCCAAGATCATGAAAGACCTTGGGCTCCTGAGCGATAAGTACACAGGCCTGGTCACTGGGACTGTGCAGGAAGAGGACTGCGACGGACTCTGCTGGCAGTATATCATTAAAGAAGACAACATCCGTCCGGAATTTGTCGTCTCCACCGAACCTACCGACGGCGGCATCTACCGGGGACAGAGAGGGCGCATGGAGATCCGCGTGGATGTGCAAGGCGTCTCCTGCCATGGTTCCGCACCGGAAAGGGGCGACAATGCGATCTATAAGATGGCAGACATCCTCCAGGATATCCGCGCCCTGAACGAAAACGACGCCGCAGATGGGACAGCGGTCAAAGGCCTTATGAAGATGTTAGATGAAAGATACAACCCAGAGTGGAGAGAAGCGCGCTTCCTGGGCCGGGGTACAGTCACCGCATCTGAGATCTTCTTCACCTCCCCCAGCCGCTGTGCCGTCGCCGACTCATGCGCCGTCTCTCTAGACCGCCGTATGACTGCCGGAGAGACCTGGGAGAGCTGCCTGGACGAGATCCGCGCCCTGCCCGCTGTGAAAAAATACGGCAGCGACGTGACTGTATCCATGTATGACTACGAACGTCCCTCCTATACGGACCTGGTATACCCCATCGAATGCTACTTCCCCACCTGGGTGATTCCCGGAAGACCACAAAGTGACCAGATCCCTGGAAGAAGCTTATAAAAACCTCTTCGGAGAAGAACGTATCGGGAACGCTGAGACGGAGGCTATGCGAAAAGCCCGTCCGCTGACTGACAAATGGACTTTCTCCACCAA
Organism: uncultured Lachnospiraceae bacterium; assembly: GCA_947652925.1. Taxonomy (GTDB): domain Bacteria; phylum Bacillota; class Clostridia; order Lachnospirales; family Lachnospiraceae; genus MGBC164599. The sequence goes on from CANTEW010000002.1 coordinate 28,038, forward strand.
CGGCGTGACCATCATGGGCAGAAACGGCATCCCATGTATCGGTTTCGGCCCGGGCGCAGAGGCGCAGGCCCACGCGCCCAATGAAAAGACCTGGAAACAAGACCTTGTCACATGTGCGGCCGTCTATGCCGCCCTGCCCACCGTTTACTGTAAGTAAAACCCTCATATAAAAAGAAAGGATGACCTCTCATGAAAAGATCACAGGACTATATCGATCGATTAAACAGATTAGATTTTAAAGAAATGTACAACAACGACTTCTTCCTGACCTGGGAAAAGTCCGAGGACAAGCTGGAAGCCGTCTTCACCGTTGCCGATGCCCTCCGCTATATGCGCGAGAACAACATTTCCACAAAAGTATTCGAGAGCGGCCTGGGCATCTCCCTGTTCCGCGACAACTCCACCCGCACCCGTTTCTCCTTCGCCTCCGCCTGCAACCTTCTGGGCCTGGAAGTGCAGGACCTGGACGAGGGAAAATCCCAGGTGGCCCACGGAGAGACTGTCCGCGAGACAGCCAACATGATCTCCTTCATGGCAGATGTGATCGGTATCCGCGACGATATGTACATCGGCAAAGGGAACACCTATATGCATGAAGTCTCCGACTCTGTAAAACAGGGGAACGAAGACGGGATCCTGGAGCAGCGCCCCACTCTGGTCAATCTGCAGTGCGACATCGACCATCCCACCCAGGCCATGGCAGACGCCCTGCATCTGATCCATGAATTCGGCGGCATTGAGAACCTGAAAGGCAAGAAAATAGCCATGACATGGGCCTACTCACCTTCCTATGGCAAACCTCTCTCTGTCCCCCAGGGTATCATCGGCCTGATGACCCGCTTCGGCATGGACGTGGTGCTGGCTCATCCGGAGGGTTATGAAGTCATGCCGGAAGTAGAAGAAGTGGCCAAAGAAAACGCCAGAAGATCCGGCGGATCCTTCACCCGCACCAACAGCATGCAAGAAGCATTCAAAGACGCAGATGTGGTCTACCCCAAGAGCTGGGCTCCGTTCGCCGCTATGGAAAAACGTACGGATCTGTACGGCAAAGGCGACACAGCAGGCATCGACGCACTTGAAAAAGAGCTGCTGGCCCAGAACGCCAGCCACAAAGACTGGTGATGTACGGAAAGACTGATGAAGACCACAAAAGACGGCAAAGCCCTGTATCTGCACTGCCTGCCCGCAGACATCAACGACGTGAGCTGTACAGACGGCGAAGTGGAAGCCTCCGTCTTCGACCGCTACCGCAACCCGCTCTACAAAGAAGCCAGCTACAAGCCTTACATCATCGCCGCCATGATCTTCCTGAGCAAATTTGAAAACCCACAGGATATCCTGAAAAAACTGGAAGAACGTGCTTCCAAGAGAGTTTTTAGATAAAAGATCCATAACCGGCGGGTGGTGGCCTCGCCAAAACCCGCCGAGATCGTAGAACTGGACACTGTCAAAGACTTATTAGACGCCGGTGAGATCGTCATCGCCAGCGGAGGCGTCGGCGCCGTGATCGACAAAGACTTCGCCAGCTGCCTCCTGGCCAAAGAATTGGACGCCGATCTCCTGATCGTCCTCACCGCCGTAGAAAAAGTGGCCCTCCACTTCGGCACCCCTCAGGAAACCTGGCTGGGAGAGATCACTCCTGCACAGGCCGAGAGCTATGCTTCCGAAGGACATTTCGCCCCCGGCTCCATGCTCCCGAAAGTACAGGCCGGTATCTCTTTCGCATCTTCCGCGCCTGGCCGCACCGCTCTGATCACATTATTACAAAAAGCAAAAGACGGCGTGGACGGAAAGACCGGGACGCGTATCGTAGGATAGGACAGCCTTTTTCAGGTTGTCCTTTTTCAGTAGCCAGGCCATCCAGATCCCATCCTCTTGTATCTTATAGGAACATGGTCTATAATAAAATGATCCTAAGTCAAAGGAGCTGTAAAGAATATGCATCCACAGACAAATACAGTCTTATTTGAAAAAGAGACCGTCCCTTCCGCCGTGATGAAGCTTGCGGTCCCTACGATCGTCAGTTCGCTCGTCATGGTGATCTATAATCTTGCAGATACTTATTTTGTGGGTCTGCTCAATGACCCTGTCCAGACAGCCGCCGTCACCCTGGCAGGTCCCGCTCTGCTGGCATTTAACGCGGTCAACAATCTATTCGGCGTGGGGACTTCCAGCGCCATGAGCCGTCTGCTGGGTAAAGGCGATACGAAAGCAGTCAAAGACTGTTCCGCCTTTGGGTTTTATTGCGCACTGCTCTGTGCAGTCCTGTTCTCTGTCTTTACATGGATATCCCAGGATCCACTGATCCGCCTTTTGGGAGCGGATGCCGACAATCTCGCGGCCACTGCCGGTTATGTGAGATGGGCGATCTCCCTTGGCGCAGTCCCCTCTATCCTGAATGTGGTCTTTGCCTATCTTGTCCGTTCTGAGGGAAATTCCCTCCACGCCAGCATAGGCACCATGAGCGGATGCCTGCTGAACATGGTCCTGGATCCTATCTTTATCCTGCCCTGGGGACTGGATATGGGGGCGGCCGGTGCAGGGATGGCCACGTGCCTCTCCAACTGCGCCGCATGCCTGTATTTTCTCATCCTGCTCTATGTAAGGAGAAAGACCACCTTCGTATGCATCGATCCGAGACGGATCTCATTCCAAAGATCCATCGCCGCCGATATATTCGGCATAGGTATCCCGGCAGCTATACAGAATCTCCTGAATGTAACAGGCATGACAGTATTCAATAATTTTGCCATGGCTTATGGTTCAGAAGTGGTGGCGGCCATGGGGATCGTCCAGAAGGTCCAGATGGTGCCCGTGCAGATCGTGCTGGGCGGGGCGCAGGGAATCATGCCTTTTATCGGATATAACCATGCAAAAGGGGACCGTGGACGGATGAAGGAAGCCATCTTTTATCTTTTAAAACGTGCGCTCCTCCTCATGGCGGCTGTGGTCGTCATCGGGACCGCTTTTTCCAGGAGCCTGGTCCGCTTTTTTATCAAAACAGACACTGTAGTCGCATATGGTTCCCGGTTCCTGATCGGTTTTTTGCTGGCTCTGCCTTTTATATGTATTGATTATGTGACGGTGGGCGTCTTCCAGGCGATCGGAGATGGAAAAAGGTCCCTTCTGTTCGCGGTGCTGCGGAAGATCATCCTGGAGATCCCCGCACTGGTACTCCTGGACCATCTCATACCCCTGTATGGTATGCCGTATGCTTCCATGTGCGCGGAGATCATCCTGGCAGCGCTGGCATTGAAGATGCTGCATGATATCTTATCCGTCCGGAAAAATGTTCAGGGTCACGATCGCACCGACCACCAGGACAACTCCCGTTAAGGACAGCGGCGTGAGGGCTTCGCCAAACACAACGCACCCGGCAATGGTGGCCACCACAGGTTCAACAGAAGCCATGATAGAAGCAGAACTGGCCCTCACCGAAGACAGACCGATGGTGTAGAACAGATATGGGAGTACAGCAGTCACAACAGCGGTGAGCAGGATCAGCAGAAAAACATGCCCCGGTCTTCGCGCGCTCTGTATCTTTCTGCATATATCCGGCAGGTCACAGATGAACAGCGCCCCAACCCCTCCGCAGAGGAAAGAATATGTTGTCACAGTGACAGGTCCATAGCGTCTGAGGACAAACGTCCCCAAGATACTATACAGGCCATATCCAAAGGCAGAGACCAGCCCAAAGCCCACTGCCGCCGCAGGTGTATGCCCACTGCCGCCTATGCCTGTCACAAAGACACAGCCCAAAAACGCCAGCAGCAAAGCCGCCGCCTTCTGCCTGGTCAGTTTTTCCTTAAATACGACCAATGACATGAGCATCACTATGATCGGAGCAGTGTACAGCAAGATCGCTGCCACAGACAGGGAAGCCATCGAGATCGTCCGAAAATAACACACCGTGAAAAGGAGGATGCTGGCGATCCCCGTCCCTATAAACCATACGATATCCCGCGGCCGGATCTTCAGGAGCTTTCGGTCTTTCATAAACGCTATGAGTAAAAAAACTGCTGCTCCCCCGATGATGCGCAGAGAAGCTATCTGGAGAGATGTGAACTGATACGTTTCCAGTCTGCGGACAAAGATGCCCATGATCCCCCACAAAACCCCCGCAGTCAGTATAAAAACTGGTGCCATCTTCTTCATGTTCTTCTATGGATCCTCCTCTTTATTTATCTGATCATCCAGATTATAACATCTTCTCTTAGATTTTTCCATACTCCTCCATCCTCCTTGAAAAAGCATCCTGCATATGTTATCATAAAGATATAGCATATATCTATAAAAACAATGTATAACATTGCTTTTTAAAAGGAGAGATGTTGAGATGCCAGAGATACCATCTGATAGAGCAAAAACGATCCTCTGCTATGGGGATTCCAATACTTACGGCTTCGATCCCCAAAACGGCCTGCGTTACCCTTCCAAGATCCGATGGACAGGGGTACTCCAGAAGATCCTCGGGTCAGGGTACAAGATCATAGAAGAGGGATGCAACGGAAGGACCACTCTGTACGATGACCCCTATGAAAGCTGGAAAAACGGGCTGTATCACTTAAAGCCGTGCCTCAATTCCCATAAACCGATCGATCTGGTGATCCTCATGCTGGGGACCAATGACCTGAAACAGTATTTTCACGCGTCTGCAGAGACCATTGGAAAAAATGCAGAGACATTGGTAAACGTCATACAGACTTTTACAGAAGAAAAACAAGGCTACCAGCCCGCGGTCATCCTGGTCTCCCCTCCGGAGATAGGGAGCGGCATCGCTGCGTCGCCTTTTGGCGATATCTTCTCAGAAGATGCTGTGGCTGAGTCAAAGAGATTCCCTGTATACTATAGACAAGCTGCAGAACATACGGGATGTATTTTTTTTGACGCCGCAAGATATATCCAGCCCTCTCCGGCGGATTCCCTGCATCTGTCTCCCAGTTCCCATGCTGTCTTGGCAAAAGGACTGGCGGAGGTGATATCAAAAGGATCTATCAAAACACAAGGAGGCACATAAATGTTTGGAGAGTGTCATGAACATATCTTTATGGATGGGGTGGATTATCTGGCGGCGGTGCGCACACACCGGGACGCGCCCTGTGAGTCAGTGATCCGCGCCCATTTACAGGAATATCAGAAAAGGGGGATCACCTATATCAGAGACGGCGGGGACAAGTACGGCGCTTCCACCCTTGCCCGGAGGCTGGCGGGGGAATATGGGATCACCTACAGGACCCCTGTCTTCGGGATCCATAAAAATGGGCAGTATGGAAAGATCGTGGGCTATGGTTTTTCTGATATGAAAGGATACCACGATCTGGTCAAGCAGGCCATCCGGCAGGATGCCGACTTCATCAAGATCATGACCACAGGGCTCATGGACTTTGACCATCAGGGAGAGGTGACCGGGGAACCTCTATCCCTGGGGGAAGTCAAAGAGATGGTACATATCGCCCATGAGGAAGGGATGGCCGTCATGTCCCATACCAATGGGATAAAAGGGACATCGATCGCCATCGAGGCTGGTGTGGACAGCCTGGAACACGGGAATTTCCTGGATGCGGAGACGGTGGAAGCCTTGTCCCAGAGCAGGACCACATGGGTCCCCACAGCTGTGACAGTCCGGAATCTCTTAGGAGATGGACGTTTTCCGGATAAGACGCTGCGCACGATCTGTGAATGTACAGAAAATGCACTCCGGGTGGCCTACCGCTGCAAAGCTTCCGTTGCCCTGGGCAGCGACGGGGGCGCTTACCGGGTCCTCCATGGCCAGGGACTTGTAGACGAATACCATGCATTCCAGCAGATCTTAGGCGCCGGGGAGGAGCTGGACAGCTGGCTGCACGCTGCAGAGAAAAAAATACAGGAAGTCTTTCAACGAAGATAAGAGGAGGGGATGAGCAAGATGAAGAGTGAACATGAGATCAAGGAAGAGATGTGCGCGATCGGAAAACGTGTATATGACCGGGGGATGGTGGCATCCAACGACGGGAATTTTTCCGTAAGATTAAATGAACATGAATATCTATGTACGCCGACAGGGGTCAGCAAAGGATTTATGACCCCGGAATTTATCTGTAAAGTGGATGGGGATGGAAATGTATTGGAGGCAAACGAGGGATTCCGCCCTTCTTCGGAGATCAAAATGCATCTGAGGATCTATCAGAAGAGAGAGGATGTACACGCTGTCGTCCATGCCCATCCCATGTACGCCACGACTTTTGCCATCGCCGGACAGCCCTTGATGGATCCCATCATGCCGGAAGCCGTGATCTTCCTGGGCGGCGTTCCTCTGGCGAGATACGGGACGCCGGGGACTGTGGAAGTCCCTGATTCTGTGGAACCATTTCTGGACCGGTATGATGCGGTCCTGCTGGAGAACCATGGGGCGCTGACCTATTCTGATACGTTGCTGAATGCGTATCACAAGATGGAATCTGTAGAATTTTACGCGCGTCTCCTCTATCAGACGAAGATGATCGGAGGCCCACAGATCCTATCTCCCGATCGGGTGGAGCAGCTATATGAGACCAGGAGAGGGCTGGACATAGCAGGACGGCATCCTGCTATCGATAAATAGAGGATCCGCTATGGAAAAGACAGCAAAAGGAGCCTTGGCTTTTGATCTGGGTGCTTCCAGCGGCCGGGCCATATTGGGGACTCTGGAGGATGGGAAGATAACGATGGAAGAAGTCCATCGCTTCCCCAACGACCCGGTGATCGTAAACGGGACGATGTACTGGGATACGCTGCGCCAGTTTTATGAGATCAAACAGGGGATCGTGAAGGCAAAAAACCATGGCTCATTTGAGAGTATGGGGATCGATACGTGGGGTGTGGATTTTGGGCTTCTCGACGCACATGGGGATCTTTTGGAGAATGCAGTCCACTACCGGGATAGACGGACCCAGGGGATGATCGGACATGTATTTTCCAAGATCCCAAGGGAACGCCTCTATGAGATCACCGGCAATGAATTTATGTATTTCAATACGGTCTTCCAGATGGCCGCTTTAAAAGAAAAGCGCCCCTGGCTCCTGGAGAGGGCCGCCCGGTCCCTGTTCACGCCGGATCTGTTCAACTATTTTCTCACAGGAGAGCAAAAATGCGAGTATACGATGGCCACCACCTCATCTATGTTCGATATCCGCAAGAAAGAGTGGTCCCGGGAGATCACTGGAGCGCTGGGACTCCCGGAAAGCCTTTTCCCGGAGATCATCGAGAGCGGGACCATCGTGGGAGAGCTGAAGCAGGAGATATGCGAGGAATTGGGTCTCTCTCCGAAAAAAGTCATCGCAGTGGCCTCCCATGACACGCAGAGCGCTTCTGTGGCGATCCCCACACAGGAGGAGGATCCCATCTTTATCAGCTGCGGCACCTGGAGCCTCTACGGTACAGAATCATCAGAGCCTGTCATCAATGCCAAGTCTCTGCAGCTCTCCGTGACCAATGAGGGGAGCTATGGAGGGAAGATAAATTTCTTGAAAAATATCACCGGACTCTGGATGATACAGGAATGCCGCCGTCAATGGATCCGGGAGGGACATGACTACAGCTTCGGAGAGCTGGAAGCACTGGCTCAGGATGCAGGACCTTTCCAGAGTTATATCGATGTGAACGCACCGGAATTCATACCTGCCGGAGATATGCCAGAGCGTATCCGGGACTACTGCCAAAAGACAGGACAGCCCGTCCCTGACACCGTAGGCGGGATCATACGCTGCATCTACCAGAGCCTGGCACTGCGGTACCGCTATGTATTGGAACAGATCCAGTACTGCCTGGATAAAAGATACCGCCGCATCCACATGATCGGAGGCGGGATCCAGAGCAAAATGCTCTGCCAGATGACAGCCAGCGCCACCAACTGTGAGGTAGCTGCAGGTCCTATGGAGGCCACTGCACTGGGAAATCTGGCTGTACAATTCATGGCTCTGGGCGAGATCTTAGACCTCAAAGAAGCGCGCGCCATCGTCGCCCGTTCTGAACAGGTGACGATCTACCATCCAGAGAACACGGCCGCCTGGGATGCTGCCTATGAGGATCACAAAAAATATATGAAAAGGACTGACGGCGATCACCAGATCTGACAAATTTAAGAAAAAAAACATTGTGATATCAAAAAGATCAGAGTATAATAGATCCATATAGAGGATCAGATCTTAGGATATGGGTTTTGATATGCAGTACATTATAGATCAAGAGGGAAGGAGTAAACAAATGGATGTTTTTACATTAGCGACCAACAGAAGATCGAACCGTGAATTTTCCAAAAGAGAGGTAAGTGCGGACAACCTTGGAGGATTGAAGGACTATTTTGCATCGTGTCCCCGTCTGGTACCGGATATCGATGTGGAGATGCTCATTTTGGGTGAGGATGCGTCCGAAAGATTAAATGCATGCGTGGGGTATCACAGATTTCTGATCAAGGCAGCCCATTATATCGTACTTCTTTCTGATGTGGACGAGCATTATATGGAAAATGCAGGATATATCGGTGAAGAGTTGGTACTGAAACTTACAGAGATGGGGATCCAGACCTGCTGGGAAACGATCGCAGACGGACCGCTCTTGAAAAAGAGGCTGAACCTGTCCGGTGACAAGTCAGTGGCTGCGGTGATCGCCTTCGGATATGAAGACGCAGGGCTGTTCGCAAGATTAGGGATCAAAAGTCCCGCAGAGATCTTCCTGAAGAAAAAACCCGGCACAGCCGTGCCCAAATTGACGATCCCCCAGATGTTCTATGACGATGAATGGGGAAAAGCTGAAACGATCTCCGCTCTGGATCCGGATGATGATCTGTACAGAGCTTGTGCTGCTGCGTGTTATGCACCTTCTTTCCTGAACCTGCAGCCTTTCCGTCTTATCCATGACGGCGATAAGATCGTGCTGGTGGCTGTCCTGGATGAGATGACAGATGCCGCAGACGCCAGATTAAATCTGGGGATCACGATGATGCATTTCGAAGGTGCAGTCTCCAGACAGAGCAGCGGTTTCCAGGGATGGAAGCTGGAAACTCCGGACAAAGACTATAAGCTCCCGGATGGCGCTTATGTAGTGGGCTATTATCAATTGTAGACAAAGATCGGATGGATCACTGAATCCGTACAGTGCAGGCGCGGCGTTTTTGTATCCCCGCAGAGGGAGGGCAGAAACGCCGCTTTTTTGCCTATCACTCCATCCAATCAGAAAATAGGATTTTGCTCTGTGCCAGTGCTAGAGTGTGTTTGAAAACCTCAAATATCCTTGGATCATATAAAATTTACAGATAAAAGATGAGTACATTCCAAAAACAGCGTTTTAAGGGGTCCGGGGGAAATCCGCAATCCCCCGGCGCTTTTGGTACTTTTCTCGTAGAAACGTACATAGAAAAATTTGAGCAGCCGCGGATCATATCAAATATTTGTAAAATTTAAGCTATTTACAGGATCCAGAAGGTTTTCAAATACGCTCCGGCTATCTTTTTACAGAAAATTTTTTCAAAAGAGTGATATTGTTTCTATAACGGAAATATGATACAATTGGAAGATAGATAAGTAGGACGGTAGCCCGGAGCATGGATACAGATCGGTCTGTGGGAGTATGCGGCTGCAGAGCAGTCATGCCGGTTACCATACACAATGGGAGGAAGATCATGCATAAAGAAAATCTATCTGCATCTGAAGCGTTAAAAAAATTAAAAGAGGGAAACCAGCGTTATCTGTCTGCCACATCAAATCCAGGCGATGTATCCCCGGCTATCCGCCACGAGACCTGTGAGAACGGGCAGAGTCCATACGCGATCGTCATAACCTGCTCTGACTCCAGGGTGATCCCGGAGAGCATCTTCACCGCCGGGATCGGGGAATTGTTCGTGATCCGTGTAGCCGGCAATGTGATGGACAAACACCAGCTGGGCAGCGTGGAATATGCCGCCGGACATCTGGGATGCAACTTAGTGGTGGTACTGGGACATGATCACTGCGGCGCAGTGGATGCCGCTATCAACCATAAACCAGGCGGCTACGTCAAATACATAACCGATGAGATCTTAAGAGCGATCGGAAGCGAGAAAGACCCGCTGCGTGCAAGCTGCCTGAATGTGGAGAGGGCTGTCTCAGTCATCAAAGAGAGCCTGGACATCAAAGAAGGGGAAGGGCCTGCCGTATGCGGCGCGGTCTATCACATCAACAGCGGAGAAGTGGAGTTTTTGGATCAGTAAAAGATGAATACAAGGGATATGGACTGCTTTTGTACGATCACCAGAGAAAAGAGTATCACAAAAGCGTCAAAAGTCTTGTATATGTCTCCCCAGGGACTGAGCAAGATCATCAAAAATATCGAAAATGAACTGGACGCCAAGCTCTTGATCCGCACCACCAGCGGTATAGAATTGACTGAGAGCGGCAAATGTTTCTATGAAAAGGCAGAGAAGATCCTTTCTGATTACAGGGAGATGAAGAATGACATCCTGCACATCGAACAGCGCTATGCCGGTGTGATCGACCTTCTCTCCGCCTATGGGATCCTCAGACTGGTCACCCCCGCATGCATCCTGGAATTTCGCAGGCTCCATCCGGAGATCGGATTCACTTATCGGGAATACCCGGACAGGGAAGTGGAACGGAGATTTCAGAAGAAAGACGGCAACGTGGCATTTTCCATCGGACCTTTTGAGAAGGACTTATATGAGATGACAAAACTTGTCAGCTACCCTGTAAGACTCCTGGTCCATGACAGCCATCCGCTGGCATCCCGGGAAAATGTCTCCATAGAAGACATCAAAGGAGAGAGGCTCTTTATCGAGAGCAGCGAGTTCAAGATCCACCATCTGATCCTGGATAAATGCCAGAAAGCGGGCTTTGTCCCGGATATCGCTTTTGAGACCAGTGGGTTCAGCCTTTGCCATAAAATGTGCAGGGAGAAGAGGGGGATTTCTGTGACAGTGGATTTTATGTCGGAGGATATGTCTATGGAGCATCTCGTCAGTATTCCCTTTTCGGGCGAAGGATACGAATGGACAGCTTACATGCTGACCAGAAAAGGGGAACCTCTGACAGCAGAGATGGATCTGTTCCGCAGGCATGTAGACAGATGGCTGGAGGATATCAGAAAAGGCCTTATCACCAGATGAGCTATCCCCTGCAAAAGATCCTTGATACCAGATCACAAATATCTGTGTTATCATACAGGCAACTCATTTATAAACCGAAAAAGAGTGGCGGGAAAAGATATGATATCTTCCCGCCGCTCTTTTTTGCGCCCTCATCTGTTCGTTGAGGGGAGGCAACCGTTAGATGCTATCGGAAAAAAGGTAAATCCAGTATAATCCTCTTATACGATACAGATCACAAAATATCTTTAAACATGTAGGAGGGTTTATTGAATGATGGATGGATTCACATTAACGACAGTCGAAGAGATGGAAGCCGCTACCCAGCGTCTACTGGAAACGGGCGCCCGAGTAGGAGCGGATTCATGGCAGGTGCGTGTAAAACAACAGACACCCCACTGTAAATTTGGCGAAGAAGGGATGTGCTGCCGGATCTGCTCCATGGGGCCGTGCCGGATCACAAAAAAAGCACCGAAAGGGATCTGCGGATGCGATGTCCATGGGATCGTAGGGCGGAACTTCCTGCGTTTTGTGGCAGGCGGAGCCGCCACCCATTCCGACCATGGACGGGAAATCTGCCATACCCTGAGTAACGTAGCTCCCGATGGAAATTACAAAGTAAAAGATCCAGAGAAACTGATCCGCATCGCCAAAGAATGGGATGTGGAGACAGAGGGCAGAGATATCTATGAACTGGCCCATGAGATGGCGGAGATGGCACTTCTGGAGTACGGGAAACCCCACGGTGTATCCAGATGGCTGAGCCGTGCGCCCAAACATACCCAGGAGATCTGGAAACGGGAAGAGATCGAGCCGCGCGCCATCGACCGGGAAGTATCTACAGCCATGCACATGACTCATATGGGGAACTCCTCGAAGGCAGAAGCACTGATCAGACAATCCCTGCGCTCCGGTATGTCAGACGGTTGGGGCGGCTCTATGTGCGGGACAGAATTTTCCGATGTGATGTTCGGCACACCCCATGAAGTGGAGACAGAAGCCAATCTGGGCGTCATGTCAGAAGAAAATGTGAACATCGTTGTCCATGGACACGATCCGTCCCTGTCAGAGATGATCGTAGAATATTCCGAGCATCCCGATATGATCGCCTACGCCAAAGAAATGGGCGCAAAAGGTATCACCGTCTCCGGCGTCTGCTGTACATCCAACGAAGTAGCCATGCGCCGGGGCATCCCCATGGCAGGGAATTTCCTGCAGCAGGAAAATGTGGTCCTGACCGGAGCCTGTGAGGCGATCGTGGTGGACGTGCAATGTATCTTCCCCGCGTTGGGACCTCTGAGCAAATGCTTCCATACAAAATTTATCACCACATCTCCCATCGCCCAGATGCCGGATTCTGAATTTATCCGTTTCAATTCAGCCACAGCGGGGGAGAACGCGAAACAGATCGTAAGAGCGGCCATTGAAAATTTCAAGAACAGGAAACCAGAACTGGTACATATCCCCCAGATGAAGCAGAAAGCCTTCGTAGGTTATTCCGTAGAAGAGATCGCGCGCAAACTGGACGGCGTGACCAATTCCCAGGTAGACGAACGTGGGACCATGAAACCGCTGATCGACTGTGTAAGATCCGGTGTGCTGCGGGGAGCCGTAGCCATGGTAGGATGCAACAATCCGAAAGTACGCCCTGACTATGCCCATATCGAACTGATGAAAAAACTCCTAGCCAACGATATCATCCTGGTCGTATCCGGCTGTTCCGCCCAGGCAGCGGCGAAAGCCGGACTGATGGATAAGCGAGCAAAAGAATTCTGCGGCGCTGGCTTAAAGCGTGTCTGCGAGCTGGCTGATATCCCGCCTGTCCTCCATATGGGTTCCTGTGTAGATATCAGCCGTATGGTCGTATTGGCATCCAGGATCGCTATCGATTCAGGCTGGAACATCTCCCAGATCCCGCTGGTGGGCTGCGCACCGGAATGGATGTCCGAAAAAGCAGTCTCCATCGGCAATTACGTTGTAGCCACGGGTATCGATACATACCTGGGTGTGGAACCTTATGCGAGCGGATCCGAGAAAGTGGACGGATTATTAAAAGGCGGTATCCGCGACTGGGTGGAAGCAGCCTATACCGTAGAACACGATATTGAGAAACTGGGTGATATGATGATCGCACGCATTGAGGAAAAACGTGCGGCATTGGGCATATGATATTTGGAGGTATGGACATGCTGTTATTTGATACTGTTTTCAACGGAAACGATAAAGTATATACACTCACAGAAGAGGCTGTAGATAAGGCGATCGCACAGCACGGCGGAGATAAGGCCGTTGGCTTCCCAGATACAGCGTACGGCCTTCCCTGCTACAACGCTGTGACAGGTACGAAGATCAAGTCTCTGAAAGATATCAAAGACGCCATGGGGGTTGTGAAGAGCCTGATGACAAGAGAGAGGAGGATAGGCGATGCTTTCATGTCAGGTGTTGCTACAGCTCTCTGCGCAGAATTTATCGAAGCGTTGAAATACATCGATGGTGCAACTCCCTATGCAGAGCCATGCTATGGCCATCTGGCAGATGCGATCATCCGTGAACTGGGTGTGCCGCTGGTAACAGGCGATATCCCAGGCGTAGCTGTCATCTTGGGTTCCGCTCCGACAGCACAGGAAGGCGCTGATCTCGTAAAGAGCTATCAGGAACAGGGTATCCTCGTTACTTTAGTAGGCGGGATCATCGACCAGGTTGCAGAAGTGGGCATGAAGACTGGTGCAAATGTGCGTGTCATCCCTCTGGGTAAAGACGTGACATCTGTTATCCATGTTGTGTCCGTAGCTCTGCGTGCTGCATTGATCTTTGGTAACATCAGACCAGGTGATGCTGCAAACCTGATGAAATATACATTCGAACGTGTACCGGCATTCGTGAACGCATTCAGACCATTGGATGACGTGATCGTAGCCTGTGGTGCAGGCGCGATCGCACTGGGCTTCCCGGTAGTGACCAACGACATGGACTATGCAGACGGCGTTAAAGTACCCAAGAGCCTGATCAGGCTGGAAGACGTATCCAAGTTCAACGCTGCTTCCCTTGAAGCACGCGACATCAAGATCAAGATCACACATATCGATATCCCTGTATCCTATGCATCCGCCTTCGAAGGCGAGATCATCCGCAGGGGCGATATGCAGGTAGAGTTCGACGGCTCCAGGGTTGACTGCTTCGAGCTGGTACAGATAAAAGAATCTGCTGAGATCGAAGACCATAAGATCGAGCTGATCGGTCCGGACATCGATGGATTTGAAGTGGGCAGCAAGCACAGCATCGGCTTTGTTGTCGAAGTGGGCGGCAAGAAGATGCAGCCAGACTTCGAATCCGTTATCGAGCGTAAGTTCCATACTTACATCAACGGCGGCGAGGGTATCATGCATACAGGCCAGAGGGATATGATCCGTATCCGTATCAGCAAGAATGCTTACAATGCCGGCTTCCGTGCAAGACATCTTGGCGAGATCCTCTATGCGAAAGTAAAGAATGATTACGAAGCAGTCGTTGACAGATGCCAGGTGAAGATCTATACCGACCCAGAAGATTGTAAGAAGCTGCGCCACGGCCTCGTATCCAACGTATTTGAGAAACGTGATGAGAGACTCCTGAGCCTCACAGACGAATCTGTGGACGTATACTACAGCTGTATCCTCTGCCAGGCATTCTCACCGTCACACGTATGTGTGGTCACACCGGAGAGACTCGGACTGTGCGGCGCTGTATCATGGCTGGACGCGAAAGCGACCAACGAACTGGAACCAGAAGGCGCCTGCCAGATCATCACCAAAGAAGGTGTGATCGACGAGAAACTGGGTGCTTACGAGTCGGTAAATACGGCTGTCAAGAAGTACTCTATGGGGGCACTGGAGAAGGTCACATTGTACTCCATCATGCAAGACCCCATGACCTCCTGTGGATGTTTCGAGTGTATCTGCGGTATCGAGCCTTTGTCAAATGGTGTGGCCATCGCTAACCGTGAATATGCAGGCGCGACACCTCTGGGCATGACCTTCTCGGAGATGGCTTCTATGACAGGCGGCGGTGTACAAACTCCTGGTTTCATGGGACATGGCAAACACTTCATCTCCTCTAAGAAATTCATGGCAGCTGAAGGCGGTGTAGAACGCATCGTATGGATGCCCAAGGAACTGAAAGGGTTTGTCGCTGAAAGGCTGAACGCTACAGCAAAAGAGATGTACGGGATCGACAACTTCACTGATATGATCGGTGACGAGACGATCGCTGAAGATCCGGAGACATTGCTCACTTTCTTACAGGAAAAAGGGCATCCGGCACTTAAGATGGATCCACTTATGTAGATATGATAGTCAATATATAGAAAAACCGGTCGCATCCACCCTGCGGCCGGTTTTTCTATTTCCACCAGTGGAAAAGCACGAAGACCGCACCCTCCACATAGACTATAAAGAAATCCCCAAAGAGGTGTGATCTTTGAAGACTTTTCAAAAGCCCCTAACGGTAGACGAGGAAAGGGATTACCTGGAAAGATACCGATCAGGGGATCAACAGGCCAAAGATGTACTAGTGGAGAGGAACCTGCGACTGGTGGCGCACATCGCCAAAAAGTACCAGGGACTGGACGAAGACCTGGATGACCTGATCTCCATCGGGACGATCGGCCTGATAAAAGCCGTTACCACTTTCAACTTGGATAAGCAGACACGCCTGAGTACCTATGCAGCCCGTTGTATCGACAACGAACTCCTCATGTTCCTCAGAGCCAGAAAAAAATATTCCCGGGAAGTTTCCTTATATGAACCGATCGGTACAGATAAAGAGGGAAATGAGATCAGCCTCCTGGATATCATGGAAAGCCCCCCGGTAGATGTGATAGAACAGTATACACAGAAAGAACAGCTAAAGAAATTATCAAAACTCATAGCAGACGCCCTGAACACCAAAGAATTCCAGGTCATCAAATATCGATACGGCCTGTACGGAGAAGATGAACTCACACAGCGGGAGATCGCACAGAAGCTGGGGATCAGCCGCTCCTACGTCTCCCGGATCGAGAAGAACGCCCTCGCCAAACTGCGCCAGCTATTCCTCCCTACGTAAGATATCATATTCCTCCATACTCTGATCCAGTTGTACATATAATACTTCACGGGAATGGGGAGCGCTCTCCCGATGCCTGCCCTCTGTGTCCAGCAATCCCTGGACCACAGCCTTTATATCTGAGCCATCCGGCTTCATGATCTCTATAGTATCTCCTACAGAGAACTTATTCTTCTGGGTGATCCGGCCAAGCCCCCGGCTGTCCACAGCTTCCACGCGACCCAGATACGTGTACCCTCTCATATAAGTACTCTCATCATATATCTGCGTATGTTCGTTCGGTTTGCCATAAAAAAATCCCGTGGTAAACTGACGATACGTACAGCCTCCGATCTGCTCCCGGTACCAGTCCATATTTTCCCTATACTTCTCCACACTCTCCAGACAGTCGTCGATCGCTCTACGGTACGTCCGCGCCACGGTAGCCACATAAAGTGCCGCCCGCATACGTCCTTCTATCTTAAAGCTGTCGATGCCCGCCCCCATAAGATCGTCTATATGCTCGATCATACACAGATCCTTTGAGTTGAACAGATACGTCCCTCTGTCATTCTCATACACGGGCAGATATTCGCCGGGCCTCTGCTCCTCCACCACCGCGTATTTCCAGCGGCAGGGATGGGTACAGGCTCCCTGGTTGGCGTCCCGCCCGGTAAGATAATTGCTGAGCAGACATCTGCCAGAATAAGATATGCACATAGCACCGTGGATAAAACTCTCGATCTCCATATCCGGCGGAATCTTCCCACGGATCTGCCGTATCTCTTCCAGAGACAGCTCCCTGGCGGAAACAACACGCTTCGCCCCCATCCGGTGCCAGAACAGATACGTTCCATAATTCGTATTATTTGCCTGGGTGCTGATATGCCGTTCGATCTCAGGACAGATCTCACAGGCAATATCATAGATGCCCGGATCCGAGATGATCAGTGCATCCGGCTTTATCTCCTTTAATTCCTGAAAGTACGCACGGACTCCCTCCAGATCCTGGTTATGGGCCAGGATATTCGCCGTCACATATACTTTCACTCCACGCTGATGGGCAAAGGAGATCCCCTCCTGGATCTCTCCCATGGAGAAATTATGGGCCTTGGCCCGCAGCCCATAAGCCTCACCGCCCACATACACAGCGTCTGCCCCGTAGATCACAGCTATCTTCAGCACATCCAGACTATTGGCTGGTATGAGCAGTTCCGGTCTCTTCCTTTTGATCTCGTCCAATCCTCCCTCCATTCTCACGGTCTTTCACGCTCACAGCCAGACCATCCCCTATGGGCAGTACACTGGTATACAGCTCCGGATGATGGGTCAGCGCGTACAGATATTCCCGCATCCTTTTATGGATCGTCCGGTCCCTGCGCTCTACCAGGAACCTGGATTCTATGATATCACCATCCTGCAGCACATTGTCCGACAGGAGCATCCCTCCAGGGAGCAGCAAACGCACCATATCCGGCAGCCAATGGAAATACTGCCCTTTCGCCGCATCCAAAAAAATCAGGTCATAAGGCCCTTCCAGAGCAGACAACAGTCCTCTCGCATCCCCCTCCAGCAGATGGATCTGCCCTTCCCGTCCATATCTCCTAAAATTCTCCCTGGCGGTTTTTACGCGCGGTCCATAGTTCTCAATAGTGGTGATCTGACAATCTCTGGGTGCATATTCACACATCAGCAATGCAGAAAACCCCACAGCCGTTCCTACTTCCAGGATGCTTTGGGGCTGTCCCATGGATAGAGCCATCCGCAAGAAACTCTGGATCTCCTTCCGTATGATCGGTATGGATGCCGCCCTGGCTTCTCTTTCAATCTGCTGGAGATAAGAGGGGTATCCCTGATCCAGAGAATCGATATAAGCAGTCAGCCTCTCATTTGCGATCACCAGGCTTCCTCCTCTTCACTGCTCTCATCTTCCTGCTCTCCTGACAGGACAGCCATGATCTGATCCGGTGTAAAAGCCGTACTCAGGATGTATGTCCCCGGCTTCAATCTATCCTTGTAGACGGAGAGTTTCTCCTGGACATAGAATACCTTGGCATCCTCGATCAGACCTTTTTTCTTCAGAGTCTTCCCGATATTATATACAGAGGCCCCTTCCTTGATGACCACTGTCACCTCCTGGCCGTCCCCCGGGCTTACGGCCTGCTGGTTGAATATATCATACCCAAAGCTATAGGCCGACTTTCCCAGCCAGATCACCAGGACAAGGACACCGATATAAAGTACGATGCGGAAAAAACCGCTGGCCATCGCCACCCCATGATCTTGATCTGTACTGATATTTGACATGCTGCTCACCCTCATACATCATTTCCTGGTCACTCATACAACGCTGTCCCGGGGACATGGATATCGATGCCTCCATTGATCTCAAGGCTTATATACTGGAGGAGTTTGCACAGATCCAATTCTGCCTGGAGATAGGCATTCACCTGGGGGATCCTCTTCAGCTCTTTTGATCTCTCATTCAGTCCACGGATCTCTTGGAATAATTTCTGGGGATCTTTCTGTGTATGGAGCCGATGATTTGCCCTGTTCAGATCGTCTACCCGGAGCTTGAGTTTGGGATCTTCATTCAGGTCGGCTTCCGCCTGTTTGTACAAGCGGTATTCGCTGCTCTCCTTGATCGCCCGGATCAAAAGCTCCATATATTTCGTGATATCATCCATAAAACTACCTCTTATGCTTCCATGATGATGGGCAGGATCATCGGCCTCCTCTTTGTACGTTTCCACAGAAAATCACTCAGGGAATCTTTGACCACCGTCTTGATCTTCCCCCAGTCGCTCACATGCCTGTCCAGGCAGCCTTGCAGAGCATCCTCCACCACATTCCTGGCCTGTCCCATCAGATCCTCTGATTCACGCACATAGACAAAGCCTCTCGACACGATATCTGGCCCTGATAAGACGATATTGCTCCGGCGTTCCAGCGTCATGACCACGATCATGATCCCGTCCTCCGCCAGGTGCTGGCGGTCCCGCAGCACGATATTGCCCACATCGCCCACGCCCAGGCCATCCACCAGGATCGCGCCCACTGGCACATTCTCCGTATGTTCTGCACTGTACTCGTCCACTTCAAGTACATTCCCGGAATGTAAGATAAAGATATTCTCTTTCGGTATACCCAGGCTCTCCGCCACCTGTGCCTGCGCTTTCAGATGCCTGTATTCCCCATGCACCGGTATGGCGTATTTGGGATGGACCAGGGAATAGATCAGTTTGATCTCCTCCTGGCATGCATGCCCGGACACATGGGCATCCTGGAAGATCACATCCGCCCCTTTCTGGGAAAGTTCATTGATGACCTTGGACACAGCCTTCTCATTTCCCGGGATAGGATTGGAACTGAAGATGATCGTATCCCCCGGTTTTATAGTGATCTTCTTGTGTATATTATAAGCCATCCTTGACAACGCGGCCATGGATTCACCCTGGCTCCCCGTTGTGATCAGGACGACCTTATCATCCGGATAATTTTTCAGCTGATCCACTTCTATCAGTGTGTTCTGCGGTATCTTCAGATACCCCAGCTCCGAGGCAGTCCCGATCACATTGACCATGCTGCGCCCCTCCACCACCACTTTTCTTCCATATTTATAGGCAGAATTGATGATCTGCTGGACCCTGTCCACATTCGAAGCGAAAGTTGCGATGATGATCCTGGTATTCCTGTGTTCATTAAAGATATTGTCA
The DNA here is from genome assembly GCA_947652925.1 of uncultured Lachnospiraceae bacterium. Lineage (GTDB taxonomy): Bacteria > Bacillota > Clostridia > Lachnospirales > Lachnospiraceae > MGBC164599. Next base: position 47,907 of record CANTEW010000002.1, read on the forward strand.
AAGACATGGCCCACCGTGCGCTCAGACATGGTAAAGCCCGTCCTTTCCGCATTGGTGCTGTCGCACATGAGCGCCAGGACGCCTTTCTTGCCTATCTCCGCAAATCTCTGCAGATCGATGGCGTCCCCGAACACCGGCGTATAGTCCACCTTGAAATCTCCCGTGTGCATCACGATCCCGGCGGGAGAATAGATGGCCAGCGCCGCGGCATCCTGGATGCTGTGGTTCGTCTTTATGAATTCTACGGAAAGATCCCCCAGGTTGATCACCTGTCCATGTTTTACCACTTTGCGTTTCACGGTCCTCAGGAGCCCATGCTCCTTTAGTTTATTCTCGATCAGTCCAATGGTCAGTTTGGTGGCATAGACCGGGACATTCAATTCCTTCAGCACATAGGGCAGCGCACCGATATGATCTTCATGTCCATGGGTGATCACAAATCCCTTGACTTTATTGCGGTTGTCTTTCAGATACGTGATATCCGGGATCACAAGATCGATCCCCAGCATATCATCCTCCGGAAAAGCCAATCCGCAGTCTACCACAATGATGTTATCCTCGTATTCAAACGCCGTGATGTTCATCCCGATCTGTTCCAGTCCGCCCAACGGGATGATCTTCAATTTTGAACTGTTCCTTTTATTTTTACGGGAAGAAGGCCTGGCTGCCCTGACTGGGAGCTGCCTGGCGGGAAGATTCTTCTTTACGTTATTCTTCCCGTTGTTCCTGTTCCCATTATACATATTTTTCTTCACATATGCCCGATCTGCACCTGCATTTCTCCTGCCGCCGTTCACGTTATTATTTATTGTGTCGTTACTCAAAAATTGCACCTCCATTATCCATGCGGCACATTATTCCATATTTTTCTGACATTCCTTACAATAGCCATAAAGCTGCACTTTATGGTCCACTACCTGGAATCCATCTCTATCCAGGATATATTCTTCCAGCGTCTCCAACAGATCGCCGTCAAAAGAAAAGACTTTACCACAAGAAAGACATATCAAATGGTGATGATGGTGCCGCCCTCCTGCATCCTCTGTACGCATCTCGTAGCGCACGCACCCATCATCCAGATTTATCTGATCGATCAAATGTAATCTCAAAAAAAGCTGTATGGTCCGGTACACGGTCGCTAATCCGATCTCCGGATATCTCACCCTGACCACATCATATATCTCTTCCGCAGTCAGATGGCTGTCCTCACTGCCTGACAGCACCTCCAGCACTCCGATCCTCTGGTTTGTCACTTTCAGGCCCTTTTCCCTGAGAAACTGCGTAAAATACTCTCTGTCCATGACCGCCCTCATATAGAATAATATGCTGTCCACTCACTCTATGACCTCACTGCAGTATGAAGTCAAAATTCCAGATCCACGTCCTCCAGCATCTGTTCAAAAACTTTTGATACTGCTTCCAGTTCTCCTTCGTCCTCTACAAATACATATGCGGCCATCTCATCATCTTCCGTCGAGATATCTTTCAAGATATACGCCTGGGATCCTCCATCCTGTGGATCAGAGACCAACAGATAATCACAGCCGCTGATCCTGGCCCGTTCTTCCACACAAAGCTCCAGTTCCTGGCCGTCTTCTGCCTCTAATCTTATTTTCTTCATATCCTCTTTCATTTCACTCTCTATTGAAATCCAAATATCCCTGCAAGATAAACATTGCAGCCAGTTCGTCCACGTATTTTTTTCTGTCTTCCCTGCGTACTCTCGTCTCTGTCATCGTCCGGTTGGCCTCTATCGTAGTCAGCCTCTCGTCCCACATGACAACAGGCAGGCCTGTCCGCTTTTTCAAGATCTCCTGAAACTCCAGCGACTTTTCAGCCCTGTCCCCTATCGTATTATCCATATTTTTCGGAAATCCCAATACTATGGATCCCACCTGGTACTCTTCTATCAACTCATCGATCCGCGCCAAAGTCTGGCGCAGTCTCTTTTCCGATCTTCTGCGGATGATCTCCACACCCTGGGCAGTGAGACCCAGAGCATCACTGACAGCTACCCCGACGGTCTTCGAACCGTAATCCAGCCCCATGATCCTCATATGTCAGCGTTCCCAGGATCTGTTCCTGATATACTCTGTCAACAGTTCTTCCACAAGTTCGTCACGTTCCACTTTCATGATCATGCTCCGCGCACCCTTATGGCTGGTAATGTAAGTGGGATCTCCGGACATAATGTACCCTACGATCTGATTGACCGGATTATAGCCTTTCTCATCCATTGCATTGTAGACCAGATCCAGTACTTCCTTCACCTGGATCTCTACTTCTGGCTTTGTCTTAAAATATTGTGTATTATCAATACTTTCTCCCATACTCTCCACGTCCTCACTCATATTTTCCACTTATTGTCTATTCTAATATAAAAAACTCCAAATTACAATGAAAAATTTCTTAATTCTATTCTTCCCATTCTCTGCAGAGCAATACATGCGGCTCGATATGACCCAGGAGTCCCACCTGTATCCTCCTATTCACCTGCCCTGCCGTCTGCGTCCCTTTGAGTACTGCCTTCACATATTCCCTGGTGTGGCCTGTCAGGCATACCTCCCCAGAGTCTGTCGCATGCGCCTCTTCGATCAGCAATTCTGCCTGCCTGTGGCACCATCTCTCCTCGTATATCCTGGACTGTCGTTCATGCAGCTGTATCATCTGCCTGCTGCGTTCATGTTTTACCTGACGGGGCACCTGCCCGTCCATAGCGGCCGCCTTCGTCCCCGCCCGCCTGGAATACTGGAAGATATGTGTCTCGTAGAACCCGATACTCTCCACGAATGCATAAGATTCCCGGAACTCTTCTTCCGTCTCTCCGGGAAAGCCCACGATGATATCCGTAGTCAGCGCCGGGTCAGAAAAATATCTCCTCAAGAGGCTGCAACGATCCCGGTACTCTCCCGCCGTGTATCTCCGGTGCATCCTCCCCAGCACACTGTCACAGCCACTCTGCAGGGACAGATGAAAATGGGGACATATCTTCGGGAGAGATGCCAATCCTTCTGCGAATCTCTCCGTGATGATCCCCGGCTCCAGCGATCCGAGACGGATCCGGGCGATCCCTTCCACCTGATGTACCTGACGGATCAGATCCAGAAGATCGATCCGCTCCCCATGAGGATCCGTATCAAGATCTTTATCCAGATCCTTACCATACGAACTGAGATGGATGCCAGTCAGCACGATCTCCTGATAACCCTGGCCCGCCAGGCCCCTAACTTCTTCCAGTACGTCCTCCGGCCTGCGGCTCCTCACCCTGCCCCGGGCATAGGGGATGATACAATAGGAGCAGAACTGATCGCATCCATCCTGCACTTTCACATTCACCCGGATATGTCCATCCATCCCGGATCCTTGTCTCTCCTGACACCCCTCCGCCGGATATCCCCGTATCTTTCTTATATCCTCTACATATTCCCGTTGCTGCCTGTCCTGCTGATACGCCTCCAGGATCTCCCCGATACGTTCTTTCTGGCTGTTCCCCACGACCAGATCCACCATATCATCTTTTGCCAGCCGGTCTGCACCCGTCTGCACATAGCATCCGACAGCCACCACGATAGCCTGGGGATCCATCTTCCTCGCTTTATGGAGCATCTGCCTTGATTTCTTATCCGCGATATCTGTCACGGTACATGTATTGATGATATATATATCCGCCCCAGGTGCAAAAGGACATATCTCATACCCGGCGCCCTCCAAAAGCCGCCGCATGGTCTCCGTTTCATAAGCATTCACTTTACATCCCAAGTTATGGAAGGCTACTTTTTTCTTCATCTATATGATACCTCTTCATCAGTCTGCTGCAAGGGGACGCCGCAAAGGATGGATCTTCCCACACTTTCATCAATGTTCCCGCAAAACTTTATAGTTTTTGTTCTTGACTTTTAAAATATCAAATTGTAATATATTTCTAAACACCGAAAAGCAAACAATAATCTCACGGGAGGACCTCAAAAATGAAAACAGTACAGATCTCACTGAACTCGATCGATAAAGTAAAAGCTTTTGTCAACGAGATCGCGAAATTCGATCACGACTTCGACTTAGTATCCGGAAGATATGTGATCGATGCAAAATCTATCATGGGCATCTTCAGCCTGGATCTGTCCAAGCCGATCGACTTGAACATCCACGCAGATGGGAGCGCCCTGGACGAAGTGATGGAAAAGATCAAAGCTTATATCATATAGCTTCATATAGCTCTTTTCCCTGGTGTTGCACATGCAGCACCTTTTTTCTTTTTCTTATATGCTCTGCACACCGACTTCTATGATCTCTGTGGTCTCTATAGCCTGCTCCACCAATCCCTGGATCTTCTCTTTCAATCTCTCTTGTGATCTTTCAATAGACTTCAATGAGGGTTTGGTCACCGGATGTTTGGCCACGAATATGGTACAGCAGTCCTCAAAAGGAAGGACCGAAGTCTCATATGTCCCTATCTTCTGTGCGATCTCGATGATATCCTGTTTATCAAAGGCGATCAAAGGACGGTACACCGGGAGTGTACATACCTGGTCCGTGGCAGCCAGGCTCTGCATGGTCTGGCTGGCTACCTGTCCGATGCTCTCCCCTGTGACCAGCCCCTGGCACTTATCTTCCACGGCAAAATGCTCCGCGATGCGCATCATATAACGGCGCATGTGGATCGTCAGTTCGTCGTGGGGACACTGGTCGTAGATATAGAGCTGTATATCTGTAAAATTTACTATATATAAGCGCACCGGGCCGCAATATCTGGACACCTGCTCCGCCAGATCCACCACTTTCTGCTTGGCGCGTTCGCTGGTATAGGGCGGCGCGTGAAAATACACAGCCTCTATAGAGACTCCCCGGCGTGAGATCATATACCCGGCCACCGGGCTGTCGATCCCCCCTGACAACAGCAGCATCGCCTTTCCGTTACATCCGGTCGGCATCCCCCCAAGCCCCCGTATCTCCTGGGAGTATACATAGATCTTTTCCCGTACCTCTACATTTAACATCAATCCCGGATGATGGACATCCACTTTTGTCTTGGGGAATGCATCCAGTATGACTCCGCCCAGACGGGCGTTGATCTCCATAGACTGGAGCGGATATGATTTTCTCGCCCGGCGCGCATTCACCTTGAACGTCTGGCTGCAGTCCGGATAAAATGTTTCCATATAACGGACCACATCTCCTGCCAGTTTTTCAAATCCCTGGTCTTCCAGGATCACCACCGGGCAAATGCCCACGATCCCGAACACCCTCGTGAGGACCTGTATACATTCCTCATAGTCATAAGTCTCAGAATGGCATTCCACATAGATACGCCCTTGTTCTTTGCGCACCCGCAGATCCCCCTCCACACTTTTAAGCGCCCGGCGGATCTGATCCACCAGGGCATTCTCAAACAGATAGCGGTTCTTCCCTTTTAAGGCGATCTCCGCATATTTTATCAAAAAAGCACGATATCCCATCGGCTCCCTCCTTCCATCCCTGTCCTCGCGGAACAGATCATCTCGATATACCATCCCTTTAACGGCGGGCATATTTTTTCAGTATGGGGATCAACTCTTTCAATGCCTGCAGACAGTACCGTATCTCTTCTTCCGTAGTCTCTTCACAGAAACTGAAACGGACTGCAGACTCCCGCTGCCCCTTATCCACACCCATGGCGTCCAACGGGCTGTTCTTCTGACGCTTGTGTGTGGAGCAGGCGGATCCGGCAGACACATAGATCCCTCTGTCCTCCAGTGCATGGAGCATCACCTCGCTGCGGATCCCGGGAAAACTGACATTCACGATGTGCGGAGCACCCTGGAGTACAGGCATCCCATGGATGACGGCCTTTTCCCCATCGAGTCCTTTGAGCCCATCTGTCAAGAGTCCTTTTATCTGATACATATGCGCCACTTTTTTATCAAGATCTCGGTATACTTCTTCCACAGCAGCCCCCAGCCCCGCGATCCCCGGTACATTATCGGTACCGGAACGCATGCCGTCCTGCTGCCCACCGCCTAAGATCTGCGGCTGGACTTTTGTCTGTCCGCGTATATAGAGAAAACCCACGCCTTTCGGCCCATGGATCTTATGTCCGCTGGCGCAGAGCAGATCGATCCCCATCCGGCCCGGGTAGATATGATATTTTCCCAATGCCTGGATAGCATCCACATGGAACAGGGCCCCGGGGACTTTCTCATGTACCAGCGTCCCTATCTCTTCGATCGGCTGCACGGATCCCACTTCGTTATTCACATGCATCACAGATACAAGGATCGTCTCCGGGGTCAGAGCTCCCTCCAGCGCCGCCAGGGACACTACCCCCTGCCCGTCCACAGGGATCTCCACCGTCTCAAACCCCTGTTCTTCCAGACGCTTCATCGGCTCTTTCACCGCCGCATGTTCCATAGCTGAATAAAGGATCCTGCGCCCCTGCCTCCGGTTGGCCCAGGCCGCTCCCATAAGAGCCAGATTGTTGGATTCTGTCCCTCCGGATGTAAAAAGGATCTCCTTATCCTGTACCTTCAGCTGACGGGCCACAGCCCCCCTCGCTTTTTTTACATATGCTTCTGCAACCACGCCTTTCCTGTGCATAGAAGATGGATTCCCATAATCCTCCATCATGGTCTTTATGACCATATCCCGCACGCTCTCATAACACCATGTGGTCGCCGCATGATCCAAATACACTTCCATATCACATATGTTCTCCTCTATACCTTATCATCCAGCCGGAACATCAGCACCGACAGCAAAGCCAGGCCCGCCGTCTCCGTCCGCAGGATCCGCCTGCCCAGTGTGAGCGGCACATATCCTTTCTCCATAGCCGCCTGGATCTCCCTCTCGTCAAAACCTCCCTCGGGACCGATAAAGACTGCTATATCCTGGCCCGGTACCAGATCCTCCACCCTCTTTCGTGCCGCCTCCATCCCTTCCGCCCGCTCATAAGGGATCCATCTCACCTGACATCTCTGCCCGTATCCCAATGCCTGGGCAAAGCTGCACACAGGATGGATCTGGGGGATGTGCCCCCTCCCGGATTGCTTGGCCGCGCTCTCTGCGATCTGCTGCCACCGCTGCACTTTTTTTGCCGCCTTTTTCTCATCCAGGCGCACCACTGTCCGCATGGTCTCCACCGGGATCACCTCATAGACGCCCAGCTCCACAGCTTTCTGGATGATCCATTCCATCTTGTCGCTCTTCGGAAGGCCCTGGAACAGATATATCTTACTGGACAGTTCCGCCTGGGTATCCTGCACATACATGATATGGGCTGTGATCTCCTGCTCATCCATCTGTTCAATGTAACAGGTATATTCCCGTCCGTCCTGACAGCCGATCACGAGAGTGTCCTTTAAAGACATGCGCAGTACGTTGCGGATATGGTTCACATCGCTGCCCGTGATATGGATCGCAGACTCTCCCACCTGCTCTGGCTCTACAAAAAAACGCCGCATGCCGCCACCTCTCATTTCTTCCGTGCCGCCAGGGATACCCATTCTCCCTGCACAGCCGTATTGATGATCTCCATCCCGGCCTGCTCCACCGCATGCCGTACTTCTGTCTCTTTCACATCCAGGATACCGGAAGTGATGTAGATCCCGCCTGCCTTCATAGAACGGGCCGCCACCGGCGAGAGCGGAACCAGCACATCTGCCAGGATATTCGCGGTCACCAGGTCAAAAGCTCCCTCTCCAGCCTTCTCCTGTACGTCCCGGTCCGTGATGATGTTTCCGATCACCATCTCGAAACCCGCATCCTCCAGATCGTTGGCCTGGAGATTTTCCCGGACTGCTGAGGCCGCACAGGGATCCAGATCTGTACCCAGCACGTATGCCGCGCCCAGTTTACATCCGATCATCCCCAGGATGCCGCTGCCTGTGCCCACATCCAGCATCCGCATCCCTGGCCGGATATATTTCTTTATCTGACGGATACACAGCTGTGTGGTCTCATGCATCCCCGTGCCGAAAGCCGTTCCCGGATCCATGTGGAGCAGCATGGTGCCGGGGCCCATTTCCTGCGGTTCTTCCCAAGAAGGCACGATCAGGATATCATCCACATAAAATTGATGGAAATATTCTTTCCAGTTATTGATCCAGTCTTTATCCTCTGTCTGGGAACTGCTGATCGCGCCGGAGCCGATATCCGTGAAACTCTTCAGCTCTTCCAGAGCCTGCCGCACTCTCTCCAGGATCTTTTCTGTATCCTCCTGCCCATCCAGATAAAAACTCAGATGAGCGATACCGTCATCCTGCGGCATTTCCGGCAGGATATCCACAAACATCTGCTCGCACTCTTCCTTTGTCAGCGGCTGGCCATCCTGGATCTCCACTCCCTGGATCCCCAGCTCCGCCAACGTAGCCGCCACCAGGTCTTCGGCTTTTGTGACTGTCTCTATCGTATACCGATCCCATTTCATTTCACGTACCTGTCCTTTCTTTGATGATCCACTATATCCCACAGACCACCAGGGGTATGGTGACCAGTGAACACAATGTACTCAATACGATCCCTTTCGACAGGAGCGTACCGTCCACCCCCGTTTCCTCACACATCATCAGGGGCATATTTGCCACGGGCATGCCTATGAGCAATACAAATGTCCCCACCATCTCTGTATCCCTGATCAAAAGACCCAATACCCATCCCATGGCTATGGGGAGCAGGATGTGGCGCACCAGGATATAGATATATAACCGCGTCTCCCGGAATATCTTCCCCAGGGGCATATCTGCCAGAGAGATCCCGATCACCAGCATGCTCAGGAAGGTAGTCGCAGAACCTACATAGTCCACACTCTTTACCAGGACTTCCGGCAGATGCGGCTTAAATATAAAGAGCAGCACGCAGGCCACACCCACCACAGTACCCGTATTCACGATACCCCCGGAACGGACAGTCGTCTGGCCGCTGTGTCTGTATACCAGATACCTGCCATACGTGTAGATCAGGATATTGAATATTATATTGCAGATGATCACATATATCAGGACCTCTGTCCCCAGGACGGCCGAGATCACAGGTATACCGATGAACCCGATATTCCCAAACAGGACCATCAATGTATACTGATCCCGCTCCAGGCTGTCTTTTCCAAAGAAAAGAGGCAGCACCTGACCGGCCAGGAAGAGACATGCATAGATCCCCAGACCTGCCCCTGCAGCCAGTAAGAGTTTCTCATTGCTGATGCCCCCGCCGCTCTCCAGCACACTGGTCAGCATCAGAGCGGGATTACAGATATTGACCACGATCGCCGACACCGCTTTTCCAGCTCTATCATCTGCGATCCCTCTCTTACAGGCTATATACCCTACAGCGATCAGCAGAAAGATCATACACATCTGCCGGAAGATCACGCTTGCATCCATGATGTATCCCCCTTTATCATCTCATTTTATCCAGTCGGTCATCTTACAGTCACTTTACAGACAGCTTTTTTTCCACTCCCATCCCGTGCTGTCGCTGTGATCGACGCTCTGCCCTTTTTTAACCCTCTCACGACCCCACGGGCATCCACTTTCGCGATCTTGGGGCGGCTGCTCTTCCAGGTGACTTTTTTATCATAGGCATTGGAGGGGCTGGCAGATGCCTTCAGTCTGACTTTCTTTCCTTTTTTCAATGTCAGTTTCGTTCTGTCCAGTGATACTTTTTTTACCGCACGGTCGATCTTTCCATAATCTTTGTAACGGAATACGGATACATTAGAGGAAGTACCGCTCCACAATGCCTGGTCATCCCAGGGCCACAGATGATCGTACCAGACGCGGTTGTAATCACTGCCAAAATTTGCTTCATATACCTGGATCCCCACGGGATGATCTTCCAAAAAGATCGCCTGATGCCTCCCGCCCCTGCCTGTCCAGCGGATCACATCCCCGATCTTTGCCTTGGAAAATAATATCTTCATCTCTGCGATATTTTTTGTACTCACAGTCTTATATACTTTACGATAAGAAGGCGAACCGTTATAATAAGTTTCCTGAAAAGCTTTATCCGTCACATACATCACAAAGCCCGCACATTCATGCCCGATATAAGTCTGACGTTCACCGTCCTTTATATGATCCACAGACATATAGCCATTGTAATAGGAACCGCCGGGATAGATCCTTGCCACTGCTCTTACCCGGTCAGCGACCACTGCTGCCTGCACAGTCTCTAAAGGATGACCTGCCGACAGGATCATCAAAAGGGTCATCCCCACACACAGGACCGTCCGACAAACACACCATCTTCTCTTCTTTTCCATACACCATCCCCCTGGATCTTTTATCATCAGGCTTTATTATAACTGAAAAATAAGGTCACTACAACTACAAAAAGGGAGTACCGCATAAAAACGATACCCCCATTTTCCTACGCCTTTCCGTCGCTCCCGCACACACGGATCCTTTTCATCACCAGTTCCTTGACAGCGGGTATCCCCACATTCCCAAACGCTTTCGGATCGTAAGTCTCCGGCTTTTCTTCCAATAACTTTTTCACCGCATCTGTGTAAGCCGCCCGCAGTTCGGTGGCAAAATTCACTTTACACATCCCCCGCTCTACACATTCCCTCACATCCGCGTCACTGAGCCCGGAAGATCCGTGGAGGACAAGGGGTATGGACACCACTTTCTTTATCTCTGTGATCCGCTCCTTATCAAGCACCGGCGTACCTTCATAAAATCCATGGGCTGTCCCGATGGCTACTGCCAGAGAATCCACCTGTGTCCGTTCCACAAATTCTTTTGCCTCCATAGGGTCTGTATTGGTATCAGCTTCGGCTTCATGGTCATCTTCTTTTCCGCCCACTTTTCCCAGCTCTGCCTCTACAGGGATCCCTTTTGCATGGGCGTCCTCCACAACTTTTCTGGTCAGGGCCACATTTTCCTCAAAACCCTCCCCGGATCCGTCGATCATCACAGAGGTATAGCCGTTTTCCATACACTGACAGGCCAGCTCATGACTGCTGCCATGATCTAAATGCAGACATACAGGCACTTTCGCTTTTTTCGCCTCTGCGGCCACGATCGCCGCATAGGTCTCCACCGTCCCATATCTCACTGTAGAAGGCGTGGTCTGCAGCATGACAGGCGCGCACAGCTCTTCTGCCGCCTGGATAACGGCCTTCACCATCTCCATATTCTCTACATTAAAAGCGCCTACTGCATAGCCGCCGGACTGGGCATTTTTTAACATTTCCTTTGACGTTACAAGTGGCATATCCCCTCTTCCTTTCTCTCGATATCAGTACTACATCCCTGCCGCATATTCATAATCCAGCATAAACTGTACCACACCATCCTTGGCCAGTGTCCTGGGATCCGCCGCAAGTTTCCCCCGGATCACCTGTCCATATTGGAGAGGCATATACTGATGCAGGATCGTCAACGGGATCTCTTTCTCTGACAGATTTTTGAACAATCTGTCGATGGCCGCCGTGACCTCCGGCGCGCCCATATAATACCGGCACCTGTCAGAGAAACTGTATTTTCTGGCAAAAGCCAGCTCCTCTTCTGTACCGTGGTAATGTTTCTGCCAATTTCCCGGCTCTGCCAGCATGACCTTTTCCAGGACTGCGGGGAGATCCGCTCTCTCCTCCTGCGGTATCAGCTCCCTCTCGATCATACTCAAGGAAAAAAGAGCTTCGCGCAGGCCGAAAGTCAATGCCGGCCCCACTTTCAGGATCGCGATGCCGTCTTCCACCATCTCCCGCAGACACTCTTTTGTCTGATAATCTGTGGAATGTCCTTCGAATACCACTTCCGGATATCCCTCCAGCTTTTTGCAGAGAGAGGCCGCCTCTCCCCTGTCATAGAAGAATACCTGGGAATCACCAAACTCCACACCCGGCTGTACCACCACGGCGATCACATCTTTCCAGCCGTCAGCGACTCCGTTCTCCGCAAATATCTTTTTGTATGTCTGCACCGTATCTGCAAAGTCTTCCGGCCTGGTAACGCTGATGCCTTCTTCCTCTTCCTGGGCGCCCCCCGGGATAGGCACTTCACTCCCTATTATAAACACCGGGCGCAGGGCGTCAGGTTCCTGTGCCAGACGTTTTTCATAAGCTTCCATACATACTTTATATAACTCCACGCCCCGGCGTGCGATCACTTCCGTGGACAAAGGCGCGTCGACAGCGTCATCCCCCAGCTTCATACTGGTGTCCAGATGGATCTTCGTAAACCCTGCCTCTACGAACTGCCGTACCAGTTCCCTTGCCTTTTCCATAGCAGAAGCTTCCGGCTCGTCCACCCAGGTCAGCGGCCCCAAATGGTCGCCCCCAGGGATCAGCAGATCTCGGTCCATCCCCACTTTATCCGCAAGGTCAAGGACAAATCTCATAAAATCTGCCGGTCTCATCCCTGTATAACCGCCGAACTGGTTCACCTGATTGGCTGTAGCCTCGATCAGGACCGGTCTGTTGAGAGTCTTTGCCCTCTCCATCACAGCTTCAAGGACCAGTTCATTCGCTGTACAATAAGAAGGGATCCCACATTTTTCCCCCTCTCTCCTGCGCTGCATCATTTCCTGTAATGGATGTATCCTCATGCTCTCCTCCTTATGCCTCACTGTCGATCAGTATCTTGCCTTTTACGGCTCCAGGTGTCTTATATAAACCAAAAGCCTCCGCGATCTGGCTGAGCGGGATCTTGCGGAAGATAAAGGACTCGTCAAACTTAAGGGCGCCCGTCTGGAAATAGTGGGAAGTGAGTTCCCATTCATGTCCCGGGAAAGGCGCGCTGTAAGACATCCACGAACCTGTCAGATTAAATTCTTTCCTGTTCATATTTTCCCATTCATCCACAGTAAAACTCAATTCTCTCGTAGGCGTCCCCACGAAACAAACGCCAGCCTTATTAGCCGCCAGAGCAAACGCCATCTTCATAGTGATCGTATTTCCAGCTGTCTCATACACATAGTCAAAACCTTTGCCCCCAGTCAGAGCCATGGCTTTTTCCATAAAATCTTTTTCCCTGGTATCGATGCCTGCTGTGGCTCCCAGCCTTTTGCCCAACTCCAGCCGTTCCGGTGCGATATCAAATACCACAGCCTCCTTAGCGCCGAAGATCTTCGCCCACTGCATCACGAACATACCGATCGTACCGCCGCCCAGGACAGCCACCGTCTTGCCGCCTGTATACTGGAGCCGCTCCAGACCATGGAGGGCTACCGTGGCCGGTTCAAAGAAAGCTCCCTGTTCAAAGGAGACATCCTGGGAAAACTTTACTGCATTGGCTTCCGGCACCACCACATACTCTGCAAAGCTCCCAAACTCACGGGAACCGATAAAACTATAATGCCTGCACAGAGAGTAGTTTCCTTTCTGGCAGTCTTCACATTTCATACAAGGCACCAACGGGACACCCGCCACACGGTCGCCCGGCCTGAGGCTGGTCACACCTTCTCCCAGCTCTTCCACTGTCCCCGAAAATTCATGCCCCAGCACATTTGGGAAAAAATGGCACGCGTCCCCATTGACCCGGGGCACATCCGAGCCGCAGATCCCCGTATATTTTACTTTGATCAGCACCTGGCCTTTTTTCGGCACTGGCTTTTCGATATCCTCATACCTGATGTCTTCCCGTGCATGTACGACTCCTGCTTTCATTGATTACCTCCCGTTTTGTCCATTAATCCTTTCAGATCTTCATACAGTTGCAGATACGTATCATAATATTGCTGATATCGCTCATGTTTCTCCATATCCGGCTCGTGGACCCTGTTGACTTTCACTGTCATCTCCACCGCTTCCTCAAAACTTCCGTACATCCCGATGCCCACTCCGGCTAAGATCACCGCACCCAGAGCCGCCGCCGTATCCGACGAGGGCACTACGATCCTCTTTCCGGTCACATCCGCTTTGATCTGCGTCCACAGACGAGAATTGGCCGATCCGCCTACTGCCCGCAGTTCCTCTACTGCTGCCCCTGCTCTCTCCGCCACTTCCAGATTATGACGCAGGGCATACGCCACCCCTTCCATAGATGCCCGGACAAAATGCCCTTTCGTCTTGGAAAGATCTACACCATAATATACTCCTTTTGCCCGATCATCCCAGATAGGACTGCGCTCACCGGCCATATAAGGAAGGAACACCAGACCTTCACTCCCGCAAGGGATCTCCCCTGCTATATCATTCAACTGATCCAGTGAGGATCTGCCCACTTTATCCTGCTGGGCTCTCTCATGATCGGCAAATTCTTTTTCGAACCAGCGCATGACACTCCCGCCTCCGGTGGTGCCTCCCTGCAGCAGCCACTTCCCTGGTACCACATGATGGCTCAAGATCAGCCTGGGATCCGCAGCGCAGGTATCCATACAGACACTCATACCGCCCGCCTGTCCGCCCTGTTCCTGGGTCTCTCCTGCCTCCAACACCCCTGCACCCAGCGCACTGCATGCAGCATCCAATCCTCCGGCGGCTACAGGCGTACCCTCCAGCAATCCGGTGAGTCCGGCCGCCTCTTTCGAGACACCGCCCACGATCTTATGACAGGGATAGATGTCCGGCAGAAAATGTCCCGGGATGCCCAACCTCTCCCGCATCCGCTCATCCCAGACACCCTGTCCCATATCAAAACAATGGAGACCATATCCCTGGGACATATCCTGAGTAGGCATTCCCGTAAGGCGGTATACCAAAAAACTATTGCATTGGAGTATCTTGTCGATCTTATCATATACCTGGGGCATCTTTTCTTTATACCAGAGGATCTTTCCCGTGGTATAAAAGGGCTGCAGCGGATTGCCGCTCACCCGGAAAAAATCCTCCTCCCCATATCGCTCCCTGAGCCTGGCACAGATCTCGCCAGATCTGATATCCATCCACAGCGGTGTATCTGCCAGGACTTCCCCTTCCCGGTCCACCGCCACAGCCGCCCAGCTCATCCCGTCCACGCCGATACCTTTCACATCTGACGGGAAGATACTGTTTTCTTCCAATAACCGCCGGATAGTCTGGCATACAGCCGTCCACCAATCCTGAGGAGACTGTTCCGCCCACCCCGGTCTCGGATGATATATGGGATATCTGCCTGTACCCGCAGCCACTACTGTCCCATCTTTCTGGAAAAAAGCAACTTTACAGGAACTTGTCCCCACGTCGATCCCTAATAATAGTTCCATGACTACCTCCGTCACAGCAAAACACCTGACTGCTACAACTGTACTGCCCATATCCATCAAAACCCCTCGCCTGATCTCCCATCAGACCGTGTTGGCGCCCATCAATGATGCCATCCCATCACCTCACTCAGCCGCCCTGCTGCTGAAAGATCGTTCGGCGGATCTTTGCTAAACATGAATGGTACACTACTTTCACTTTACACACATACTTTACCAGCCTTCAAAACTTTTGTAAATAAAAAAAAGCCATAAATTTTTTCTAAAGTGTACATTTGATGATCATAATGTATATTTTATATTATCCATATAATATATTGTAAAAATAAATAAATAATAAAATGTTTTTTAAAATCCAAAAAAAGCATTGATTATCCCCCTGAAAAAATGTTACTCTAGATATGTATCAAAGAGACTGCTCCAAATTGAAAAAAAGGATATAAAATATGTTTGATAAAAATGATATATCTTTATTAAAAAATATGTTTGCACAGCTGGAGTCCAAAATGGACAAACGTTTCGCAGGATTTAATGCAAGGACCGACAAGCTCATTGCCAAGATGCAGGCTGACACTGACAAACGTCTGAAAGAATCCGATGCCATGAACAATGAGCGGATCATCCAGTCTGAAAGTTTTCTTTTAGATGAGATAGCGCGTATGCAGAGGATATCAGACGAAAAATTCTCTGCCGTTTGTGAAAAACTTGACGAATTAAAACAATACTATCATATTGCAGAACTGGACAGTGACACGATCACCATACTCTTAAGGTCGGTCAGCGATCTGCAGAAACGCGTTGAAATCTTAGAGCATAGATAATGTGGTCTTTTACATAAGAAGATCCCAGTATCTCTACTGGGATCCCATGATCTTATGATATGATCATATTGACCTTAGTTTGACTGTTTCTTTTTCTGGATACAGTCGAATCCAACTGCAAGTGCGAGTACAACACCCATAACTATGTTCTGTACATAAGAATTGATATTCATAAGTACCATACCATTTTTTAGAGCACCAATGATAAATGTACCGGCTACAACACCTGACATCTTACCATAACCACCGGTCACAGATACACCGCCCAATACTACACATGTGATAACATCAAATTCATATCCATCACCAGCATTTGCCATACCAGAATTTGTACGGGACAAGATGACCAGCCCTGCAAGGCCTGCAAAGAATCCAGACAATGCAAATACGAGATATTTGATCCTCCCTACACGGATACCGGACAATTTTGCCGCTTCCACATTACCGCCTACTGCATAGAAATAGCGTCCAAAATATGTTTTATTCAAGATAAATGAACCTATCGCAAAACAGATCGCCATGATGATCACAGGGACTGGGATGATCCATACATATGCCTGACCGATCACTTTAAAGCTCTCTGTAAATCCGTTGATCGGGAGACCGCCGCAGATGATATAAGTCAGACCCAGAAAAGCCGTCTGTGTGGCAAATGTCGCGATCAATGCAGGGATACCCACTGTAGATACCATGAAACCATTTAATACACCGATCAAAGTGGCGATAGCCAGAGTGAGGATGATCGCTACGACCATAGGCATCCCCATATTTACCATAAAATATGCACAGATGATATTCACAAAAGATATGATCGTACCAGTTGACAGATCGATGTCCCCAAGAAGGATAACGAATGTCATACCGATGGATGCGATCCCATAAAAGGATACCTGACGGATCATCATAAACAAGTTATTTGGATTGATAAATCTGGGATTTGCTATTGTAAACGCAAGGACAAGCACTACAAATACCACCCAGATTGCTTTATCTTTCAATTGATATGCTAACGTATTTTCTTTCATATGGCTTAACCCTCCTCAATATTTGCTGCGGATGCATATGCCATGATCGTCTCCTGGCTGAACTCATCTTTTTCCAGTTCTCCGGTCATCTCACCTTCCGCCAGCACCATAATCCTGTCCGACATGCCCATCAATTCCTCCATCTCAGAAGAGATCATCAGAAGAGCCTTGCCTTCTTTCTCCACCAGGTCATTCATCAGCTTGTAGATCTCATATTTTGCACCGATGTCGATACCTCTGGTAGGTTCATCAAAGATGATCAGCTCCGAATCAGCTGCCAGCCACCTTCCCAGGATGACTTTCTGCTGATTACCACCGCTCAGATTTTTTACGAGCTGATGCAGTGACGGAGTTTTTATCGCCATATTATCCCGGTATTTTTCCGCGATCTCCATCTCCTGTTTGGAGTTGATCACACTCAATGTTGAATTTCTCTCATAAATCGGCATATTGATATTGTTTTTTATGGATATGCCAAGCATAGCCCCGTGACGCTTCCGGTCTTCCGGCACAAGTGCTATACCCAAATCTATCGCTTCCCTGGGACTTTTTGGGTTGATTTCTTTTCCTCTAAAGATGATCTGTCCGGACTCCTTTGCCGCCGCACCGAAGATCATCTCCGCAAGTTCTGTCCTTCCGGCACCCACCAGGCCTCCCAGGCCGAGGATCTCACCTTTATGGAGTTTCAGATTTATATTTTTATCTCCATTTCCTGTAACATCCTTTAATTCCAGCATGACTTCATCTTTTTTGATGCAGTCACCCCTGGGCGGGTACGTCTCTGTCAGCTCACGCCCTACCATAAGCTTGATCAGTTCCTGGACCTCACTGTCTTTTGTTATCAATGTCTTCACATATTCCCCATCCCGCATGACTAAGATGCGGTCTGAGAGTCTGTAGATCTCTTCTAGTCTGTGGGATATGTAGATGATAGATATCCCCTCTTTGCGCAGCCGTTCTACCACCATGAACATGCTCTCTACTTCAGCGCTGGTCAAAGGTGCCGAAGGTTCATCCATGATCAGGATCTTCGCATTCTGCTGGATGGCTTTTGCGATCTCGACCATCTGCTGATACCCTACGGTCAGATTTTTCATCAAGGCTTTCGGATCGATCTTGATCCTGAGCTGCTCAAAAGCCTTGGCAGCTTCTTCTTCCATTGCCTTCTTGTCAACTACGATGCCTTTTCGGATAGGCCTCCCCAAAAACAGATTTTCTGCCGCTGACAATTCTTTTACATTATTAAATTCCTGATATATGATCGCGATCCCGTTTTCCGCCGCAAGCTGGGGCGTCATACTGGTAAATTCTTTACCGTTTACGATGATCTTTCCGGAAGTGGGGATAACCGCCCCTGAACAGCATTTGATCAGCGTAGATTTACCGGCCCCGTTTTCTCCGATCAGTGCCAGGATCTCGCCTTTCTTCAGTTCCAATGTAACGTCCTTCAGCGCCACAACACCCGGGTATTCTTTTCTTATATGCTGTAATTGTAATACATATTCTTCGCTCATATTCTTCCCCCCGTGGCCATATATTCCCTATGATTTAGAGGCGGTCAAAATTATGAACCGCCTCTATCTTTTATCTAACTTTTACTGTCTATTTTTTACGAACAGTAAGGATCCTCTTACATACCAGCCTGGATCTCTTCTACGTTATCCGCGGTGATCGGACCAGTCGTCCTGTAAACATCATGTTTGTCACCTGAGAAATCATCGCCTGCCAAGATAGCATCGAACATATCCAGACAAGCCTGTGCTGTATCTGTGCTGGAACCCTCGAAACCAACGATCGCGCGGACTGCCTCATCGCCTGCTGCAAGAGACTCTAACTGCTGCGGTGTAACGTCTGTTGTGATGACACCAACGTTTTCCGGGATCTTGCCAGCGCCGCCGAATTTCTGCAGGAGAGCTTCATTCGCACCGATCATAGCGCCTGCGCCCACACCTACATAGATGCCGCAGTCAGGATGTGCGGAAAGGGTTGTCTCAACGTTTGCCTGTGCCTCGTTTGCCAACAGACCATCGATCTCTGCTACGATCTCATAGTTACCTTCTTCACAGTTCTCTTCCAGACCTGCTTCGATACCATTCTGTCTCTCCAACAGGACTTTTGTGGACGGATATCCGATCACACATACTTCTGCAGGTTCGTCTTTTGTATAATGTTCATTGATAAACTCAGCGGCAGCTTTACCGATATCGTTGCCCAGCGCTGTGTTATCCAGTACCCAGTTTGCTGTCGTATTCGTCATCGGATCGTCCCAGCACATAACTTTGATGCCTGCGTCCAGTGCTTCGCCGCATACTGTCTCTACAGCTTCTGCATCAGAGGGATGCACCATGATCAGGTTACAGCCGGATGAGATAAAGTTTTCGATCTGGCTGATCTGTGTCGCTGAATTATCTTCACAGTCGATCAATGTGTAATCATAGCCTTTTGCTTTCATCAGCTCTTCCAGCTTACCCATAACGCCTGCCCAGTAGTCATTCTTCAAGTCCTGGATGGTGATACCGATCTTCACATCGTCAGTAGCAGCCTCGGCATCATCGCCGCTGTCCCCAGCATCATCAGCAGTATCGCTCGTCTCGCTGCTCCCACTGTCAGAGCTGCCTGAGGATCCTCCGGAACAACCCACCATCATTGACGCTGCCATCGCTACGCAAAGGATCGCGCATAAGATCTTTTTCTTCATAACTACAAATTCCTCCCTTTTTTATTTATATTTTTATAGCTTAGCTATCAGCTATCCCATTGAGATATCCCACTGTGTGGACAGTACTCTAGAGCGTGTTTGAAAAATGCTTTAGAAACAAGTAAATGCTCCATCCACCACAAAATCAGAACCTGTGGTAAAGCTGCTGGCGTCTCCGGCCAGATATACACAGATGGCCTGGAGTTCTTCCGGTTTCCCAAGACTGTGCATAGGAGCCATCTCATTCCATTTCTCGATCAGTGATGTAAGGTTTTTATCATTTGTGATCAATTCTGTACCTATATATCCCGGACTGATACAGTTTACACGGACGCCTTTTGTCGCCCATTCAACAGCCATGGACTTTGTGAGCTGGATGACACCTGCTTTAGAAGCATTGTATGCGCATTGGGGCTGCGGTACGTTTACGATATGGCCCGACATGGACGCCGTATTGATGATAGACCCTTTCCCCTGTTTTAACATCTGCTTTCCTGCTGCCTGTGCGGTCAGGAATACTCCTGTCAGATTGATATCGATGACCTTTTTCCACTGTTCAAAAGACATCTCTTCCGCAGCCACGTTGATGCAGATACCCGCATTACAGAAAGCAGCGTCCAGCTTCCCATAAGTATCCACCACTTCTTTGACCATGGCGTCTACCTGTCCCGGATCTGTCACATCTGTCTTGATGGCGATCGCTCTGACTTTGTTCTCCTCCGCTAACTCAGCGGCAGTCTTCTTCGCCTCTTCAATGTCCACATCCACGATCGCAAGGTCCGCTCCAGCCTCCGCAAAAGCTGTGGCTACGCTCTTTCCGATCCCCCTGGCTCCTCCGGTCACAAAGATCGACCTTCCGTCAAGCCTCATTTTTTCGATGATACCCAAATCTTTTCCCTCCTTGATCATTGTCTATATATAAATTCACTAAATAACAAACCGATTTTTTTGACCATTTTCGTAAATTTAATTATAATTTTTATCTTTTGTCTGCACAACCCGTAATTGTATCTAAAAGTACCCCTGGAAATTTGTGCATATTTTATACCCGATCGATATATCGTTCGATCTGATAGACCGCCGCGCCTAAAGCCGACGCCTCTATCCGATACTTACATGCTTTTACATATTCCCCATTCCGGCCAAAAATATTTCTCTCTGCACATTTTAAACGAAATTTTTCTATGTAAGGTCCCATATGGCTCCCCACATATCCACCTAATACCACATCTCCGTCAAAGCACATCCTAAGGTTATCCACAGCGATAGCCAGATCATCCAGATATCTTTCCCATACGGCACTCCATACTTTATTTCCCTCCGCAAGTCCCTGGAAAAAAACAGAGAGATCGCCATCCGCCATTCCGGCCAGTTTAGACGCTGAACAATATGCATCCAGGCACCCTCTTTTTCCACAATAACAAGTATCGCCTTCCGGATGGATCACCATATGGCCGAATTCCCCCGCTCTGCGGTCGTCTCCCATGTATATATCACGGAGACCTCCTTCCTGTATGCTCCAATCCATCTGCGACAAGATATCCTGGTGGAACACGATGGCACCGCCCACACTATTGCTCAACAAAAGATAGAGTACACTCCTGGACAGGTCCATCCCTGAACACTCTGCGAGAGCTGCAGCATTTGCATCATTCATCATGATGCAGGGATAAGAGATATATTTTGTGAGCCCTTTGCCGTCCACATGGTCCAGGCCCAGCGCATGGGAATAGGCGATACCGCCCTGCTGGTCCACGATCCCCGGGACAGACAGACCCACACCGACGACCTTCTCTTTCGGCACCTGGCTCTCAGACAAAAAGCTTTCCAGCAATCTGCTGATCTTGTGGAAATATGGATCATCATATACAAAGGCTTCCCTGACCCGCTCACGCCTCAATATCTTTTCCGAGAGATCGGTCAGTACCAGGCTCACATGATCACAGGTGATATCCAGCCCCACCGCATAACAGGCATCCCGTACAGAGGCGATGGCTTTCGCCTTCCTTCCCCCCGTGGATTCAAATTCCCCCACTTCCTGTACGATCTGGGATCCTTTCAATTCCTTGACGATCTGGAGTACTGTAGGCCTGCTCATCCCCAAAGCCGCCGCGATATCGGGCATAGATACCCTGTCCCTGCTATTCAGATAGCGGAATACTTTATTGCGGTTCAGCTTCTTCACCTCAATGCTGCTGGCCCCCCTCTTCATAAGATCTTACCCCTTTTTATTCCACTTTAATTATGTATTTATTTAAGTAATATTGTAACATCCATCCTCTGTATAGTCAACACTCTTTTGTCGTTTCTGATATTTAACATAAAAATACAGGTCCAAGATCGGTCATTATCGACAAATATCCAACAAAAAAAGCATCCCATCTCTGAGATGCTCCCTGACCGCCAAAATCCGCCATAGGCTCCATCTTATGTAGATACTCACATATCCGATGGGCTTTCCTCCTCTGGCTGATCCGCGCTCTCATCTGGCTGGCTTATCTGTACTCTCTCTTTTTCTCCCTGCTCTTCTCCCGGCGGCTCATTCCCGGGCACAAAATGGAGAAAATATGCATAGATATCCACCACAGCTTTATACAGTTCCTCCGGTATCTCCATCCCCAGGTTCAACTGGGATAAGACTGTAGCCAGAGAATTATCCTCATATACCGGGACACCCGTCTCATTGGCGATCTCCACCATCTTTTCAGCCAGGTGGCCCATGCCGGATGCCACCACCACTGGAGCCGCCGACTGACGTTCATCGTACTTCAGGGCCACAGCCTTTTTATTCAAAAGATCATTAAATCGTGACATTTACTGAATTTTTCCTTTCAAATATTTTAGGGAACACCTGGGAGATCGATACGGGTTCTGCCGCTTTCTCCAGTACGAGTGAACGGAAAGTGATCCCATTCTGGGCCATGATGGATCCCAGTGCGCTCTGTATCTCCTTTTCTTTATCTTCCAGGATCTCCGGATAAGACAGATACATATCCATCTTTTCATCCCCATATAGGATGACCGCATCAAAAAAACCGAGATCTTTTATATCGAATTTCAATAAGATCTTCGTCCTCCTGCCCTCCCCCTCAGAGATACCACTCTCGTCGTCCGGATCGATCCACATCTCCGAGAACATCGTCTGTCCATTTAATTCGATCGGCAGCATCAGATGGAGGACCGGCATATACACACTCTCATTGAGCAGGACAGCATTCATCAGGTTCTGGAACACCTGTTTGTTCTCCAGGCCGGCTTCTCCTTTGACACCGTATTCCACCATATCCAGAAACTTTTCCGTCCAGCTATTTTCCTTCGTAGCCCGCGCATAACTGGTATGCTGGAGTATCTGGGGGAGCTTTTCCGGCAGGACACCATGGAATCTTGCCCGGAACCCCTGAAAATTCAATAATCTTCCGAAATTATCGATCAGCTTATCCATATTGCCGTTCTCATATCTGGCAGTATTGAGCGTCAGTACGCCGATCAGATCGCGGACCACGCCAAAATCCCGTGTCTTAGACACATATTCCCCCAGTAAGGGGATCACCTCGTTTTTAAGAAAAGCCGCGTTCTTTGCCGTATCTCCCGGCTGTGCTGTCATATCCAGCCGTCCCATCAACTGCTGGATCACCTCCCTGTCAGAGCGCATCATGTATTTTGATATATTCTCCAGCCCGGCATGTATGTTCTCCAGTAGATGAGGCCCGGATGACATATCGTTCACCTGCTTCAGAAGATCTAAGATGCCGGCTTTCAATTCTACGGACTGGGTCTCATTCATGACCTCACGCAACATATCATAAAATGTGCCTGTATATCGGACAGCCCCGTCTGTCTGGTCTTTCAAAAAATCCAGCAGCTGCGTATCGGTCATTTTCATCATTTCCATGAATCTCGCGATCTCTTCTGCAAGGTCCGGGCCAATGCCAGCCTCCACCATATTCCCCATACCCTGGAGGAATAGTGTAGAGAACATCTCAGTCAGCTGGGGGACTTCGTTGATCTGCTGTATAAAATTCCCAAAGTTCGACCGGGCGTTCAGCCCCAGTCTGGTCTGCTGCTGATCCCCTGCGTCACTGCGGCCGTCCGTACGGACCACTTTGCTGGGATCCACAGGGTTCTGTATCTGCTTTTCTTCCGTCGTCAACGGGTTATTTTTCACATTATTATCCAGCCCCGCAGAAGGCGTGGTCACTCTCAAAATATTCGGCATTTTTTCCACCTACTGATATTAATTTTTCTATTCATTGTGTCGATATACATACTATATACAAAATTTTAATAAAATACAAGGCGGTGTTGAAAATTATGGATAACGGTACAGATAGCATGCTTGATATGTATCTATTCGAGACAAACTCTTTGATGGAGCAGCTTGATGAACTGCTCATCGAGGCAGAGAAAGTCGAAGAATTTAGCACAGACGACGTAAATGAGATTTTCCGTATCATGCACACCATTAAAGGGTCGTCTGCGATGATGGAATTCACTTCCCTGAACCAGATCGCCCATCATATTGAAGACTTATTCTTCTATATCCGTGAGAACGGCATGGATGCCATTGCCCCAGAGCTGAAGAAAACTCTGTTCAACCTTATGTTCAAGGCCACAGACATGCTCCGGTCTGAGATCGAAAAAGTGGAAAACAATGAGCCACTCACTGAGAATATCGACAACATCATTGGGGAAATTAATAGTTTTCTGAATAAAATCAGTAACCCGTCCGATGCCGCGGACAGCCCGGCAGATACACAACAGGACAGCCCATCTGTGGAGGAACTCAATATGGAATTAGCCCACTGCCCGGACGATAACGCGCCTTTCTTTATCAAAGTCTTATTTGAAGAAGGATGTGGGATGGAGAACCTGCGGGCATTTATGCTCGTAAATGCCTTGCAGGATCTGGCACTGGATTTCCATTTCTATCCAGACGACGTGGAGAACAACAGTGATTCTTCCCAGTCTATCATCGATAACGGATTCTTCCTGACCCTGGAAAAGGAAGAAAATATCGAAAAAGTAGTCAATGTCATCACCGGGACCAGCCATATCCACTCCTATGAAGTGATAGAAAATGCCCGGTTAAAGAGATCAGGAAAAGATCCGGATGAACAGGCAGATATCTCCGCGCAGGCCGCTGTGCCGATCAGCACGGATGATACCCCTGTCAAAGCCGCATCGATCGATAACAAGAATATCGAAGTCCCGGCCAAACAGACTGCGGCACCTGCAGCCAATGCTGCAAGATTGCACGCAGGTCCGGTCAAACAGAGCCTGATCAGTGTAAATCTCTCTAAATTAGACGCCCTGGTAGCGATCGTCGGCGAGATCGTGATCACAGAATCTATGGTCACATCATCCCCGGATATACAGGGTCTGAAACTGGATAACTTCATGAAATCCTCCCGTCAACTGGGCAAACTCACCAAAGAGCTGCAGGATATCGCCATGTCCCTGCGCATGGTCCCTGTATCAGGTGTGTTCCAGAAGATGAACCGTATCGTACGGGATATGAAACAGAAATTAAATAAAGACGTGCGCCTGACCATCATCGGTGAGGACACAGAGCTTGACAAATCCATTGTGGACGGTATCAGCGACCCGATCATGCACATTGTCCGCAATTCCATGGACCATGGTGTGGAGAATACTTCTGAAGAACGTATCGCGGCAGGAAAAGATCCCCAGGCAGAGATCATCCTTTCCGCTGCACACACTGGCAGTGAAGTGATCATCAAAGTAGAAGATGACGGTTACGGTATGGACACCGAGCAGATCCTTGCCAAAGCGGCCAACAACGGACTGCTGATAAAACCGGAAAGTGAATATACGAAGAAAGAGATCCTTGGACTGCTCCTGCTCCCCGGCTTCTCCACCAACGAAGAAGTGACCGAATACTCCGGGCGCGGCGTAGGCATGGATGTGGTAAAACGGAATGTAGAAGCTGTAGGCGGCACTGTCTCCATCTCAAGTGAACTGGGCCAGGGAAGCTGCACGACTCTGAAGATCCCTCTGACCATGGCGATCGTAGATGGTATGGAGATCGCGGTCGGACAATCGATCTTCACTGTACCTATCGCCAACATCCGTCAATCCTTCAAAGTCTCCAATGAAGACGTGGTTTACGACGCTGAGGGCAATGAGATCGTCAAATGTATGGATGAATTCTATCCCATCATCCGCGTACACCAGCTCTATAATGTAGAAACAGATGTCACGAGCATTGAAGACGGTATCCTTATATGGGTCGAAGCCAGCGATACTTCTTACTGTCTCTTTGTTGATGAACTCCT
Source organism: uncultured Lachnospiraceae bacterium (assembly GCA_947652925.1). Taxonomy (GTDB): domain Bacteria; phylum Bacillota; class Clostridia; order Lachnospirales; family Lachnospiraceae; genus MGBC164599. Next base: position 73,837 of record CANTEW010000002.1, read on the forward strand.
GGGCGAACAGCAGGTAGTCGTAAAACCTCTGCCTACTTACCTGAATAGTTTTAACATCAAAAATTCTGGTATCAGCGGATGTACGATCTTAGGGAATGGGAATATCAGCATCATCCTGGATATCCTAAGCCTGTATGAAATGACCCAATACTAAACATATATTGAGATTGGAGGATTTGAAATGTCTGAAGATACGAAGATCATAATGGATGAAGATATAGAAAAGAAACTAGAGGCGGAGGTAGAAAAGGAACGGTTCCTCACTTTCCATTCCGCCGATCTGACATTTGCAGCGAACACCAAGTATGTGATCGAGATCATCACCAACCACGCGATCACCACATTGCCCATGGTACCAGAATATATCAAAGGGATCATCAATCTGAGAGGACAGATCATCCCCATCGTGGATATCCGTCTGCGCCTTGGGAAACCCCCGATCGATATGGAGAACAACGATACGACCTGTATCATCGTCCTGGATATCGACTCCATTTCCGTAGGGATCCTTGTGGACTCAGTCTCACAGGTCGTAGACAGCGAACTGAGCAAGATCTCCCCTGTACCTGTGAACAACCAGCATGAGCTGGTCAACGGCATGATCTCCTTAGATGTGAACAATGTAGTCCTCCTCCTGGACTGCCAGCAGTTGGTAGATACACAAAAGATGATGTGATAGCAGGATAGGAGGGACCCATGTTAAATATTTCCGATCGGGATTTTAAGCGCCTGGTGGACTTCGTAAAATCCAACTACGGCATCGACCTGAGTAAAAAGCGTCAGCTCATATCCAGCCGCCTGACCACCACAGTCGCAGGAATGGGATATGAGGATTTTACCGGATACGTGGATCACATTGTCTCCAAAAAGAACAGCAAAGACAATGAGATCATGCTGAATAAATTGACAACAAATTACACATATTTTTACCGGGAAAAAAATCATTTTGACTTTTTCCGCGATACCATACTCCCCTATGTGGTGGAGAAAAAAAAGAACAACCGGGTCATGAGTATATGGAGCGCCGGTTGTTCTTCTGGAGAAGAACCTTATACGATCACCATGCTCATCAAAGAATTTCTGGGTTCCCAGGCCAGTTCCTGGGATACCAGGATACTGGCTACCGACATCTCCCACGATGTCCTAGGCAAAGCCAAAGCCGGTCTGTATGAGGAAGAATCCCTAAGAGAACTCCCCCCAGAATGGAAGCGCAGATATTTTACCCCGGTAAAAGGAGTTCCAGGTACTTACGAAGTGTCAAAGGAATTACATTCCAATGTGATATACCGCACTTTCAATCTGATGAACACCATACACTTTAAATTAAAATTCGATGTGATATTCTGCAGGAATGTTATGATCTATTTTGATCAAGATACCAAAGAAGCCTTAGTAGACCGCTTTTATCAGGCTTCGAACCCAGGTGCCTATCTATTGATCGGACACTCTGAGAGTCTGAATAAAGAACGTACACGTTATGATTATATAATGCCTGCCACTTATCGTAGATCAGAGGGCAGCGCCTAAAAATAGTACTCTATATCTCTAGAAAGGCTGTGAGAACATGATCCAGAACAAAAAAATAAGGGTATTGGTCGTCGATGATTCTATGCTGTTCCGCAAACTCCTCATCGACAACCTGCCCCAAGCCCCTAATATTGAAGTCATTGGCTATGCCGTAGATGCATTCGACGCACAAAAAAAGATCATGCAGCTAAAACCAGATGTGGTTACCTGCGATGTTGAGATGCCGCGTATGAGCGGCATTGATTTTGTAAAACAATTGCTGCCAAAATACCCTGTCCCGATCATATTGGTCTCTTTTCTGAATCTGAGTGTCTTTGATGCTTTAAAAGCGGGAGCAGTGGATTTTGTGCGCAAACCGGATATGTCACAGACAAATAATACAAAATCCTTTATCAATGCCCTTGCCCTGAAGATCACTGTCGCCTCCAAAGCAAAGGTAAAAGTCCCAGGGACCGCTTCTGCCCTCCCCACCACCAAACACAACCAATCCTTCCAGTGTACCATGTCTGCGCTGGCACAAAAGAATACTGTGATCGCCATCGGCGCTTCCACAGGCGGCACAGAGGCCACTTTAGAAGTGGTACGTGATCTCCCCGCCAACACACCAGGGATCGTGGTCACCCAGCATATGCCCGAAGGCTTTACTAAAATGTACGCTGAACGCCTGAACCGCATATGTAAGATGGAAGCAAAAGAAGCCGAAAACGGCGACAAGATCGTCCAGGGCCGTATACTCATCGCCCCAGGGAACCTGCAGATGCAGGTGGTCAAGACCGGTGTCTCCTATACTGTACGCTGCTCTCCGGGAGAAAAAGTCAGCGGCCATCGCCCTTCTGTAGATGTCCTCTTCCATTCCATGGCCACCAGCGTGGGCCGCAACGGTATCGGTATCATCCTGACAGGTATGGGCAAAGACGGAGCTGACGGCCTGCTCGCCATGCGCAATAAAGGCTGCTTTACCATCGGTCAGGATAAAGATTCCTGTGTCGTCTACGGTATGCCCATGGTGGCGCATAACATCGGCGCCGTATGCCAACAGGCTTCCTGTGCGAATATTGCAAACGTTTTGTTGAATCATTTGAATAAATTGTGATTTCTACAAACTTACCCTTAATATTTCCCGCAAAATGGCGATACTTTATATAAGAGAAGTAAAACAGCAATTGTCGAAAGGAGTATGGAACAATATGAAAATATCGCTTAATAATATCTCGACATACCATACTGAACTTCCTCCGGTTGCGAAAACTAATGCAAAAGGCATAAGTACTGAAAAGGCAGGTCGTAGCAACTATGACGCTATCATCATCCAGTCTGACTCCAGGCAGATTGCTGAAAAAACCTTTTCTTCTTCTTTAGCTCAAGCAGTAGCCGGTGAAGTTCAAAATACCCAGACTTCTGAAGAAAAGATCCAGGACATAAAAGAGCAGATCGCGAATGGGACGTATCGTGTCCAATTCGACCAAATCGCATCTCGCATGTTATTCCATTGGGGAGATGACATCCATGCATGATCTTGATGATTTCAAAACAGTTGTCGGTGACCTGATCACACTTCTGGGAGGATTCACACAGACAGAAGCTGAAAAACTGGACGCAGTCCAGAAAAACCGGGTCACCTTTGTTGAAGAGACCATGAAAAAAGAACAGGCCGCCATCATGAAACTGCGGGGTCTGGATAAAAAACGTGAATCGATACAAAAAGACCTGGGGTGGGAGGGTATGTCGTTCCAACAAATCCTATCCCAGGTCGATGACGTTGAGAGAAAAAGTCTACAACCTTTATTTGACGCATTGACTGATCGTACCAAGCAGTTCAACGCCACGAAAGATAGTGCGCAGCAAGCTCTGGAGATCAGTCTTCATCATATCAATACATTGCTGGCCAAAAAAGCGGTTGAAGAGAGCAAAGCTTATACCAGCAAGGGAAATGAAAAGAGATCTGACAGACCCGGCAAACATTTTACCAATCGAAAGGTATAGCATCAGGGAGGGATAAATATGTTACGAGCGACCTTTGCCGGTTTCTCCGTGGCCCGCGGCGCCATGAACGCCAGCATGAAGGCTCTGGATGTGACCGGTCAGAATATATCAAATGTATATACACCAGGATATACCCGCCAGAGACTGGATCAGTCCAGTTTTGGCTCGGGATATGGGAACTTTGCCACCACCGACTATGTGACGCAGATCGGAAACGGAGTACTGATCAAAAAGGTATCCCAGGTGCGCGATCCTTATCTGGATATCCAATACAGAAATAAGATGACCGATGTGGGTGCATCCGATGCCAAGGCATCTGTATTGGAAGAGATCGAGAGCGTATTCGACGAGACTATGAAGAGCGCGCTCAAAGATGCTCTTTCAGATCTGGAAAGTAAATTACTGGATCTTGCCAATTCTACAGGAGCAGAATTGGACGATTCCATCGTACGTGCTTCTATGCAGTCTTTGGTGAACTTGTTCCATTCCAATGCCGCCTCCCTTGCAAACAAACGGGAACAGGTGACAGATGATTTTAATAAAAATTCCATAGATAAGATCAATAGTCTGTTGAAGGATATCTCTGAATTGAACAGGACCATCAAGAGCTGTGATATATTAGGGCATCCTGCGCTGGAACTGCGTGACCAGAGAAATGATCTTATAGATGAACTTTCGAGCTATGTACCTATCCAGGTAAATTATACAGATGAAAAAGTATCTTCCTCAGAAACGGTAGAAAATCTGGAGATACAGCTCTTAACAACAGATGGAAAAAAACACACATTAGTCGATCACAATAAATATGGTAAATTCACTTCCACTACTACAAAACCTGCTAATAGTGCTGAAACAGAATTTACAGAAGTAAAATATGAATATTCTGATCCAGACAACACCGCTAAAGATGCAAATATAAATATCACCGAAAAGACTCCTGGTGCAGCTGCGGGCGATCCTGATATAAGAAAGCTCAACATCAACGGCGGTACTTTTACTGGAACACTCAATATGCTGAACAGCTCTGGGGTATTCGACGGCGATGCGACGACAGAAAAAGGATTTGGTTATTACGAACATTCTTTTGATCTTCTCGTCAATACATTTGCCCAGACACTAAATGATCTAAATCAACCTGGCACTGGTTCAGTCACAGGTAATCAAGGAGTGGGCGGCCCACTCTTCGTCGCTACTGACCCAGCTAACCCCAACAATCCCAACGGGCCTTTTACAGCGGCAAATATCAAAGTCAATGATGATTGGATCAAAGGTATCGTAAAATTAAAACCAAAAATAGACCCCGATTCTGGTACGACGCAAAATGACAATATCAATAAAATGATAGCTGCTCTAAATGATAAGAGAGATTTTAAGATAGACCCAAATAAAACAGATGTCTTATTTAACGGAAACTTTTACAACTATTATGTCAATATAGAATCCACTCTGGGTATCGACCAGCAGTCCACAGAAAATCAGTTACAGAATCACATCACTGTGATCAATACCATCGCCCAGAACAAAGATCAGGTTTCCGGCGTATCCTTGGATGAGGAGGGCGTCAACCTGATGCAGTATCAGCAGTCCTACACTGCCGCAGCCAGGCTTATGACCACATTGGATGATGTATTGAACACATTGATCAACAATACTGGTTTAAGATGATGATGAAAGGAGGCAATATATCATGAGAGTCACCACAAGCATGATGATACGGAATTACCAGACCAATCTGACAAAAACAACCGAGACAAAGATGAACTATCAGAATAAGGTCCTGACCCAAAGGAATTTTACCAGCGTAAAAGAAGATCCTTCTGCGGCGGCAAAGGCCTCCAATCTGACCCGTCAGTATCTGAAAAATGAAGATTATATGGAAATGGCCAAAGATCTTCAGTCCAAACTGGACGCCCAGGAAGACAGCGTCTATCAAGTTGTAAAATACGCGGAAGAACTTTTTGCCAAGATTGGAAAGGAATCCCTCAACGGGACCAACCTTGAACAACGGGAGACTTATGCAAACACGATCGTCTCTATCCGCGATTCCATCATCCAAAGTCTGAACGCTACTTACAGTAACACATTTGTCATGGCCGGCGCAAACGGTACAGAAGCACCTTTTGCTCTCGATGATCAGACTGGAAAATTAACTTACAGAGGTCTGATAGTAGACGATGTGGCCAATAAAAATACACTTACAAAATATAGAGATGAAGCATTATACATGGATATCGGCCTTGGTCTTGAATTTGATGCAAATGGTAAAGATATCATTTCTTCCACAGCCTTTGATATTGCATTTTCTGGTCTGAGTGCTATCTGGGATGATGAGAGTCAGGGGAGTGGTATCGCAAATCTAAATATCCTAACCAGCAATAATACGATCGACAGTGCCGCTGCACAACAATACCGTGGAGCTATGGCTATAGGACAGGGGAAAGACAATATGGCCAACAATCTGGTGGATCTCTGCAGTCAGTTAGCATTAGAACTCCTCCAGAATGATGATGATTTCGACTATCAATCCTGTGATGCCATGCTCACGAAATTAAAGGGATTCCACGAGCAAGCAGATAATTCCCTCACTGGTATCGGTGTTAAATCTGATTTCCTGGAGAAATCTGTCAGCCGTATGGAGTCCAATGAATTATCACTGGCCACCCAATTGGAGCGGGTCGTGACGCCTGATATGGCTATCGCCATCACCAATTATTCGTACTCTCAATATGCTTATAATGCTGCGCTGCGTATCGGTGTCAATCTTTTATCTCAATCTTTCCTTGACTTTATGAGATGATAAAGAGATAATAGCAGCATAATCATAAAAAGGCTCAAAGATCAAGAAAGGAGGAAGGCACATGAAACAGCTTCTCCAGATATCAACCATACCCGTCGATTATGAGATAAAAGTCCAGAAAGCCCAGGTAGAACGCCGCCGGGGCAGTACACAATTGCAGATATCCCGTGAAAAGGGCGGTCTGCAGATCGAGACGACTCCATCTAAAGTAAGGATCGATACTTTTGAAGCCCGTAATTCTATGCTCCCTACTCCACCGACCAGTATCGAACAGGCTGCAGAAAAAGGAAAGCAGACTGCTTCTGAGACCACTGCAAGATGGGCCGCTGACAATCATCTGATGATGAATGCTAAAATGGGTGAGGACGTAGCCGGACAGATCGCCGAACGTGACTTCATGAACAATCTAAAGACAGGCGAATTTGAGATGGCTTTTATTCCCAAAGCAAGACCGAATATCCAATGGACCAAGCCTGATATCTCTATTCAGTTTAAAATGGATCGATTGAAGTTCGATCTTAAGGTCTCCGATGGAGATTTTCAATATAGGGCAGGGGATGTGAGCTTGGATGTCACACGGATGCCTGACGTCCGCATTAGATACATTGGTGGTTTTAATTATGTCCCGTCAAGTTCTGATCCTGATCGCAAAGGGGTCAACGTAATGGCATGATAAATAACAGTCCAGCTGATCAGAGAGTACGGCTGGACTGTTACTTTTTTCTAAAAGGAGAATGACAAGATGGAGATATTGACAAAACATTTTGGAATGATAGAATATACAAAAGAAGAAGTTGTCCATTTCCAGGACGGCCTGTTTGGTTTTGAAGAGTATAAAGAATATCTGCCTATCCCCCTGGAAGAAGACAGCGATGCGATCATCTGCTTCCAAAGCTTAGATGATCAGGACGTTGCGTTCATCGCGATGAACCCTTTTATCCTCTCTGACACCTACCATCCTGAGATCTCAGATACTGACCGGAAAACTCTAGGCGATCCGAAAGACGATGATATATCTTATTATTGTATATGCGTTATGAAAGACTCTCTTGAGGACAGCAGGATCAATCTGAAATGTCCGATCGCTGTCAATGCCCTGACCCGTTCGGCGCGGCAATTGATCTTAGATCAGCCTGGATACGAGCTGCGCCACCAGATCAAGGATCTGTCGATAACATGTAAAAAGGAGGAAAGATCACATGTTGGTCCTGCAAAGAAAGAAAAACCAGTCGCTGGTCATAAACGGTAATGTGACCGTCTCCATTCTGGAGATTGGCAGCGACTGGATCAAACTAGCTATTGAAGCACCAAAAGATGTTAAGATCCTCCGTGCTGAATTGATGGAAGCCGCTGAAGCGAATCAGGAAGCGGCGAAAAGATCGACCACAGAATCTGTAGATGCATTAAAGACCCTGATCCAAAAACATTGAATGGAATCCCTCCGGATGTGCAGACTGCCATCTCCAGGAATCCTCACACATCTCCTCAATCCCTCTGGTGGCTGTCCACCCCAATTCTCTTTCAGCTTTTGACGGGTCTGCATAACAGGCGGCTATATCGCCTGCCCTCCTGGGCTTTATCTCATAAGGGAGGGTCTTTTTGCAGGCTTTTTCAAACGCATGGAGTACTTCCAGCACGCTGTATCCCCGTCCTGTCCCCAGATTGTAGATCGAGACCCCTTCTTTAGCTTTAAGCTTTTCTATGGCTTTTACATGACCCAGAGCAAGATCCACCACATGGATATAATCCCGCACGCCTGTCCCATCTGGCGTGTCATAATCATCTCCAAATACCCCGAGCCTGTCTAATCTGCCCACCGCAACTTGAGCGATATAGGGGACCAGATTATTAGGGATGCCTTTAGGATCCTCGCCTATCTTTCCGGAAGAATGCGCGCCGATGGGATTGAAATACCGCAAGAGTACCACATTCCACTGTGGATCGCTCACATGGATATCTGTCAGTATCTGCTCCAACATACCCTTTGTCTGCCCATAAGGATTTGTGATCTGGCCTTTGGGACATTCTTCTGTGATGGGTACAAACGCAGGATCCCCATACACTGTAGCAGAAGAACTGAACACGATATCTTTCACCCCATATCTGCGCATCACATCACAGAGGATCAAAGTCCCTGTAAGATTATTATGATAATATTCCAGAGGTTTCTCCACAGATTCGCCCACAGCCTTCAATCCCGCAAAATGGATCACCGCATCGATGGACTCCTCTTGAAAGATCTTCTCAACGCCTTCCTTGTCCAGCATATCTGTCTCATAGGCCTTTACTTTCTTACCCGTGATCTCCTCCACTGCCCTGAGAGCCTTGGGACTGGAATTATAGAAATTATCCATCACAACGACCTCATAGCCGGCATCCAATAGTTCAACGCATGTATGACTCCCAATATAACCTGCTCCACCTGTCACCAAAATAGACATGATTCTTTCCTCCTGCTCATCTCTCCTCCCAAAGGAGGGCTGGATATTGTCCTTCTTCTTTCATCCTCCGGATAGCTCCCACGACTGCCTGACGGTCCTCTTTATAAGTCACCCCGTACCATTGATCAGAAGATCTCAGTACCTCCACAGTCGCCTTCTCCTCTGCCAGCAAGTCTCCCACGACTGTAGGCAGAAAATATTCACATTTTAAAGGATCTTCCCGAAATCCTTTTTCCAAAAAAGCAGTAAAACGTTCTTCCAACTCTTTAAAGATACTTGTGCTAAATCCCCACATATTCATAGAGACTATACTATCTTTCTCGATATCGACCCATGTGTCCCCACCGTCTTCCGTATACGCAGCGCCAGATCCGCGTTTTTCGATATGGGTCTTTTCCTGGATCTCCATCAGGTATCCCTGATCGTCTGTCTTGCAGATACCTCTGGCTACATGGCCATTATCTGTCAGTGTGTTCCCCAGGATATATCCCACCATACAATAACGATATCTCTCGTCGTCCACATGTGTGGTCAGATACCGATACAGACATTCAAATGCATGACGGCCATAATGATCATCCGCGTTGATCACGGCAAAGGGACCATCTACTACTTCTTTACAGCACAGGACTGCATGCCCTGTCCCAAAGGGTTTGACCCTCCCCTGGGGCGGTCTCCAGCCTTGCGGCAGTGCAGAGAGATCTTGGTATACATAAGAAACATCTATATGACGGCTGATACGGTCACCGATAGCTTCCTTGAATTCCTTTTCATTTTCTCTTTTGATCACAAAGACTACCCGGCCGAAACCCGCTTCTTTTGCATCATAAATAGAAAAATCCATGATGATATCCCCATCCTCATCCACAGGGTCTATCTGTTTCAATCCTCCATAACGGCTCCCCATACCTGCCGCCATAATGACTAATGTTGGTTTTTCTGCCATCTCCACCTCCTATAAATGATCACAGCAATCTATCCGCTTCCGGTATCTTAAACCAGAATCTCACTCCTTTTTCCTGATTCTCCACCCCATACTCTCCTCCGTGGAGCCGGATGATACGCCGGACAAGATACAACCCGATCCCCATATGCCGCTGTTCCAGAGGATCTTCTCCTTTTGACCGTTTTATCACATATCCCTGCCAGATCTTCTCCATAACAGAATCTTCAATCTTCTCTCCCTGATTATAGACACTCACCCAGACCCAGCCATCTTCACGATACAGAGAGACCTGGATCACTCCTCCCTGCACTGTATGGGAAAGCGCATTCATCATATAATTATCAATGGCCTGCTCCAGATAATAAGCATTCCCACAGATCTTGCAATCCTCCTCCAGTGAAAATTGATCCTTAATATGACTCTGTTTGAACAACGCCTGGTATTTTACTTGGATGTATTCCATCGTATCGGTCAGATCCATGGTCTGCCGTTCCATTTTCTGTATCTGATGCTCCATCAAAGACAGGTCCATCAGATTATTCACCATATCGGACATCCTGGAGATCTCTTCGACGATGGAATCATAATAATACTCCTGTCCACCTGATCACCCATACAATGCAGCATCTCTACCTGACTGGAGATGATAGCCAAAGGGGTCTTTAATTCATGGGAGATATCCGCCACCACATCCCTGCGGACGGCATCCAACCTCCTGTCATCCAGACTTTTATCGCCCAGATGGAGATCATCCATTTGGACTGTATCCATCTGGACCGCATCCACCTGGATGGCGCCTGTTTGGACCGCATCCGTCTGGATGCTCCTTAAGGACTCAGATCCTCTCTCTATCTTTCGGCCACTCATCATCTCCTGTCTCATCTTCACATAGATACGTCCAAAGATCATATACAATAAGGGGATGCCTATAACAATAAATATCAAAAGAGTGAGAGTCAGGAATTTTACGACATATGAAAATGGGTCGTTGAGAGAATCGATCCTCTCCCTGATATTGACATAATATACTTTACCTTCCTGCCTGACCAGACCGAGTAATTTGACAGCCATAGGATTCCTAGTCTCTCTGTTGATCACTTCCGGTTCCTCAGAAAAGTTCTCTTTACAGAGGACCACATGCTTATACACCTGACGTTCCGGAGACTCCGACCAACTCACATAAAGAGGGGTAAAATCCTCGTCAGCAATGATAAAAGAGAGATTTTCTTTTTCATATTGATCCAGCACAGATCCATCATCCTCATCCAGAGTGTTAAAATCCATCTCTTTTAGATCAGCGTAGGCAGCCTTGATGAGTTTTGATTTCTGGTGCCTGTAATAAGAAGGTGAAAATAACCAATAGATCAATGCACTCCCACCCACCACGACCGCTAAAAATGCAAACTCTGCCATGAACAGGCTCTTTTTAATCTCTTTTTCCATCTGCATCCGCCTCAAAAATGTAACCCACTCCATACACAGACCGGATATAATTGCATTCCCGTGTCAATTTCTTCCTCAATTGTTTCACCAGAGTATCTACTGTCCGCGTTTCCCCGATATAATCAAATCCCCACACAGCGTCTAAGATATGTTCCCGTTTCAGTACCCGTCCCTGGTTTTCCATAAAAAAGAGTAAGAGCGCGTATTCCCTGCGGGTCGTTTCAATATATTCCCCTTTCCTATAGACTTTCTGAGCCGGAAGATCCAGGCACAATCCCCCCGCCTCCAGGGTCTGGCCATATTTTCCGACCCGTTTCAGCACTGCTTCCACATGTGCCTTGATGATCGCCAAGGTATATGGTTTTACGATATAGTCATCAGCTCCCCATGAAAAGCTGTCCAACTGCCCTTCCACAGAAGAATTGGCTGTCAGCATGATCACCGGTACCTGGGAGTTTTTCCTTATCTCTTTGAGGACCTCATTCCCGCTGATACCTGGGAGCATGATGTCCAATAAGATCAAATCTATCTTGTTCATATGGCCATAGAAGGTATCCAATGCACTCTGTCCATCTGCAGCCTGCAATATCTCATATCCCTGGAGGATGAGGAAATCTGAGAGTGTGCGCAGGAGTTTTTCTTCATCTTCCACGACCAGCAATGTCTTCTTGTAATGCATGTATTTTCTCCAAACATCTTCTCTATAGTCTTTAAATATCCTTTATTGATTCTACAAAGCAAATGTGATGGAAATTTGTCAACGAAAGGCCTGACACAAAATATGCCAAGCCTTTCCATGTATTACAATTCTTTATTTATTTCAGGTTAACTTTAGCGCCTTCGCCTTCCAGTTTTGCCTTGATATCTTCAGCCTCAGCCTTAGATGCGCCTTCTTTTACTACCTTAGGCGCGCCGTCTACCATCTCTTTGGCTTCTTTCAAGCCAAGTCCTGTCACTTCACGGACAACTTTGATGACTTTGACTTTGTTTGGCCCAACTTCAGCCAGCTCTACGTCAAATTCATCTTTTTCTTCTTCCTGTCCGCCGTCAGCAGCACCGCCAGCGGCAGCCACTACAACACCTGCTGCTGCAGATACGCCAAATTCTTCTTCACAAGCTTTTACAAGATCGTTCAATTCCAGTACAGTCAATTCTTTGATCGCTGCAATAAATTCTTCTGTTGTCAACTTTGCCATTTATTTATTCCTCCTAAAATAATTTCTATATCATCATGATACAAATGATCATTCTGCTGCTTCTTCCCCAGATCCTTTTGCAGCTATAGCAGCCTCTCCGCCGCCTGCCTCGGCGATCTGGCTGAGCACACGGGCGAAGTTTGTGATCGGAGATTGGATACTCCCCAGCAATTTTCCCAGCAATCCCTCTCTGGACGGGATATCTGCCAATGCCTGGATACCCGCCTGGTCATTGTAATTTCCCTCGACTACGCCTGCGATCATCTCCAAAGCCGGATACTGTTTTGCAAATTTGTTGAGGATCCTTGCCGGAGCTGTGGCGTCATCTGCCGATATGGCCAGAGCGTTTGTCCCGTGCAGATGCTCTGCAAGACTCTCACAGCTTGTCCCCTTAAACGCAAAATCCATCATGGTGTTTTTATAAACTTTATACAGGATGCCAGCCTCTCTCAATTCCTTACGGAGTATCGTATCCTGTTCCACTGTAAGGCCGCTGTAATTGACTAATACCACGCATTGGGCATCTTTCACATTGTTGGCTATCTCTTCTACGATCGACCTTTTCAGTTCAATCTTTGCCATGATCTTATGCACCTCCTTCTTCTCATTATTCTGTACCCATGACCAAAAAAAGCCCTCTGCATCCGAAGACGCAGGAGGGCAACTCTCTTCTATCTCTGAATGATAGAAAGGACCGCTGATATCCCTCGGCGGATGGGAATCCCCTTTATGCCTCACGGCATCCGCTGTCTTCGGAGCGATACTGACCTTGGTCAGTGTACCATATCTATTTATCTACATTAGCATGATCAAATGATCTTGTCAAGATGATCCGGATCTAAAATCTCATGGGATTTACTTTTACACCAGGCCCCATAGTCGATGCCAGCGTGATCGTCTTCATATACTGTCCTTTTACTGCGCTCGGTCTTGCTTTAACGATCGCTTCGATCAGAGTCTGGAAATTCTCTTTCAGCTGATCCTCGCTAAAAGAAACCTTTCCAATGGGTACATGCACGATATTTGTCTTATCCAGACGGTATTCGATCTTACCAGCTTTGATATCCTGGATGGCTTTCGTCACATCCATGGTCACTGTACCCGCTTTTGGATTGGGCATCAGCCCTTTCGGTCCCAGGACACGGCCCAAGCGGCCTACGACACCCATCATGTCCGGTGTGGCCACAACAACGTCAAAATCTAGCCAGCCGTCATTCTGGATCTTGGGGATGAGTTCTTCCCCTCCTACGAAGTCAGCTCCCGCTGCCTGTGCTTCATCTAACTTTGCATCCTTAGCAAATACCAGGACACGGACTTTCTTGCCTGTCCCATGGGGCAGGACTACAGCGCCACGGATCTGCTGGTCAGCATGGCGTCCGTCACATCCAGTGCGGATATGGACTTCGATCGTCTCGTCAAATTTTGCGACTGCCGTTTTTTTCACCAATCCGATGGCTTCCTCCGGATCGTATAATGTCATACGGTCGATGGCTTTTGCAGCCTCTTGATATTTCTTCCCTCTCTTCATATCCTTACTCCTCCACTGTTATCCCCATACTTTTTGCTGTACCGATGATCATACTCATTGCAGCCTCCAGGGAACCCGCATTCAGATCTTTCATCTTCGTCTCGGCAATCTCCTGGATCTGGGCTTTTGTCACGCTCCCCACTTTCACCTTGTTCGGAGTACCGGAACCAGATTTTATGTTACAGGCCTTTTTTAATAAAACGGCAGCCGGCGGAGTCTTGGTTATGAAGCTGAAACTCCTGTCTGCATAGACCGTGATCACCACCGGGATCAGAACGTCCCCCATGTCCGCAGTCTTTGCATTGAATTCTTTGGTAAACTGTACGATGTTAACGCCATGCTGCCCGAGTGCCGGACCTACTGGCGGCGCTGGCGTTGCCTTGCCAGCTGGGATCTGTAATTTGATATATCCTTCTACTTTCTTTGCCATAACAGGCACCTCCTTGTGGTATTGGCGGGGGTCATCCATTCCCTCCCACTGTCACATTTACAATTTCCTTACATCAGAAAAACTGATCTCTACCGGCGTCTCACTGCCAAAGAGTTCCACACCGATAGTAACAAGCTGCTTAGGCACGTTCACATTGCGGACAACGCCGCTGGTGTCTTTCCAGGGGCCTCCGGTCACCATCACCCATTCCCCTTCCGCGTAATCCACTTCCACAGTCTGTGTCTCGATCTGGATGCCAAGGGATCTCATCTCGGCTTCTGTCAGAGGGACCGGCTTGGAACCCGGACCCACAAACCCTGTGACACCTCTGGTATTGCGCACCACATACCAGGTATCGTCATTCATGACCATATACAACAGGACATAACCGGGAAACAGCTTCTTCTGTACCACTTTCTGCATATCGTTCTTCATCTCTACAACATCCTGCAGCGGTACGCACACTTCCAGGATCTGATCTTCCAGATGCCTGTTGGCTATCGTCTTTTCGATATTCGCTTTTACTTTATTCTCATAGCCGGAATAGGTGTGTGCCACATACCATTTTGCCTTTTCTGACATATCCTCATCCTTTTCACAACTTATTTCACCAAAAGATTGATCCCTTCCAGGATAGCCGCATCAAAGACGGCGATGAGCACTCCCAGGACTGCGGTGATCGCTACTACAGCTACTGTCTGTTTTACTAATGTTTTCTGATCCGGCCAGATGATCTTCCTAAATTCCGTTCTCAAGCCTTCGAACCATGTCTTTGCCTGGCCGCCTTTCTTTTCTTTCTCTGCCATCGCACTGCCCTCACTGATCACTGATCATTTAGTTTCCTTGTGCAGAGTATGCTTCCTGCAGAATTTACAATACTTTCTCGTCTCCATCCTCTCGGGATGGTTTTTCTTTTCTTTTGTCGTATTGTAATTACGTTGTTTACACTCTGTACATGCCAATGTGATTTTTACACGCACAATCTCCACCTCCACTGTTTTCATGGATGTCTCCGCTGAGACATCCTCGTCTGTGCCGTTTATATGCCCGATCATCTTCCAATAAAATTGAGCATAAAAAAAAGACCTTTATCCTCGTCACTATTGCAGTATAACATATTTACAAAAAATAAGTCAAGAGAAAAATATAGCCCCATCTCTCGACAGGGCTATATCCTACTCCTCAAGGATATCTTTATCTGATCCTTACTTTTTTTGCGTCTCCCCACGCGCTAAAATATGCTTTCTTACCGACTTTCTTATACATCCTGATCCTTACATAGTAATCCTTATCCTGTGTCAGTCTGGATATGGTCCTCGCTGTGATCTTCTTGGATCTCACTGTATGTTTGATCCAACGCTTATCGAACTTCTTGGATCTGGAATATTGGATCTGGTAGCCGGTGGCTTTTTTGTCCTGTTTCCATCTCACCAGCATCTTCCCGGAACCTTTGGCTCTTGGTCTATAGAGTTTGGGCGTGGTCAAGCGTACGATCTGTATGCTGTTGGCATTCTTACTCTTTTTAGCGCTGTTATACGCCTGGACAGTATAACGATACTTTATACCATTCTTAGATCTTACGGATGTATCTGTATATCTCAATGTCTTCACCGTGGCGATCTTGCTGTATCTTTTGCCTGCCCCGGTCTTTCTGTATACATAGTATCCGGTGGCATTTTTGACTTTTTTCCATTTTATCGTGATACCACCTGCTACATTTACTGCTTTCTGTATCTCAGGTTTTTTTACACTTCCTGTAAGGATACCGCTATTGCCATTATTGTTGTTATCATTTTTATCCGAAGAGGGTGCCCTCAGTTCTATATCTTCCGATGGTATATCCAGTTTCTCCACATCCATCCCCCGTACGATCCGCACATCCTGCGCCCGCACCGTTACGAGGTCTTTCGCTACGGATAGCCTTCCCAATGTCAGGGTCACCTCATTTTCTCTGTACAGAGGCTCTGATCCTGAGATATAGATGTTCATGGTCTTCTTTGTTTTATCATAAGGGCTTTCATATACTGTCGCCCTCTCTTTGACCGTAGCATCAAACTCAAACTCAGGCGATACTCCTGTCCCCCCACTCATGACCAGACTGAGTTGGATCGATACGATCTGTTCGCCCGCCGCATTGGGTAGCCTGAGTTTTACAGAGGCCGACTTATCATCGAGTTTTTCTAACAGGATGGATTCTTTTTCATCTGCGGCAAATGCCTGCTGTGGCAGCACTGCGATAAATACGAACACTGCCATAAGCATCCCTATCATATATTTCTTCATGTCCTACTCCTTTTATCGCTTCTGTCACTGGGCGCCACTGATCGTGATATCCGGCAGTGTACTCGGCATCGTCTTGAACAGAGAATCGCTGACCAGCCTCTGCCCTTCATTTGTCAGGGCATTATCCACACGGTACAGCTCTGCCCGGACCTGTTTGAGAGATGACAAGTCTATCGTCTCATCTGGCTGGATCCAGTAGACCCATGTACCGTCATAGACATCCTGGATCTCACCTTCCTCCGGAACAGTGGAAAATACCAGTTGATGCGCATCCAGGCCTTCTCCTCCATTCTCGTCTTTCTTCGTACCGCCCACGATGTTCCCGTTCTGGTCGTAAATGATCACCACATTGTATGCGGAATTCCCTCTATAAGATCCTGTAAATACGATCGAACCGGCGGGGATCTCTCCGCCTTCATATTTGTAAGCGGCTGCCAGTTTCCCGATCGCCGGCTGCCCTGAACTGTCACTGCGGAGATCTACGTTGTCTCCTGCAGGTCCGAGTACATCCAATTCAGATATGGAGACATCCGTCCCTGCTGCGTCTTTGATCACCAGTTTCACCTTATCTGTCCGATAAGCTCCTATGTTGCCCGCGATCCCATTGGCGTTCTTAAAGTATACGGTCTGGTCTCCTGCCTGGTCGAAAGTCCCGGCTGCCACCTCTTTCCAATCTTTTGCCTCCTGATCCCAGATACAGATACTGTAGTCTTTGATCTGTGTACCTGATCCCACTCTGTACTGGAGGGCTGTGACTGTGTGTACCCGGTTGAACTCCAGGATCACTTCCCCATTGGCGCCAAGCTTGCCCACATAAGTCGTAGCGGCATCATCATCGATGATCTTCTGGATCGGATCTATCTCTTCCGGCGCGCAGGGGATATCTTCACTGGCATCTATGACTTCTTTCGGATCTACCGATGTGATATTGTTGTAGCTCACTGTCCAGTTTGTCTTATCGATATTCCCTTTATGTTCGATCTTCAGCGGTTCAAGTGTCTTTGACGCGGAACGGTTCAGATATTTATCGATCACTGTCACTTTATATGTGACTACACGGTTATTCACAGTCGTCACATGATCGCTGAAGGTAAAATCGTTATACTTATTGGCAAATCCTACTGCCTGCTCTTCCACATCTCCGTTTGAGGTGGTACAGCGCACGACCTCATAACCGAGAAGGTCACTTTCGGGGATCGCTGTCTGATCGAAGGTAAGATCTACCTGGTTCTTGACTGTACTGTTCACTTTAGCTGTCGTGCCGTTCCCTACTGCCTCGGTGGTGCCGTCGGGACTCAAGGCACTCCCTTTGCCTTCTAACCTGTATACACGTGCTTCATCACTGCCATAGTAGATCGCTCTCGTTTCTTTCTCAAATTGTCCTGCATAAGCGATCGTACCTTCATCCGGCGTCTTTCCCCAGCGTTCGAAGAAATCCAGGATGTTTTTCTCAGCTGCCGCACAGGCCAGGCGCATCAGTTTCTGATCGCTGTCTCCATCCAGCACGAGCGCCACATTCCCCGGCTTCGGAGCCTTACCAGGAGTCCTTGCATAAGTATCTACCCTGGCAAAGAAGAGATTCTGGAGCTGCTCTGCATGGTCTGCGTAAGTCTTATAGTTATATCCGTTGTCATAGGCCAGATGGAGCTGCCAATACATACCTAACTGCGTGAATACATTCGACGCAGGGCCTTTTGTCCCGGATGTGACTTTATCATAGACATTGGGATACTGGAACCGCACACTATCGTCTGTATCCTTGGCCTGCGCCAGTACAGAGAAATAGTTATTGGTGACTTCCGCTACAGCGTACGCGCCCTGGTTGATATCATGCCCGATCTCATGGGCGATCCCCCAGCCAAAATACTGCCCGCTGATCCATTTCCCATTTTCATCTGTCTGTACCGGGACTCCGCTCACCATACCTGCTGTGGAACCATATTCGATACCGATATGGTTGCCGCCCGCATACATAAATGCTCCCGCGAACATCCGCTGATACCGGATATTCAGATGTGTGGACGGGACTTTATCAATGGCATCGGCTGCATTCTCATTCAATCCTTTATGCTGATAGAACAGATGCATCATCTCTTCCATCGCATCCATGGACTTCACGATTTTCTGCGCTTTCTGTGCGACTGCGCCATCGCCAGCCCCATTCAAGACTTGCTGTGCCGGGATCGACAGCAGCATCTTATCCAGTAAGATATCTGTAGCGCCCAGGATACAATTCCTCACATCATATTTCCAATCTACCTGCACATAGTCGGAACCTTCATGGCGCTCTTTATGCGTCTGTTCCATTCCTGCCATATATTGGCTCAGCGCTGTGACATACTCTTCTGTCCTTTTCTGCCTTTCAGCTGCGTCTGTCACTTTATGAAGATCTAAGACAGGTACCGCCACACCGCCGTCTACGCGGACTGCAAGATCATCCGATGCGCTGGCTCCGCCATACTGTACATACAGGGCGCCGCCTGCTTCACATCCTGTGACGGGCGATTTCACTCTGGGGATCGTGATCTCATTTCTCCCGATCACCAATTGGCCGGAAGTATAATTGACAAGGCCATCAGACTCTGCATGATACTGCGTAGCCACCAGGCTCAAGCCTGTGCCTTCCCCAGTCCTCATGCTCTTATGTCCCACATAGACGATCAGCTTCTCTCCGGCTGCAGCGGTGACTCCCAGAGGCTGCCATCCGTTCAATCCGCTAAATCCACGGCCCGGCTCTTTTGTCGTGATGTCTCTGTGGATGCGCACAGGACTGCTCAGTCCCTTGGCATTCAATATATCTTCTGCCGTCTTCAATTCCTTTTCCAGCAATACTTTCTCCGGATGGTATTCGCCTGTGATCTCATCCGGCGTATTGACCCGCTGGCGCAGTCCGTCTATCGTCGCCTGCGTCACATCCCCTTTCAGGACTGTGTGCAGATCGTCTTCATACAGCTTGTTGATATCTTCTTCTATAGGATCGTAATGATAGAAATTCACTTCGGATACTGTGATCAGGTTATATTCTGACGTGGCCAGGTATCTTCCAAGCCCGATCTTGATCTTTTTCGCTGTGACCGGCTCTGAGAATCTGAACCAATAATACTCTTTATCGTCCTCATCTTGTTTCTTCTGGAAAGATGCCGGAACGCTCTTTCGAGTCCCATCCTCACCCCAATAATGTATCCTCGCATAGCTAAAATCTGTATATTCCATCTCCGACGACTGGAGGGCTATGTTCTGGATCTTATACGGCTGGTCAAATTCATAGACAAGACCATTGTTATTGTCATTAAAACCACCCAGATCCCAGGACGCGATACGATAGTAAGATCTGTTGTCGTTGTCTATGGTCCCTAAGATCGTACCAGTGCCTGTATCCAGCGGACTCTCTTTCATCTCTCCGCCTCCCACTGCAGTCGCACTGATCACATGTCCACTGACCTTCCCTTCTACCGCCTCGTTGATCCTTTTATATCTGGGCATCTTCGCGGGGCTCAGATCTGTGGTCTTCACCTGGCGTTTCAGGGATGGCCTCCCCTCTCCTTTGGCGTTACATCCTGTCACATAGACTTCATATGTTGCGATCTCCTCATCCAGACCAGTGATCGTATAGCTGTTCGTCTTGATGTCTTTTATGACCTGGTAGTCTGCTGCATCGTCTGCTTTCTTATAATATAGATTATAACTTACCGTATCATCCATATCCTTCCATGACGCGGCGATCGACCTGTATTTCCCGGTCAGCTTCAGATTGTCGGGGGCATCCGGTACTTTTTCTGATCTTGGCTCAGCGATCCATTCTTTACTGTAGGGGCTGCGCCATGTACCGTTGGCGGAACGCACCTTTACTATGTATTTCTTTCCATTTACGATCTTTCCGCTCTTCCCTTCACCGATCGAAGACACTTTGATCGTAGGCCCTGTCACCTGTTTCACACAAGACTGGGCGGCCGTATCTCCAGACGCGCCTTCCTCGGTCTGTTCCGTGACCATGACTTCATAACCGGTGACATTTGTGCGGGGGTCCCAGGTCACTGTAAATGCCTGGCTCTCGGACGTGCCATTGACATTTTCCGGGATATCCAGCTGGGGTTCCGGGATGCGGCTGGCCATATCGCTGATAAATTCCACCTTGGAGATCTCTGCCAGATCATTGTTCTTCTTCACTCCAGTGATCCTGAATGTCACTTTCTTGATCGGGACCTGAGAACCAAGATCCAACTGGATCGCGCCGCTCACCGGATCTTTTGTCACTTTCACAGTCTCACTGAGACCCTCGGCGGCTCTGCTCCTCAACATATATTCTATACCGTTGGCATTTTCTTCTCTCTGATCGGCATAAGGCACCTCGATCTTTTGTTCCTTTCCATCAGCATCTTCATACGTGATGGTGAATCCTGCCCCTGTGATCGGATTTGCCTGCTCTGTCCCGATCACGATGCCGCCTACGGGGAGATTTTTCGTTCCATCCAGCTGGAACTCCACTTCCACCGCATTGTCGCTGGAGATATCTTTGCCGTCCGAAGGCGACAGTCCTACCAGGCTCCCCTCGCTTTTGAGCAGATCCTCTATGCTGCCCCTCTGCAGGACCGCGTTATTGTGGCCCACCGTCACCGCATCATGGGGGACATATCTCTCTTCCGTGGACTTTATATCCAACCCGGATCTGTAGCCTTTCGTAAAATACTCCAGATCTGCCAGATTCATCTTGCCGTCGCCGTTTAAGTCTGTACCCTCCTCAACGATCCCACTTTCGATGGCTTTGATCAGCTTTTCTCTATCCTGTTCTGTGATCGTCCCATCGCCGTCCACATCGCCAATGAGGAGGATCCCCGGATGGGGGCCGTTCTCAAAGTCAAAACCCTTGACATCCCCCGTCATAAGCTGTACTCTATATGCAAGGGAATCTTTTACTATGATGGACTGTGTATAGGCTGCAAACCCAGGCGCTCTCACTGTCAATGTATACTCCTGGGGTAAAAGTCCATCCAAAACGGTATTCCCCTGTACAACGCTGACCTCTTCCTGGCCGTCTTTTTCCACAACAGACTCTTTTAAAGTAAATTTCTTTTCCTGCGTTGTCCCATCAATACCTGTCGCCGATGCTGTGAACTCCACAGGCTTTTTCAATGCCAGAGCTGCCACGACGACCACATCGATCTTGCCAAGATCTTTTTTCTCAACTACTGTCGCCTGCTCCTCACTTTCAGTTGTGGTCACTCCAATGGCATCTGTTTCATTTTCTGATACCATTTTCTCTTGCTGTTCGGGGTCTTCTGCTCCATTGGCCGAGACATCTGCCGAGCCATTTGACACGCTCTCATCCCCCTCTTCCTCTTCCTGCACAGGGACTTCCGTCCCGCTGACTGTTGCAGATAGGATTTCTGCTCGATCTGTCTCATCGCCCTCCCAGGTATTCTGGGATACTTGGATATCCACCCCATCCATCCCCAGAGCATTTACCTGCAGACAAGGGGCAAGAGCAAGGATAACAGCAAGCAAACATGAGATCATCCGCTTCATACTCCTCTCCTTTCTTTGTGAAGCTCTATGTTAAATGATGATAAAAGAACAAAAGTGCCAGCAAACAAATGATCAAAGCTGCCGACACAGATTCAGTATAACATGACTGTAGATCGAAATCAACAGCAACTGGGATAGTTTTACACTTATGGGAGTTGACCATCCCTGCTAAAAGGTGAAAAAAATGAAAAAAATCTTATTTCTGACCACAGGGGGCACCATCGCCTCCAAACCCACTGCCAGCGGCCTGGCGCCCCGTCTCGATCCCCAAGATCTTCTGGAACGGATACCGAGGATCAGGGACATCTGTTCGGTAGAAACAGAACAGCTGACCTGTCTGGACAGTTCCAACATCCAGCCTTTCCACTGGCAGCAGATGGCCCGGCGTATATACCAGGACCTCCCCCGCATGGACGGCTTCGTCCTCTGCCATGGTACAGACACTATGGCGTATACTGCCGCCGCCCTTTTTTCCATGCTCCCTGATCTGGACAGACCCGTGATCCTTACCGGCTCCCAGCTCCCGCTGGAAGATGCGCACACCGACGCCGCAGGAAATCTGGAAGATGCCTTCCAGGTATGCGCGAGCGGCATGTTCCCTGGTGTATCCATCGTGTTCGATGGAGAGATCATCTCCGGCTCCTGTGCCAGCAAAGTGCATACTGTATACTTCCACGGTTTTTCAAGTATCAACTCTCCTCCTATAGGCACGATCAAAGATGGGATCATCCATAAAAATAAAGACTATCGAACACTTTTGACCATCTCTGGAGATGGACCCCAGTTAAAAGATGCCATAGATCCTAATATCTTTCTGCTCAAACTGCTCCCCGGCATGGACGGCCGGATCTTGGATCTGCTGCGCAGACAAGGTTACGCGGGGATCTTGATCGAAGCCTTCGGAGCCGGAGGTATCCCCTGTCTGGACGACAGTTTCCTGGACGGGATCAGACGCTGTACTACCCAGGGCATCCCGGTGGTGATCACCACACAATGTCTCCAGGGCCCGGCTGACTTAAGTATCTACGAAGTAGGTGTGCGGGCAGCTATGGCCGGCGCAGTCTGCGGACATGGACTGTCCACAGAGATGCTGGCTGTCCGATTGATGTGGGCATTGGGACAGACAAAAGATATGGATCAGCTGCGCAGGCTGCTGTCCCCATTGGCTATGTGATAGATTTTCTCCATATCTTTCCTGTTCAGCTGTCTGAACATCCCGATCGTCCGGGTATCTTCATAACTGCATTTGAAAGCCAGCTCCTGGATCTGCCCATCATCCAGATGGAGTCCCAGTCCTCCCAGATCCGTGGGCATCTTAATGGAACGGAAGAAATCCTCCAATGCCTCGATCCCTGACAGAGCTGTCTTTTCAAAATCCATCCCGTCACAGGAGATGCCGAATACATTCGTGGCAAACTGTGCAAAACGCTCTGGGTTCACCTCATAGACATATCTGGCCCAGCTCCCCCATATGGCAGCCAGAGCCGCCCCATGGGTCACATCGAACATACCTCCCAGCTCATGGGCCAGCTGGTGGCAGGCCCAGTCACCCCCGCCTGTACCGCAGCCCATCAGACCATTGTGGGACAGGCTGCCGGCCCACATGATCTCCGCCCGCGCATTATAATTGCCAGGCTCCGTCATCAGGATGCGTGCATTATAGATGACCGTCTGCATGAGGGCCTCGCTCATGCCATCTACGATCTCCATCGTCTCGATGTTCACAAAATAGCGCTCCATCGTATGCATCAATATATCCACGCAGCCGCTCTCCGTCTGGTATTGGGGCAGCGTATAGGTGAGCCGTGGATTTAAGACAGCGAACCGGCACCGTCCCGCATCACTGTGACAGCTGCGTTTCAGCCACCCATCTTCATTGGTGATCACTGAAGAATCACTCATCTCACTCCCGGCGGCGGCGATCGTCACGATGGCTCCAATGGGCAGGCAATCTCCCGCTTTCCGCGCACGTGTATAAAAATCCCATACGTCGCCCGCAGGGTCAGCTGCACCATAGCCGATCGCCTTGCTGGAATCGATCACGCTGCCCCCGCCCACAGCTAAGATAAAGTCCACGCCTTCTTTTCTGCAGAGCGCGATCCCTTCATATACTTTCGAGAGCCGGGGATTTGGCCGTACCCCGCCCAGAGTCACATAGGCGATACCCGCCTCTCTCAGAGAAGAAAATACCTGGTCAAGGAGACCTGAATCTTCTGCACTCTTTCCCCCATAATGGACCAATACTCTCTTTCCACCACATTCTTTTATCAACTCTCCCACCTGCAGATGTGTATCTTTGCCAAAGACTACCCGCGTGGGTGCATAAAATCCAAAATTTCTCATCTTTATCGATCTCCTCCTTATAAAAAATATCTTATCACATTCTGTCGATCCTTTCAATTTCCAACTGCACTTGTTTTTGCTGCGCGGATATTTGTCTTTATATGGTTGACGCGAAGGGGAGTTATGGATATAATAGATAAGTCGACATAGGATATTTTTATGAAGGTAGATTTAGAACAAGAATACACTGATAGATTATGGAGGAGAGATTTATGTATTCCATGCAAGATATTGAGAGTGTGGATCCAAAGATCGCAAAGCTGATACAGGACGAGATCGCCAGGCAGGATTCCCACATCGAATTGATCGCCTCAGAAAACTGGGCGAGTAAGTCTGTCATGTCTGCCATGGGCAGCGTCTTAACTAATAAATATGCAGAAGGATATCCGGGCAAACGCTTCTACGGTGGCTGTGACTGTGTAGATGGCGTGGAGAGACTGGCGATCGAACGTGCAAAGACATTATTCCAATGCACCTATGCCAATGTACAGCCCCATTCCGGTTCCCAGGCGAATATGGCTGTCTTTTTTGCCCTGCTCCGGCCCGGAGATCCCATACTGGGGATGGATCTGGCCCACGGCGGACATTTGACCCATGGGAGCCCGGCGAACATGTCCGGCTCATATTACAAAGTATATTCTTATGGGACAGATGACAATGGTGTCATAGATTATGAACAGGTAGAACAGCTCGCCCTCAAATATAGACCCCGATTGATCGTAGCCGGTGCCAGTGCGTACGGACGCATCATTGATTTCAAGAGATTCCGGGAGATCGCGGATAAAGTGGGAGCATATCTGATGGCAGATATCGCCCATATCGCCGGACTGATCGTAGCCGGACTGCACCCCAGTCCGATCCCGTACGCCCATGTGACCACTAGCACGACACACAAGACTCTGCGGGGACCCAGGGGCGGACTGATCTTGAGCAGCGAGGAGTTTGCAAAAGAACATGATCTGAACAAAGCCGTATTCCCGGGCATCCAGGGCGGACCCCTGATGCATGTGATCGCGGCAAAAGCCGTATGTTTCCAGGAAGCCCTCCAGCCTGCGTATAAAGAATATGCAAAAAATATCGTGGAAAATGCTTCCGCACTGTGTGAAAGCCTCAAAAAACGCGGCATCAAGATCGTATCCGGCAAGACGGAAAACCATCTGATGCTGGTAGACCTGGCCGAAAAAGACATAAGCGGAAAAGAGATGGAAGCTCTCCTGGACAGCGCAAATATCACCTGCAATAAAAATGCCATCCCCAACGACCCTCGGTCGCTCCTTGTCACCAGCGGTATCCGCTTAGGGACAGCCGCCGTGACAGCCCGAGGGATGGTGACTGAAGATATGGATAAGATTGCACAGGCGATCGCATTGATGATCGAAAGCCCGGAAAACAGACCGCAGGCCAGAGAGATCGTCAGAGGATTGACAGAGAAGTATCCTTTGATAGGATAAGATAAAAAGGGGCGATCGCCCCTTTTTATCTTGTCTTCTTAAAAATATATCTCACCCTGGAGCCAGACGATACCTTTAAATCTCCTTCCTTTTTCCGGCTCACCCAACAGATCTTTTTCATTGATACAGACATCGAACTGGATATCATGACATTCGATCGTCATCTGATATATCTTTTCATTTGTCATCGTATTCTGGAAATCTACACATTCCATGATCTCGCCCATCACATTATACTGGTCACACTCGATCCCGTAAGGCATAAAATACGAATCAACGATCGTAAAGACATCCTCTGTCTCCACCCTTTTTGATATCATGGAATATGTGTCGATATCATCGATGGTCAGATTTTCCATGGCCTCCTCATCACCCTTGCGCGCTTCCGCGATCAACTGGTTCCTATTCTGGGTGATCTCCTGTTCAATGCGGACTTGCTCTTTGTCCTTCTGTACAGGAAGGAGTATCTTCCCTTCGCATGCCAATGCAGACAATGTGACAGGGATATGATCCAGGAAAAGATCTTTCTTGTTCAGATTACTCACATATTCCCCTGCATTCTGTATATAAAAGATCAGACTCACCCCTATGCGGATATCATCGCAGATACCCGCATAAGACTTCTTGCTGGCATGTTGTTCGATCGCCAGCTGTTCCTGTGTCGTGACCCCTGTACCCCTGAAAAAGGGAAAGTAATAATCCATGTGGAATCGATCTTCCTCATCATATTCACCACATACTGTGATACCGCAGTCGCATCCATAATTTTTTGAAAATTCTGCAAAAAGACAATCCGGATGGGACTCTGCGACTATCTTCTCGTCATAAGAATCGACCACCTCTTCCAAGATCTTTTCCAGATCATTTATCTTTCTTAAATTTGAAAATCCTATGGATCGTAGAAATTTATGCATACTTCCCCTCCCTGTTTTGATCAAGAACTTTTTATTAATCTATCTTTTCCTCCCATATAAGGACGCAGCACTTCCGGGATATTTACATTACCGTCTCTATCCAGATTATTTTCCAAAAAAGCGATCAACATTCTTGGCGGAGCTGCTACTGTATTATTTAATGTATGCGCCAGATATTTTTTCTCCTTACCATTGACCCTGATCTTCAGCCGGCGAGCCTGTGCATCTCCCAGATTCGAACAGCTCCCCACTTCAAAATATTTTTTCTGCCTTGGGGACCAGGCCTCCACGTCTATAGACTTCACTTTCAGATCTGCCAGATCGCCGGAACAGCACTCCAGAGTGCGCACTGGGATATCCAAAGATCTGAACAGATCCACTGTATTCTGCCATAACTTATCAAACCACATCTTGCTCTCTTCTGGGCTGCAGATCACCACCATCTCCTGCTTCTCGAATTGATGGATGCGGTATACACCTCTCTCTTCCAGGCCATGGGCACCTTTTTCTTTTCTGAAACAGGGAGAATAGCTGGTCAGTGTGAGAGGGAGCTGATCCTCCGGTATGATGGTATCGATAAATTTTCCGATCATAGAATGTTCACTCGTCCCGATCAGATACAGATCTTCCCCTTCGATTTTATACATCATCGCTTCCATTTCCGCAAAGCTCATGACTCCTGTGACCACATCGCTGCGGATCATAAAGGGAGGCACACAATAAGTAAAACCTCTGTCGATCATAAAGTCTCTCGCGTAACTGATCACAGCGGAGTGGAGCCTAGCGATATCACCCATCAGGTAATAAAACCCATTACCAGCGACTTTACGGGCGCTGTCCAGATCCAACCCTTGGAAACTCTCCATGATCTGTGCATGATAAGGGATCTCATAGTCTGGGACTACAGGATCGCCGTATTTCTGTACTTCCACATTTTCGCTGTCATCTTTGCCGATAGGGACAGACGGATCGATGATGTTCGGTATGATCATCATGATTTCTTTGATCTTTCCTTCTACTTCTTTTTCCCTTACAGACAGCTCTTCTATCCTCTTGCCGCTGGCAGCAACTTCCTGTTTGACCTTCTCTGCCTCCTCTTTCTTGCCTTGTCCCATCAAAGCCCCGATCTGTTTGGATACTTTATTGCGGTTCGCCCGCAGGGCCTCTACTTCCTGCTTGATCTGCCTGTTTTCCTGATCCAATGCCAAAACTTCATCTACAGATGCTATTTTTTCATCCTGGAATTTTTTTCGTATATTCTCCTTCACTGCATCTGGATCTTCTCTTAAAAATTTTATATCGATCATGATCATTTTTCCTTTCTATCATTATTGATCTGCTCCGTTTTCCACACTCTCAGCCAATCCGAAATTCACAGCTTTTCGCAGAGCCTCCACTTCTTCCTGGCTCAACATAACATAAGATTCACCTTTTACAATCTCCTTCAGATATAAAAAACAGTTATCCCTGCTATGTATCGCGTTTAAGATCACGCCTGTATTATTTTTATCCAATAATGCCAAGACGAAACTCATCTTCCCACCTACATCGTCAAACGCATCATATTTCTCCACGCCATATTTGCTAAACAACCGTCCATAATTTTTTCTTAATACCTCTATCCTCTGTTCATGCTGTTCATTTGCCTGTACCAGTCTTTCCAGATCGCGAAAGTGGTGGACAAAGACCTTTTCTAGAGATTGCCCATCTTTTCCTTTCATAAACCCCCTATATTTTTTTTCTAGTCTCCGGATCCGTGCACCCATACGAAACACGACTAAAAAAAGTATCACAATAAATACAGCTAATATCAAGATCACGATAGCCGGATCCATCCCAACACTTGTAAAAAAATCATTCATATGTATTCTCTCCCCTACCCAATGGATTCAAATATCTCAATGATCCTTTCCAATTCATCCTGTGAATAATATTCGATCTCTATCTTCCCCTTATTATTTTTCTTTCTATTGATCGTCACCTTCGTCCCTACGATACCCTTCATCTTATCTTCCAGTCTTTCATAGATCGCGTTCTCTGCAGGATCTTCTATGATCTCACTTTTCTTTACAGGATCCAGTATATTCTTGATCAGCTTCTCAGTCTCCCGCACACTCAGCTTTTCGTCAAAGATACGGGTCGCCAGTTCAACCTGTTCTGTCGGATCCGTGATCGCCAGTAAAGCCCTGGCATGTCCCGTCGTGAGCATCTCTGCGACCAACATTTCCTGGACTTTCTCATCTAATTTTAACAGGCGCAGAGAATTCGTCACAGCGGTCCTGCTCTTTGAGACCCGCTCTGCAACTTCATCCTGCTTTAACTGAAATTCTTCCAGCAGCCTTTTAAAAGCCATCGCTTCTTCGATCGGATTCAGATCCTCTCTCTGGATATTTTCTATCAAGGAGATCTCCACGATCTCCTGTTCTGAATATTCCCTTATGATGACTGGTATCTCCTTGATCCCCGCGATCTTAGCCGCCCGCCATCTCCGTTCGCCTGCAATGATCTCATAGTATTCCTTTTTATCAAGGACCAGCAGAGGCTGTAATACACCGTATTGCTTAATGGATTCCGCCAGTTCCAGTAAAGAATCCTCATCAAATTGTTTTCGGGGCTGTTCTCTATTTGGCTCGACTTTTGATAATCTCACAAGAACAACCCCATCCTTGTTCTCAGTCTGCCCAGTCTCATTATTTGTACTTGGCCTATCTGAATGGTGGTCAGGGATCAATGAGTCAAGTCCCTTTCCCAAACCAGGTTTTCTAACAGCCATCTTTTCCTCCATTTCCTCCCTTATTGATCACTTCCTCAGCCAAAAGACGATAACTCTCTGCTCCGGCTGATCTTGCATCATATATATTAATGGGCATTCCATGGCTGGGAGCCTCTGCTAAACGTACATTTCTCGGTATGATCGTTTTATAGATGTTTTGTTTCAGATTATCTTTCACATTCTCAACGACTTCCAGCGATAGATTCGTCCTGGCATCATACATAGTGAACACCACACCCTCGATCTCAAGACGAGGATTCAATCGATCTTGGACCAACTGGATCGTATGGACCAATTGGGATAGACCCTCCAAGGCATAATATTCACATTGTATAGGCACGATGATAGAATCAGCGGCAGTCATGGCATTGATCGTCAACATACTCAGTGATGGCGGACAATCCATGATCATAAAATCAAAATCATCGTGGATCTCTTTCACTGCCTCCCTCAATATATATTCCTTGTTCTCAATGCCTATCAACTCGATCTCCGCCCCAGCCAATTCCATATTTGACGGGATCAAAGACAAAGACTGCTGGATCTCAGGCAGGATACATTCCCTTATATCTGCTTCCCCCAATAACAATTCATAAAGTGTATTCTCCGAACCATTCTTATCAATCCCAAGTCCACTTGTCGTGTTGCCCTGTGGATCAATGTCTATGACTAAAACTCGTTTACCCATTTCAGCAAGACAAGATCCCAGATTTATCGTAGTCGTAGATTTTCCAACCCCACCCTTTTGATTAGCGATCGCTATAACTCTTCCCAAATTATGATTCCTCCTCCGTTTTTACATCTAAGATATTATAACACTTTTCTATTTGAATATCTATATAAAAAGAAATGTTTCACGTGAAACATGCAACAGTTTTGGATCTTTTTATATTATGTTTCACGTGAAACATTTTTCTCTTGTATCTCTTCAAATTTTCACGTATAATGATTAGTATATGATCATAAGGAGGTTCCACATGAATAAACACAGACATAGATTTTCCATTTTCAGTATCCTATTCACCATAGCCCTGGGTTGTATCCACGTTGCGAATAAGATCATCATCGCCTCATCATCCTTGAAAAAATCTCTTCCAGATGAACATGATCTTTACCAATGGAAATTCGGTAAGATCTTTTACACAAAAAAAGGCTCCGGCAGACCTCTTCTATTGGTCCACAACCTGCAGCCTGGATCTTCCAGCTGCGAGTGGAAAAAGATACAGACAGCCCTATCCAAAAAATATGAAGTATACGCCCTTGATCTTCTGGGATGTGGAGGATCTGATAAACCTAAGATAACCTACACAAACTATCTCTATGTGCAGCTTTTGTGCGACTTTACGAAAAACGTGATCGGCAAAAAAACAGATGTGATCGCCAGTGGATACTCCGGCTCATTCAGCCTGATGGCCTGTCGAAACGATGAGGATATCTTCAATAAGATCATCCTTGTAAATCCACCCTCTTTTAAAGAATTAAATGAGATACCAACAAAAAATTCTCAGATGCAGAAATTTATATTAGAAATGCCGATCATCGGTACTATGATCTACAACATACTTATGTGCCGTCAAAATATCGATCATGTATTTGTGGAAAACTTATTTTTCAATCCATTTCGTTTGGATCCTGATTTTGTGGATCTCTATTATGAAAACGCCCACGCCGACAATTGCGGCAGTAAATATCTGTATGCCAGCCGGGTAGGAAAATACACAAACATAAATATCATCAATTGTATCCGTGAGACAGACCGCAGTATCTATATCATAGAGGGAGATTACGAAAAAGATGGAGAAAACATTTTGCAAGCCTACACTGGCCACAATCCATCCATCGAGACTTTTTCCATCCAACATGCAAAACATTTTCCCCACATCGAAAATCCAGAGGATTTCATAAAGCAGACTGATATCTTTCTTGATCAAAGTATTCTTTAAAAAAAGATCACCATCCACATTCAAAACGCGGATGGTGATCTTTTTGCCACTACAAAGGCATTTTCCCAGGAACACCATTTTTTCTCGGATATTTTCCTGGCGTCCTTTTTTCCTTTTGGATATGGATCAATGATCTGTCCATATCCGATCCCGGGATCACAAGATCTTTTTTCTCTATGATCTTTCCCCCCAGTGATCTGACGGCCTTTTGAGCCTGTTCTAATTCCTCTTGGATCTTACTGGATTTATACGCCACAAAATGTTTTTTCAGACTGACCAGCGGAAGGCAATACTCAGAAAGGACTGACATATTTGCAACAGCCCGTGAAACGCACAGATCAAATCTCTCCCGATACATTTTATCCCTTCCATATTCCTCTGCCCTCCCATGTACTGTCGTTACAGATCTTAACTCCAATGCATCGACCAGAGCATCCAAAAAACGTATCCTCTTATTAAGAGAATCCAAAAGGACTAATTGTATATGGGGGAAAACAATCTTCAGCGGTATCCCAGGGAATCCCGCTCCCGTTCCCACGTCGATCACCTTCTCGATCTGCCCCAGATCCATATGAGATAACTGCACGATACACAGACTGTCCAGAAAATGTTTTCTGATCACGTCCTCATATTCTGTAATGCTTGTCAGATTCATCCGACTATTCCATTCCAACAATAAGTGGTGATAATCTTCAAATTGCTGTACTTGTCTTTCCGTAAGATCAATGTCTAATCTCTTACATCCTTCAATCAATATCTCCATCTTTTTATGATCCTTCATATCCTATCATTGCGCCATCAGGTAAACCATCAATACAGATATATCTGAGGGTGAGACTCCCGATATCCTGGATGCCTGGCCCAATGACACAGGTCTGTATAAAGAGAGTTTCTGCCTGGCCTCATTCCGGAGATTCGGTATCTTCTCATAATCAATATCTTCTGGCAATCTTTTTTTCTCCAATTTTTCAAATTGCTGCACCTGTTTTTTCTGACGCTGGATATATCCCTCATATTTGATATGGATATTCACTTGCTCACGCACATCCAATGGAAGATCGGGACGACCCTCATCCAATCCACGCAGCATCTCATAATCCAATTCCGGTCTGCGGATAAGATCCGCCAAGGTGGCGCCTGACTTTAACGCGGCACTCTTATGTTCTCTTAGAAATCTCTGGACATCCTCTCCGCCCCCGATATACGTCTTCTGGGTCCTCTTAATCTCTTCCTGGATCTTCTCTTTTTTCCATAAGACATGTCTATACTCCTCTTCACTGACCAGTCCGATCTGATATCCGATCTCCCGCAGTCTCAGATCAGCATTATCTTGTCTCAATAAAAGCCTGTACTCCGCCCGGCTTGTCATCATACGGTAAGGCTCCTTATTCTCTTTCGTGACAAGATCGTCTATCAGTACACCGATATAAGACTGACTCCGATCCAGTGTGAGCATCTCTCTCCCCAATATCTCCATCGCAGCATTGATCCCGGCGATCAAACCCTGTGCAGCCGCCTCTTCGTATCCTGAACTCCCGTTAAACTGCCCTGCACTGAAAAGTCCATGTATGGACCTGATCTCCAAAGTAGGATCCAGCTGCCGCGGATCTATACAATCATATTCAATCGCATAGGCACTCCGGACGATTTCCGCGTGTTCAAGCCCCGGGACTGTGCGATACATCTCATACTGCACATCTTCCGGCAGGGAACTGGACATCCCTCCTACATACATCTCCGATGTATACAAACCTTCCGGTTCGATAAATACCTGGTGCCTGTCTTTATCTGAGAACCTTACAACCTTATCTTCGATCGAAGGACAATATCTGGGACCCGTCCCCTCGATCACACCTGCATATAAAGGCGATCTGTCCAGATTCCGCCGGATGATCTCATGTGTCTTCTCATTTGTATAGGTCAGCCAACAGGGGACCTGTTCTTTCTGTATCTCCTCCGCTTGTGTTGAAAAAGAGAAAGGACGTACCACATCATCCCCCGATTGTCTCTCCATTTTTTCATAGTCAATGGTATTTCCATCGATCCTGGCCGGCGTCCCTGTCTTGAAACGGAGCATGTCCAACCCCAGTTCTTTTAAAGAATCCGTCAGGTAGTCTGCTGACTGGAGCCCATTGGGACCTGTGTGCATGCTCACATCTCCATAGATGCATCTCGCTCTCAGATAAGTCCCTGTGCATAAGATCACAGCCTGACAGTGATAGACTGCCTTTGAATACGTCTCCACACCTTTGACTTTCCCATCTTCCACTATGATCCGGGCCACTTCTCCCTGCTTGACTGTCAAATGCTGCGTCACTTCCAGGGTCTTGCGCATACGGTTTGTATAGGCCTGTTTATCTGCCTGCGCCCGCAGAGAATGTACCGCAGGCCCTTTAGACTTATTCAGCATCTTCGACTGGATAAATGTGGCGTCGATATTCTTGCCCATCTCCCCGCCAAGGGCATCCAGATCCCTGACCAGATGCCCTTTCGAACTCCCCCCGATATTAGGGTTGCAAGGCATCAACGCGATGCTGTCCACACTGACAGTAAATATGATCGTTTCCAGGCCCAGCCTGGCGCAGGCCAGACCTGCTTCACATCCCGCATGGCCTGCGCCCACCACGACCACCTGATATTCCCTTACCAACTGGCTCATCCTTCCTCCTTCTATATGATCTATTTTCCAACACAAAAACTCTCAAAGATCTCATTGATCACATCTTCATCCACAGATTCACCCAGGATATATCCCAAAGTCTCATACGCATGCATCAGATCGATCGAATAAAAATCCTCTGGCATGCCTGCATCCAGACTCTCACTCACCTGATCCAGGCTCTCCCTGGCCTCTTCCAATGCATTTTTATGCCGGAGACTGGTGATATAGACATCTTCCGGCAGGTCCAGACTCCCCTGGAAAAACATAGACTCCACGCAAGACCGTAACCTCTCAAGACCTGATCCTTCTTTTGCTGACACAGAGATCACCGTCTTTCCTGTCAGGGCTTCCAATGTGTCGACCCCCACCACTGCAGGAAGATCTGATTTATTGACCAGGACCACCGCCTGTTTATCCCGGATCATCTCGATGATCCGAAGATCATTCTCATCTAAAGGCACAGAGGCATCTGCCACATATAAGAGAAGATCCGCCTGTCCCGCCTGATCCAAAGCTTTCTCCACACCGATGTTCTCCACGATATCAGCAGTCTCCCGGATACCCGCCGTATCCACTACATGCAAAGTGATCCCGCCAAAATGGATATACTCTTCCAGGACATCCCGGGTCGTGCCGGGGATCGAGGTAACGATGGCTTTGTCCTCCCCTACCAGTACATTTAATAGAGAAGACTTTCCCGCATTGGGTTTGCCTAAAATGACAGTTTTTACACCTTCCCGGATGATCTTACCACTCTCCACTGTGGATAACAGTCTGTCGATCTCTTGCCGCTGGACATTTACGATCTCTCTGAGCTGCTCTCCATATCCATCCAGGCTCATATGCTCTGGATCGTCCAATGCGCACTCGATCCTGGCGATCTCTCTCAGTATGACTTTACGGATCTGGATGATCCTGTCCTTCACAGACCCTCTTAACTGTTGGATCGAATTCTTCAGAGCGTACCGATCCTTTGACTGGATGACATCCATGACAGCCTCAGCCTGGGAAAGATCCAATCTCCCGTTAAAAAAAGCCCTTTTTGTAAATTCACCCGGCTCTGCGATCCTGGCCCCATGTCCCAACACAGCATCCAGCACTTTTTTCATGGCATAGATGCCGCCGTGGCAATCGATCTCTACCGTGTCCTCTCCTGTAAAAGTCCGTGGTCCGCGCATGACCATCACTAAGACCTCATCCACGATCCCATCCCTGTCATAGATATGCCCATAATGTATGGTATGAGTAGGTACATCCACCAACCTCTTCCCTTTTTTCTTACTCCTGTATACCTGATCCGCGATCTCCAACGCCCGCACACCACTCATCCGGATGATCCCGATCCCAGATGCGCTGACCGCTGTGGAGATCGCAGCGATCGTATCATCAAACATATATTCTCCTATCTAAAACACATACAAAAACTGACGGATCATCAAATGGCTGCCCTTCTAATACTCCACTCCATCCGGCCAGAGATCATAGTTTGATTCCGTCTGCTCCGCACCATTGCGTTGTTAAAATTTCTAACCGATGCCACCGCATCGCCGTCAAAATTTTGCCTAGCACTGGCGCAGACCAGGCAAAGTCAAACTACAATTTCTGACTGGATGGAGTACTAGATGGGGAACTAAAACATGTTTAAAGCCAAAAAATATTCTGTAAATATCTTAAATTTCAAAAATATTTAGACGATCCGCGACTGCTCAGATCTTTTCTGTATACTTTTCTACGAGAAAAGTACCAAAAGCGCCGGGGGATCACGGATCTCACCCGGACCCCTTAAAACGCTGTTTTTGGAATGTACTCATCTATTATCTGTAAATTTTCTGTAATTTAAGGATATTTGAGGTTTTCAAACACGCTCTAGGATAAACATTACCACATTAAAGCTTATATGTCCATACAGAAAAAAGTGCAATGCCCATCAAATCACCAAAGGCTTTACACTTTTCTTTATCAAAACATATTTTCGCTATCTATCTATTTTTAGGCTTTATGACAACATGACGGTAAGGTTCTTCTCCCTCACTAAAAGTCTCCACGTTACGATTCCCCTGCAGGGTAGCGTGGATGATCCTCCTCTCATAAGGGTTCATCGGCTCGAGTACGACCTGCTTTCTCGTCTTCCTCACTTTAAAGGCGATCCCCCTGGCCAGATTCTCCAAGGTCTCTTTTCTCCTTGCCCGATAATTCTCTGTATCCAGCTTTACTTTCACATAGACACTCTTACCTTTATTCAGGACAAGGCCTGTCAGATACTGGAGAGAATCTAAAGTCTGCCCTCTCTTTCCGATCAATATCCCCATATTCTCTCCGGAAAGGTCGATGGTCAGACTTCCGTCCGTCTTATCGTAAACAGATTCCATC
The DNA here is from genome assembly GCA_947652925.1 of uncultured Lachnospiraceae bacterium. GTDB lineage: Bacteria > Bacillota > Clostridia > Lachnospirales > Lachnospiraceae > MGBC164599. The sequence continues at coordinate 110,390 of CANTEW010000002.1, forward strand.
TGTACTTCTACCGGCATAGCCTCAAAGACACTGGAGAGAAAACCTTCCGCCCTCTCCTTGATCTCTTCTATCTTCTGATCATCCGTCAGCACTTCGATCGGACGTCCTTCTTTTTTCTGTTTATCCTCTTTCGTTTTCTTTTTTACAGGAGCCTCCTTATCTGGCTCTTTATCTTCATGTTCCTGGATCTCTTCCGGCTGTTCTGGCCTCTGCGGCTCTTCAACGACGGCCTCTTCCCTCTTGCTCGCCCGGATGATATAAGGTTTGCTCCCGAACCCCAGGAATCCTTTACTTCCCTCACTCACAACTTCTATATCCAGTCCATCACTGGGAGTCTCCAGTTTTACAGAAGCCTTCATGATAGCTTCTTCCCTTGTCCTTCCAGATACCTCGATATGATCCATCCTTCATCCTCCCACTTTACCTCTATGACTATTTTTTCTTTTTATTTCTCTCTTCAAATTCCTTGACCATGTTTGCCCTTGCCGCGATACTTCCTGGTCTCGGATGGGTATTTTTTGAAAGATCGACTTGTCTATCTGCCAGAGTTTCTTTATTATTATCTATGCTGCGCACATTCCGATGCGCCTGGTCTGTGATCTTCTGAGGCGGGAGTCCTGCCTTTTCTCTTTTCTTTGCTGCCTTTTCCATATTTCTCTTGATCAGGTCATCTATATCGATCTTCTTCATATAGCGGTTGATCAAGAGCATCTGCAGACTCCGCAGCACAGCGCCTGCGATCCAATAGATACCGATACCGACTTGAAAACTAAAGCACATGACCGCTGAGAAGATCGGCATGAATGTGTTCATCGTCTTCAACGTATTTGCTGCGTTATTATCCATATCACCCGTAGACGCCTGGGGCATCAGACGATAATTCAGCCACTGGGTGAACCAGGCTAAAAATGGGATCAGGACCGCTCCCACCACCAATAAGATGCTCCCTGCCGACAGCGCGCTCTTTATGATATCCCACGGGGTATCCGCGATATTCAGTCCTAAAAAATACTGCATATCAGATAATCTCGCAGCAGTGGCGTCGATCGTACCGGAAAAGGATGAAAACTTATCTATATCTGCAAACTCCTGCCACTGGGACGGAGAGAGCTTGTACAACACATCAATGACCGACTCTTTCGTCGCCACATCATTTTCCAAGATCAGACTGACCTGATTGATCTTCTGCTCATCCAGGAATCCCTGTATGATATCCGTATATCCCTTTATATTTATGATCTTATCAACAATATCTGTAAATACATCCCTAGCACTCCCCACATAGGCGGGTATCCGGTAGATCACCTGATACAGAGACAGCAGGATCGGCATCTGGATCAAGAGCTGCAAGCAGCTGCCCGTGGGCGAGACTCCGTATTTCTGATAGACCATCGACGTCTCTTCCTGCATCTTCTGGATAGAGACCTGATCCCTTTTATCTTTATATTTTTTTTGTATCGCCTGGAGTTCCGGATTCATCACGGCAGACATCTTGGAAAACTTCTGCTGTTTGATCTGAAGGGGCGTCATCAACAGATACACGATCAACGTAAAGATGATGATACATAAGCCAATATTCTCAACGCCGAAAAAATCATCCAAGACTTTGAATATGGCATCCATCAGCAGCCCCAATATATAAGCCACCTGCCCTAATATAGGTATGCTGGTCTTTGTAGCTAAAATATACAAAACGATCTCCTCCTGGTCTTTCTCAAACACACATCAAGGCACTGGGTCATACCCACCTTTTGAAAAAGGATTACACCGCAAGATCCTCCACACCGTCAGCAAAAGCCCTTTAAATGCCCCGTGTCTCTCTATAGCCTCTATCCCATAGTTGGAGCAGCTTGGAAAATATGGACATTTACTGACCTTCATAGGCGATATATATCTCTGATACCACTGGATCGATCTGATCAATGAACTTTTCATCATTTTCTTCCTATTATAATGTGATGCATATTTCCCAAATGCATCAATGCGCTCTCCACATCCTGATATCTCTTATCCTTTGCCTTGACCCTGGCGACCACTACGATATCCAATCCTCTTTGAAATAACTCCTCATTCAACCGATAACTTTCCCTGATCAACCTGGTCACCCTATGACGGACTACACTATTCCCAACTTTCTTACTCACAGAGATACCCAGACGGTTCCTGTCCGTACCATTCTCACAGATATACATGACCAACAAACGGTCCGCATAGGATACCCCCTGCCCATAGACCTTCTGGAAATCTCTGTTCTTTCTCAATGATCCCGAATAGACCATAACAAAACTCCTGTATGGATCTTGCTCCAAAACAAATCTCACAATAGAAGAAAAGACCACATGTTATGCGGTCTTATGCGGATAATTTCTTTCTCCCTTTTAATCTTCTTGCAGCCAAAACTTTACGTCCGCCTTTCGTACTCATCCTCGCCCGAAAGCCATGTACTTTAGCTCTGTGTCTCTTTTTTGGTTGAAACGTCATTTTCATGATCTGGCACCTCCTTACTCACATACTTATAAGAACATCATTTTCAATTATATTCATAAATATGCCATACGTCAAGCAAAAAACCAAAAAAATATTCTGTGCCGCCCACATCTTCCCTCCTAAAAAATATTACAAAATATTACAATTTAAAGGCGCCTCCCTGTCCAAAAGATCCCCCACATATCCTCTTTCCACTTCCAAAATGTGGATAACTCACTAGTTGACGTAACATTATCCACACTTTGTGGATAAGATGTGGATAACTATCCTTTTTTCCGTGTAAAAACCACTTTTTCTTGCACATTTCCCCAAGAAAACCCCGTAAATACGCCATTTCTACATTCAATGGATTTATACACATCTTTAACATATTAGTAACATTATGGTAACCTCCCAAATATTTGATCGTTGCGAAAACCCGTTATTTATTATAATATGGAAGATGAATAAAAGAATGGGAGAGTTGGTTATGAACGTGATACAGGAAAAATGGGACGAGATACTCAATATCGTAAAGACAGAACACGAATTATCGGACGTATCTTTCAACACATGGCTGGTACCTCTGAAGATCCATGATGTGGATACAGACAAGAACATCGTGACGATCATCGTCCCCTCCAAGCAGGTAGGCCTTGATTATATCAGCAAAAAATATACCCTTCCCCTTCAGGTCGCCATCGGGGAGGTCACAGGGATCATCGACTGGAAAGTAGAATTTGTCCTGGAAAAAGACGTCACTATACAGAAAAACCTCCCTGGCCAGGATACAAACGCCACCCGTTTAGAAGAAGCCGGGCTCAATCCAAAATATACATTTGACACATTTGTCGTAGGAGGAAATAACAAATTCGCCCACGCTGCCTCTCTCGCGGCCGCCGAATCCCCTGGCGAGATCTATAACCCTCTCTTCATCTATGGAGGAGTAGGGCTTGGAAAGACCCACTTAATGCATTCCATCGCCCATTTCGTGATCGATGCATCGCCGCAGAGCCGTGTCCTGTACGTGACCAGCGAAGTCTTCACCAATGAACTGATCGAATCGATCCGTAACAGCAACAATATGTCCATGCCAAAATTCCGTGACAAATACAGGAACAATGATGTACTCCTCATTGACGACGTACAGTTTATCATAGGAAAAGAATCCACACAGGAAGAGTTTTTCCACACTTTCAACGCTTTACACAGTGCCAAGAAACAGATCGTCATATCTTCGGACAAACCCCCGAAAGATATGGAGATCTTGGAAGACCGCATCCGTTCCCGATTCGAATGGGGATTGATCGCAGACATCTCCACTCCGGATTACGAGACCCGCATGGCGATCCTGCGCAAAAAAGAAGAGATGGACGGCTATGACCTGGACGAAGAAGTGATCAAATACATAGCCACCAATGTAAAATCCAATATCCGGGAACTGGAAGGCGCTCTGAATAAGATCATAGCATTCGCAAATCTGGAACAGAGGGAAGCAACTATAGAACTGGCAGAACAAGTATTGAAAGACATCATATCCCCTGACCAGAAGAAAGTCATCACTCCAGACTACATCATCAATGTAGTCTCTGAACATTTTGACATATCCGTTGAAGATATCAAGAGCAACAAGAGGAGTTCCCGTATCGTCTTTCCCCGTCAGATCGCTATGTTCCTGTGCAGGGATCTGACAGACAACGCTTTAAAGACTATTGGCCAATATATAGGGAACAGGGACCATACTACCGTAAAACACGGGATCGAGAAGATCGAAAAAGAGATGGCGAAGTCTCCCACCACCCAGAACACCATCGATATCTTAAAGAAAAAGATCAACCCTAAAAAATGATAGAGCCATCCACACCAAGATCGTGGATAGCCTGTCCAAACCCTGTGGATTGCAGTGTATGATCCTCATGACCTCTCATGGACAACCTATACCCCTGTCCATCTATGCACATCCCTGCACAGAGAGACAAACGACTTTAAACCTGGTTATCCTTTTCAGAGACCCCTATAGATACAGGCATTTTAAGGCTTATCCACATATACACACGCCCTACGGAGATTACTCCTAAATCCTTTTATATATATTGATATAGAAGGATCCCCGGACCTTAGAAAGGAAGTTGTACACAACCATGAAGATTATCTGTTCAAAAAATGATCTATCCAAGAGTATCAACATATCACTCAGAGCAGTACCCAACAAGACCACCATGCCGATCCTTGAATGTATCCTGATCGATGCTTCTGCCAACCAGATCAAATTTATCTCTAATGACATGGAACTGGGCATTGAGACGATCGTTGAAGGAGAGATCGTTGAGAGAGGGATCATCGCGCTGGACGCGAAGATATTCTCAGAGATCATCCGGAAACTCCCAGACAGCCAGGTGACCATAACATCAGACGATTCCCTGCACGTGACCATAACCTGTGAAAAATCAAAATTCAACATCCCTGGAAAGCCGGGAGAAGATTTTACCTACCTTCCAGTCATTGAAAAAGATGGATCTTTGACGATCTCTCAATTTACTTTAAAGGAGATGATCCGGCAGACGATCTTTTCGATCGCGGTAAATGAAAACAATAAGATGATGACAGGAGAACTGTTCGAGATCAAGAACGGGATCTTAAAGATCGTATCTCTGGACGGCCACAGGATCTCGATCCGCAACGTTCAGCTGAAAAAGCAATATCAGGATAAAAAAGTCATCGTCCCCGGAAAGACTCTCAGCGAGATCAGTAAGATCCTCTCCGGAGAGATGGAGAGTCAGGTGAGCATATTCTTCGGACAGAACCATATATTATTTGAATTTGATCAGACCCTGGTGGTCTCCAGGATCATCGAGGGAGAATACTTTAAGATCGATCAGATGCTCTCCAGCGATCATGAGACGATGATATCTATCAACAGAAAAGAGTTTCTGGATTGTATAGACCGGGCCGCTCTGTTCATAAGGGAAAATGACAAGCGCCCGATCATCATACAGATCACTGACGGCTTGATGGAACTCAAGATAAACTCTTCCATGGGTTCTATGGATGAACAGATCGATATAGAGAAAGAGGGAAAAGATATACTGATCGGCTTTAACCCCAAATTTTTGATGGATGCTCTGAAAGTGATCGAGGATGAGATCATCCATATCTATCTGGTGAACCCCAAGGCGCCCTGTTTTATCAGGGATGAAGAGAGACTTTACACGTATTTGATCTTACCAGTGAATTTTAATCAGATCGGATGATAGGGAGAAGGATATGAGCGAGACGATAAGATTTGAGTTAAAGGGAGACTATATCACATTAGGCCAGGTCTTAAAAGCTGTCAACATAGCAGAAGACGGCGTGGATGCTAAATATATGATACAAGATGGATCCGTGCAGGTGAATGGAGAAGTAGATACCAGGCGGGGGCGCAAGCTTTACGCCGGGGATACAGTCAGTCATGAGGGAAAAGAGATCCATATCATAGGGTGAGCGATGTATATTGAATCCTTGCAATTAAAGAATTTTAGAAATTATCAGTCCCTTGACATCCAATTTGATCAAGGGACTAATATCTTGTACGGAGATAATGCCCAGGGCAAGACAAATATCCTGGAATCCATCTACCTGTGCGGGACCACAAAATCCCACAGAGGGAGCAAAGACAAAGAGGTCATACGGTTCCAGGAAGAAGAAGCCCACATATGCATGAGGATCATGAAAAACGGGGTCCCTTATAAGTTGGATATGCACCTGAAGAAAAATAAGTCTAAAGGAGTCGCCATAAACGGCATCCCGATCCATAAGGCGGGGGAGTTATTTGGCGTGGCCAATCTGGTATTCTTCTCACCGGAGGATCTGAACCTCATCAAGGAGGGTCCCAGTGGGAGGAGAAGATTCCTGGATCTGGAACTGTGCCAGCTGGATAAGATATATCTGTCTGATATCGTGAATTATAATAAGATCTTAAACCACAGGAATAAACTTTTAAAGGACATTGTATCCCGGCCGGGATTGATGGAGACCATAGATGTATGGGATGAACAGCTCCTGCAGTATGGGACGCGGATCATAGCAAAGAGGAGAGGGTTCATCTCACAGCTGGATGGACTGATCAGAGAGATCCATGCGGATCTTACAGGCGGGAAAGAGAGCTTGGCCCTGTCTTATGAGGCGAATGTCCAGGAGGAGGCGTACAGGGCAGTCTTGCGTGCCAACAGGGAGAAGGATCTGAAGCTGCGCACCACGGGGACAGGCCCGCACAGGGACGATCTCTGTGTAAAAGTGGATGGATTTGATATACGGAAGTTTGGTTCACAGGGCCAGCAGCGGACAGCCGCCCTGTCTTTAAAATTGTCTGAGATCGACTTAGTAAAAAGGATGATACATGATACGCCCATACTCCTTCTGGATGATGTCTTGTCGGAATTGGACGGGGACCGCCAGGAACATCTTCTGGACAATATACAGCAGACACAGACATTCATCACATGCACAGGGCTGGAGGATCTTGTCAATAAAAGATTTCCCATAGATAAGATCTTCCATGTAACAGAGGGGGATATAAAGCTTTGACAACGCTGATCCCCTATGCTACACTGAAAAAGATAGTATACCTTGAAAGTTGGTGGGAAGATTGGACAGAGAAGGATTTCATGCAAAAATAGAGATGATCGATCAGTTGGTGTATAAAAAAGATCATAAAAGAGCATTAGAACTTGTGGACTCCATTGATTGGAAAAAGGTAAAAGATGCACATGCCCTTTATACGGCAGGTGAAGTCTATGCATCAAATAAACGATACCAGGAGAGCAAAGAAATTTTTCTTATGGCCTATCACCGGTTACCTGTGAGAAAAAATATCTTGTATCGTCTGGTCGAGGTATCTATAAAAACGGGGGAACTGGAAGATGCATGGGAATATTATCGGCGGTTTTTGGAAGCATCTCCCAATGATGACATACATTATGTATTAAAGTATAAGATATACAGCGCGCAGGATGCGCCTCTGGAAGAGCAGATCCAGATCCTTGAAGAATACAAGGAAAGGGATTATACAGAGAGATGGTCCTATGAACTGGCTAGATTATACTATAAAGCAGGGGATGGGAGGAAGTGTATAGAGACTTGTGATGATATCGTCCTGTGGTTCAGTGAAGGCGGATATGTGAAAAAAGCGCTGGAACTGAAACAGCGCTTGACGAACCTGACTCCAAGGCAGCGGGATATCTATGAGACGATGATAAGGCCCGAAGGACTGGAAAAACCAGATCCGGTCCCGAAAGAGAGCGCAGAAGAGCCATATGCGCAGGCGGAAGGACCCCAGTATCTGGAAGCAGAGGACACCACCAGCGATGTACTGGATGGAGAGTCCGTGGACGATCAGATGCCCATCATAGAGGATAATGATTCTCTCCAGGAGAAGATCAGCAAGGGGATCAAAGATATATTTGCCGGGATCGTGAAAGACTGGGAAGGAGAAGACGACTTCCTTGAAGATTATACCGGTACGCCTAAGATAAACATCGCGGATGTCATCCCTTCCCAGAAGATCGAGGAGAGCATCCGGGAAAAAGAAGAGATCGCAGCGGAACAGGCAGCAGCAGAGGCCGAGCCGGAGGTAAAAGGGGAACAGGATCTTGTCGAGATAGAGCCGGATGGAAAAGAAGAGCAGGATCTTCCGGAGATAGAGCTGGAGGCAGGAGGAGAGCAGGATCTTGCCGAGATAGAGCCGGATGGAAAAGAAGAGCAAGATCTTCTGTATATAGGACCGGAGACGAGCGGAGGGCGAGATCCGGTCGAGAGGGGATCAGATGAAGAGGAAGAGCAGGATGATCTCCCGGAGACAGGAGCGGATGCTGAAGGCGTGCAGGACGGGGAAAAGGTTGGATTTGACACCAGCAAGCTCCCCAGATTGGAACTGCCGGAGTTCAATCTGGAGACGGTGATCCTCTCAGCAGCTGAAAAACAGGGGATCGGAGTGCCGGATGGAGAAGTGATAAAAGCGGCGCCTGTAGAAATAGAAGAACCTGCAGAGGAGTCCATAGAAGAAGATCCAGAAGGGATGCTGGAAGGATCAGAAGATGCGGAAGGAACGGGAGAGCCTGTTCCAGAGGAGCCAGAGGCACCGCCGGTGATCGATAAAGTCCAGCCTGAGGGTGAGTTACGCCCCCAGGAAGAGATCCTCAGTGAAGAGGAGAGCCTGCTCCAGTTCATAGAGGCAAAAGAAGAACAAGAGATCACAGAGAATGGGATGATCGTTCCCCGGAGTAAAGTCCTGGATGATACGGAGATAAAGATATTCAGCTATTTTTCTGCCATACCAGGTATGCAGGATCAATTGGTGGAAGCCCTGGCCGATGCCCAGTCGGCTGCCGCAGACAAGACGTCCAGGTCCGGGAATATCATCGTGATGGGGAACCAGCGGACTGGAAAGTCAAGGCTCATCGAGGGGCTGATCAAAGCTGTCTGCCGGGAACTCCATATGCCGGCCGCGCGGATCGCAGTGGTGGAGGCTGTGCAGCTGAACGGCAAAGATATGCCGAAGATCGTCAGTAAATTGTCAGGAGGATTCCTGGTCATAAAAAAGACCAGCCAGCTGGAAGCTGACAGTGTCTTCCAGCTGAACCAGGCTCTGGAATTTAGGACGGACGGTCTGACAGTCATCCTGGAGGATGAGAAGATCGGTATGCGCAAGTTTATCGCGAAGTACCAGAAATTTGCAAAGAAATTCACATCCACCATCAATATCCCTGTATTTACCAACGATGAATTGGTCCATTTTGCAAAGATATATGCGGATGAGATGGGATATGTCATGGATACCATGGGAGTCCTTGCCCTCTACAACCTGATCGGGGATAACCAAAAAGAAGATGAACCCATGACTATAGGGACTGTGAAGGACATGATGGATGTGGCCATCACAAGGGCGGAGAGCAGCCACCGGAAGCTGCAGCGTTCTATTTCCAAAAAGCGCTTCGACGATGAAGGGAAGATCATATTATATGAGAAAGATTTTAAGTAAGGAGGGAGGTCCCGGGCAGACCATAGAGATCCTTAAGAAATATGGGTTCGTATTCCAAAAGAGATTTGGCCAGAATTTTCTGATCGATCCGCATGTATTGGATAAGATCATGGGGGCGGCCCATATCCAGCCGGATGATCTTGTGTTGGAGATCGGGCCGGGGATCGGGACACTCACCCAGCATCTTGCCTGTGCAGCGAGAAAGGTGATCGCGGTGGAGATCGATCGTTCTTTGATCCCCATATTGGAGGATACTCTGGGAGACTTTGACAATACAGAGATCATCCACAGCGATATACTGAAAGTAGATCTGGAAACACTCATACAGGAGCAGAACCAGGGGAAGCCGGTCAAAGTCGTGGCGAATCTCCCCTATTATATCACTACCCCCATACTGATGGATCTGTTGGAAAAGAGGATCCCGGTCACATCCCTGACTGTGATGGTACAAAAAGAAGTGGCAAAAAGGATGTGCGTAGGGCCTGGGTCTAAAGAGTATGGGGCGTTATCGTTGGCGGTCCAATATTATGCCAGGCCGTCTATAGCCGCCCATGTGCCGTCCAATTGTTTTTTGCCCCGGCCGAAAGTAGGGAGTACAGTGGTACAGTTAGATGTATATGATGTATTACCGGTGAGACCCGCAGATGAAAGGCTCATGTTCCAGATCATAAGGGCTTCTTTTAACCAAAGGAGAAAGACATTGGTGAACGGACTGAAAAATGCCCCCGGGCTTTCCCTGGAAAAAGATGAGATCCATGACGCCCTGGATAGATGCGGGTTTTCCGCCGATATACGCGGTGAGGATCTGAGTTTGGGACAATTTGCAGAGCTATCAGATATGTTCACAAAAAAATAGAACGCTATAGCGGAGCGTTCTATTTTATAAAGGAAGGAGTGCCGAATCTTCTCGGCATATGAAAAAGAAATTTGAAAAAATAAATAAAAATAATGTATCGTTATTATTTTTATGATGATAAGTATATCCATGAAATATGATAAAACAATGATGAAGTTGTAACCAAATCATGAACGATCATCAAATGTTTTGTGAACCAGATCTGGCGGATGGGGACCGGGGGACCATCACATGCAATTTTTATAAAATATTAAGAGTTGTACATAAAAGTCTGTGTTATAATGAGATAGTCCATATAACAAAGGTTTTCAGTCTTTTGGGGGATGGAGGGATTTCATTTATGGATAGGAAAAGGATGGCTGCCCTCTGGTCAGTCCTTCTGTTGATCTTTATGCAAACAGTCTGCGTATCTGCAGACGCATCAGTCGTAGATCCAGAAGATTCATATATCTCGCTCGGAGCGGATCTGACAGAGGCAGAGAAGAGTATCGTCCTTGGGATCTTTGGGTTGGAGGAGGCGGATCTGGGAGCATATAGGCTCACTTCTGTCACCAACCAGGAAGAGCATCAGTATCTGGATGACCATCTGGACAGAGGGATCATCGGGGACCGGGCATTGTCCAGTGTCATGGTCACGTCCAGAGAAGAAGGATATGGGATACACGTCACTACGCAGAATATATCGTATTGTACCATAGGCATGTATCAGAACGCCTTATCCACTGCCGGTGTCAGGGATGTGGATATCGTGGTAGCCGGTCCGTTCAGCATCTCTGGCACAGCAGCACTGATAGGGGCGATAAAGTCTTATGAAGGCTTGACGGGAGAGACTATCGACAGCGGGCAGATCGATGCGGCAAACCGGGAATTGGCAGTGGCCAGCAGATTGGGCCAGGTCCTGGATGATCCTGCCCGGGCAGAGCAGCTGATCAGCATGGTAAAAAATGAGGTGATCACCAACGATCACACCCAGGGGGAAGTGAGTGCGATCATCGATCAGACGGCTTCAGAGATGCAGGTGGATCTTACCCAGGAAGATAAGCAGAAGATACTGGATCTGATGGATGAAGTGCAGGATCTGGATCTTGATATAGACGATCTTAAACAGCAAGTCACTGCTGTGTACAGCAGACTGCAGGACGTAGGGCTCAGCGTGGAAAAAGAACAGGCCAAAGGTTTTTTAGACCGTTTGTGGGAGAAGTTTGAAAATTTTATAGTGGCGTTGTTTTAAGACGCGATCTAGTACTCCATCCGGTCAGAGATCATAGTTTGACTGGATAGAGTACTAGGATATAGGTGATCCGTATATTTTCAAAGGCGGCGGGAAACATAAAAAGAAAAAGGAGTTTTTTATGAAGATCGCTTTTTATAGTACGAAACCTTATGATAAACTCTGGTTTGAGCCGCTGAACCGGGAAAAATACGGATTTACCATTGATTTTTTGGAAAGCCCCTGTAAAGAGGCCAGCATCTCGCTGGCGAAAGGTTATGACGCTATCTGTATATTTGTCAATGACCACGTGACAGCGCCGATGGTGGAGGAGCTGCACCGGATGGGTGTGAGAGCGATCTTACTGCGCAGCACCGGATACAACCATGTGGATCTGGAGGCGGCCAGGGGTAAGATCGAGGTCCTGCGTGTGCCCAGCTATTCGCCGGAGGCAGTCGCCGAGTATGCGATGGCCATGCTCCTGACAGTGGATCGTTTCACCCATAAAGCATACACCAGGACAAGAGAATTTAATATGAATATCAATGGCCTGATGGGGCGCGACCTCTTCCGAAAGACAGCAGGTATCGTGGGGACGGGTAAGATCGGGCAGGCCATGATCCATATCTGCAAAGGGTTTTCTATGGATGTGATCGCCTATGATCCCTATCCGAATGAAGGCCTGTCTGTAAAATATGTCTCAAAAGAAGAATTGTTCAAAGATTCTGATGTGATCAGCCTGCACTGTCCTCTTACAGAAGAGACGCAGCATCTGATCAATGATGAGAGTATCCGTTTGATGAAAAAAGATATCTATCTGATCAATACCTCCCGCGGAGGCCTGATCGATACGCCCTGCCTGATCGAAGGGTTGATCCAGGGGACCTTCGCCGGAGTAGGGTTGGATGTCTATGAGGAAGAGGAAGGGGTGTTCTATGAAGACCGTTCCAATGATATCATGATGGATGAGGCATTGGCACGGCTCACTTCTTTTCCGAATGTGCTGATCAGTTCACATATGGGTTTCTTTACCAGGGAGGCGACGAAGGCGATCGCCGAGGTCACTCTGGAAAATGCGTATGCATTGGAACAAGGCAAAGAGTTAAAGAATTCCGTACTTTCTTAAAAAACGATTAAAATCCCCCATTTTATGGACAGATCATGGTATAATATCCCAGTACAACAAAAAAGGATGTGATAGAATGTCAATGAGATCATTGCCATTAAGGTATTTTAAAGAGATCAATAACTGGGATACTGTCATTTTCATATATAATGCGGCATTGAAAGAAGTCGGGACGAAGATCGATATCTTAAATGATGAATTTCAGCACAGGCATCGCTATAACCCCATCGAACATGTGAAGTCCAGGCTGAAGAAACCTGAGAGTATCGTAAAAAAATTGAAAGACCATGGCCATGAGACCACCATTGAGAATATGGTGAAGTATATCAACGATATAGCGGGGATCCGCATCACCTGTTCCTTTACCTCGGATATCTACAGGATAGCTGAGATGCTGGCGAACCAGGACGATCTGAAGGTCATATCGATCAAAGATTATATCAGGACGCCCAAGGAGAGCGGGTATCGGAGCTATCATATGATCGTGGTCATCCCCATATTCCTTTCAGACAGTGTGATCGATACGAAAGTAGAGATACAGATACGGACGGTGGCGCAGGATTTCTGGGCGACCCTGGAACACAAGATAAATTACAAATTCGAGGGGAATGCGCCCGGATATATAAAAAAAGAACTCCAGGAATGCGCGGAGATGGTGTGGGATCTGGACGAGAGGATGCTGCGCTTGAATGAAGCTATCTCAGAGATCATAGGATCGGAAAGCGGGGATATTCCTTAGCAGAACAAAGGGGGCGCCTGTCCAGGTGGCCCCTTTGAGTGACTGTCCCCCGAAGATCATTTAAAAGTTTATCTGAGACACATTCTGTGGTATAATAGAAAGACCAATATAAATAAAGGAGATCAGTAAGTATGTCGGAGACAATGAAAGATTTTGAGAATGAATTAGAGGCTTCCTATCAGGAGATGGAGGAAAAACAACAGATGTTCGCGTCCATGAATGATGAAGAGCAGGCTGTCTGGGAAGAACTGAAGCAGATGAAAGAGGATAAGACAGAGGTGGAGGTAAAAGTCAAGGAGATCGTGAAAGGCGGAGCTGTGGCTTATCTCAATGAGATCCGCGGATTTATCCCTGCATCTAAGCTGTCCCTGGGTTATGTGGAAGATCTGAATGAATTCCAGGGAAAACATCTGAAGGTAAGAGTGTTTGACATAGAAGTGGAGAACAAGAGGCTGATCCTCTCAGCACGGGAGATCCTGAGGGAGGCAGAGGAAGCCAGGAAGAAAGAAGAACTGGAGAAGACAAAAGTAGGTATGGTGGTCAAAGGTGTCGTAGACAGCATCCAGCCCTACGGTGCTTTTGTGAAGTTAGAGAATGGTCTGTCCGGATTGATCCATATCTCTCAGATCAGCAATAAGAGATTAAAAACAGTCCAGGAAGTGTTGAGTCTTGGGGATGAAGTGACGACCAAGGTCACGAAGATCCAGGATGGAAAGCTCAGCTTGAGCATCAAGGCCCTTAACGACGATATGGATGGTCAGGAAGAAGTGATCGATTACGAGATGCCGAAGAGCCAGCAGTTGACAACTTCTCTGGGATCCTTATTTGCAAATATCAAATTGGATGAATAAAAGATATGGCTAGTCAGAGAAAGATATATGTAGTAGGTCATAAAAGCCCGGATACCGATTCGATCTGTTCTGCTATCGCCTATGCAGATATCAAGAACCGGAGTACAGATAGGCGGTATGTGGCAAAAAGGGCAGGTCAGATCAATGAAGAGACGGAGTATGTACTCAAGCGGTTTGGCGTAGACCCTCCTGGTTATATCGCAGATGTGGGGACCCAGGTGAAAGATATGGATATACGGAAATGTCCGGATGCCTACAGTTATTTTTCCGTAAAAAATGCATGGGATATCATGCGTGACAGCGGAACAGTGACACTGCTCGTCAAAGACGGGGACGGCAGTCTGGAAGGCCTTGTCACAGTGGGGGACATCGCCCGTATATTCATGGAGATGTCAGACAATAAGATCTTGTCGAGGGCCCGCACGCAATATCATATGATCGCGGAGACGATCGACGGGAAGATCGTGGTGGGGAACGAGGACGCCTGTTTTACCAAGGGAAAGGTCAATGTGGGGGCGGCCCACCATGAGATCATGCAAGATCATGTAGAATCCGGGGATATCGTCATCATGGCGGACCGGGAAGAAGACCAGAGATTTGTGATCGAGATGGGCGTGAGCTGTGTGATCATCTGCCTTGGCTCAAAGGTGAGCGGTGAGATCAAGAAGCTGGCCGGGGAACACGGCTGTGTATTGATCACCAGTCCTCTTGATACTTATACGGTCGCCACTTTGATCAACCAGAGCATCCCCCTGCAGTACATCATGAAAAAAGGGGATCTGATCACATTCAGCACAGAGGACTATACAGATAATATCCAGGAGATCATGGTCAAGAACAGACACCGCGCTTTCCCAGTCATCAATAAAAAGGGAAAATGCATCGGGACCATATCCAGGAGAAATTTCATGAGCATGCGCAAGAAGCAGCTCGTTTTAGTAGACCATAACGAAAAAGACCAGGCAGTGGATAATATAGAGAATGCGGAGATCCTGGAGATCATAGACCATCACCGCCTGGGGACGTTGGAGACTCTGCAGCCGGTATTGTTCAGGAACCAGCCGGTGGGATGTACGGCGACGATCATGTATCAGATCTACGAGGAGAACAGATTGGAGATCGCTCCGGATATCGCAGGGCTATTGTGCGCGGCGATCATATCGGATACCCTCATGTTCCGTTCGCCCACATGTACGATGGCAGACAAGATGGCGGCTGGCGCGCTGGCCTTGATCGCAGATATCAATATTGAAAGATTTGCTGCGGAGATGTTCCAGGCGGGGAGCAATCTGAAAGATAAAGCGCCGGAAGAGATCTTTTATCAGGATTATAAGAAATTTATGGCTGATGGAGTGAACTTCGGTGTAGGCCAGATCAGTTCAATGAACGCCATGGAACTCGCTGAACTGAAAGAGAGGCTCCTGCCTTTTATGGAGAACGAATGTGGGCGGCATGGAGTCTCACAGGTATTCTTCATGCTGACCAGTATCATGGAGGAATCCACAGAACTCCTCTATTATGGCGAGAACAGTGAACAGATGGTGGAAGAAGCTTTCCATGTGGATAAAGATGGCGATACATACATACTCAAAGGAGTCGTCTCCAGGAAGAAACAGTTGATACCTGCCTTGATGCAAGCGGCCCAAAATCTGTATGTGTAAAAAATAATCATTTACAAAGCCTTGCGATCGGTATAAAATATACCTATGTTGTCTTCGTGCAGCATATTTTAGGTCAGTATAATACCGGAGTATAAAAATAGGGCAGAGGTGCAGTATGGAACGATATGTGATCAAAGGTGGCAATCCCCTGGCTGGTGAAGTAGATATCGCGGGAGCTAAGAATGCAGCCCTGGCGATCCTGGCAGCATCGATCATGACAGATGAGACAGTGGTGATCGACAATATGCCGGATGTAAGGGACACCAATGTTCTCCTGGAGGCGATCCAGGAGATCGGGGCGATCGTAGAGAGGCTTGATAAATCAACGGTAAAGGTCAACGGTTCCACGATTACGAATGTAAGTGTAGACTATGAATTTATTAAAAAGATACGTGCATCCTATTATCTGTTGGGTGCTCTTTTAGGGAAATATAAACATGCAGAAGTACCATTACCAGGAGGATGCAACATCGGCAGCAGGCCGATCGACCAGCATTTGAAAGGTTTTCGGGCACTGGGGGCTTCTGTTGAGATCCGTCACGGTGCGATCGTGACGCAGGCAGAGAGATTGAGGGGGAGCCATATATTTCTCGATATGGTTTCAGTCGGTGCGACGATCAATATCATGATGGCGGCGTCACTGGCCAGCGGTCGCACGATCATTGAGAATGCGGCCAGAGAACCCCATGTGGTGGATGTGGCCAATTTTCTCAACAGTATGGGTGCCAATATCAAAGGAGCTGGGACGGATGTGATCCGGATCAGAGGTGTGGAGAGACTGCATAAGGCAGAATATTCGATCATCCCCGATCAGATAGAAGCCGGCACTTTCATGTTCGCAGCCGCAGCAACCAGAGGTGATGTGCTGGTGAAAAATGTGATCCCGAAGCATTTGGAGGCCACGACTGCGAAGTTAGAAGAGATCGGGTGCGAGGTGAGAGAATTTGACGATGCTGTGCGGGTCATCGCATCTGGAGATCTGAGGAGGACGCATGTGAAGACATTGCCCTATCCAGGATACCCCACAGATATGCAGCCTCAGATAGCCGCCACTCTCACGACGGCGAATGGTACGAGTATCGTTACGGAAAGTATATTTGAAAACCGTTTTAAATATGTTGATGAATTGTCACGGATGGGTGCCAGCATCAAAGTGCAGGGAAATACTGCGATCATTGATGGAGTGGATAGACTGACAGGCGCAAGGGTCAGCGCTTCGGATCTGAGGGCTGGTGCAGCGCTGGTGATCGCAGGATTAGCCGCGGAAGGGATCACGATCGTGGATGATATCGTCTATATACAGAGAGGATATGAGGATTTTGAGGTGAAATTGAGAAATCTTGGCGCTGAGATAGAGAAAGTATCCAATGAGAAAGAGATCCAGAAATTTAGGCTGCGGGTTGGTTAAAATGGTTTGTTGATCTAAGATTGGTCCGCCTTTGGCGGGCCTTTTTGCAGAAAATAAAGGAGAAAAGGTAAAAGATGGAAAAATTGTTATTTACATCGGAGTCTGTGACAGAAGGACATCCAGATAAAATGTGTGACCAGATATCAGATGCGATCTTGGACGCTCTTATGGAACAAGATCCTATGAGCCGTGTGGCATGTGAGACTTGCACGACTACCGGGCTTGTCATGGTCATGGGTGAGGTCACCACGAAAGCATATGTGGATATACAGAAGATCGTCCGGGATACAGTCAGAGAGATTGGGTATACCAGAGGAAAATTCGGCTTTGACGCCGATACATGCGGTGTGATCACAGCGATCGATGAGCAGTCCGCGGATATAGCCATGGGTGTGGATAAGGCTCTGGAAGCAAGGGAAAATACCATGTCGGAGTCAGATATCGAAGCTATAGGGGCCGGGGATCAGGGGATGATGTTCGGATACGCGACGAATGAGACAGAAGAGTATATGCCTTTTGCCATCGCGTTGGCCCATAAATTGTCCCAGCAATTGACTAAAGTGCGCAAAGATGGGACCCTGCCCTATCTAAGGCCGGATGGAAAGACACAGGTGACTGTGGAATATACGCTGGACGGCAGACCGAGCCGTCTGGATGCAGTCGTCTGCTCTACACAGCATGACCCGGATGTTACCCAGGAACAGATCCATGCGGATATCAAGAAATATGTCTTCGAACCGATCATCCCTGAAGATATGAGGGATGGAGAGACAAAATATTTTATCAATCCTACCGGTCGTTTTGTGATCGGGGGTCCGAACGGGGACAGTGGGCTCACTGGCAGGAAGATCATCGTGGATACTTACGGGGGATATGCCCGTCACGGCGGCGGCGCTTTTTCCGGGAAGGATTGTACAAAAGTTGACCGTTCAGCGGCATATGCCGCCCGTTATGCGGCGAAAAATGTTGTGGCGGCGGGTTTGGCAGATAAATGTGAGATCCAGTTATCTTACGCCATTGGCGTGGCTTCTCCTACTTCTGTGCGCGTGGATACCTTCGGTACAGGTAAGCTGGATGACGTGAAGCTCGTGGAGATCATCCGTGAGAATTTTGACTTTAGGCCGGCAGGCATCATCAAGATGCTGGATCTGAGGAGACCGATCTATAAACAAGTGGCGGCTTATGGGCATTTTGGGAGAAATGACCTGGATCTTCCGTGGGAGAGGCTGGATAAGGTGGAGGCTTTGAAGAGATACAGGTGATGAAAGGAGCAGCCATGCTACCCATTATATTGGCATCGGCTTCACCCCGCAGGAAAAGTCTGCTGGAACAGATCGGACTGGACGTTGAGGTGATCCCCGCTGATGTGGATGAGACGATACAGCGGGGGGAGCCTTCCCAGATCGTTGGAGAGCTGGCGTGTAGAAAAGCCAGGGATGTGGCACAAAAGTATAGGAAGAAAAGACCTGATAAAGATGTGTGGATATTGGGCGCAGATACGATCGTAGTATATAAAGACAGGGTCATGGGGAAACCATCAGACAGACAGGGAGCTATAGAGATGCTCACGATGCTGCAGGGTGATACCCATTGTGTATATACAGGCGTCTGCGCCATCAAAAAAGAAGGGGATACTCTCCAGGAGATCGTCTTTTCCGAGGAGACGAGAGTGTCCATCTATGAGATGGAGATGTGGGAGATCGAAAGGTATGCAGATACCTTGGAGCCTATGGATAAAGCAGGGGCATATGCGGTCCAGGGGATCTTTGCAAAGCATATCCGCTGTATCGAGGGAGATTACTGCAATGTGGTAGGACTTCCTGTGGCAAGGATCTATCAGGAAATCTTCAGGAACAGATAGGGGCGCGAGCGTGTGATGGATAGAAGAGCTGTGGAGGACGGATGATGTTTGGAAAAAAGAAAGGTTCGGACACAGAAGATAAAGAGGTAAAGAAGGCAAAGAAAGAAAAAAAGCCTAAAAGAGAAAAAAAACCAAAAGAGCCAAAACAAAAAAAGGAAAAGAAGCCAAAAGGGCCAAAGAAGCCAAAAGAGCCAAAAAAACCAAGACCACCTAAGAAACCAAAGCCGCCAAAAAGGCCAAGACCAAAAAAGCCGAAGAAACCAAAGAAGAAGCTGAACCCGTTGATCCTGGTGATCATCCTTCTGGCGTTGATGGTGGTAGCCGCAGCCGGGGCGTTGGTCATGATGATGAAGCAGCGGGAAAAAGAAGAAGATGAGATGTACGGGCCGATGTTTTATTTTACGGAGGAGGATGCCATAGAGTCCATCCGTTCGAAGATCGGGGATCGGGAGATCAAAGGCGGATATCAACCCCCCGTAGATCTGACAGCAGAGACACCGACGCCGGAAGGAGAGTCAGAAGAAGACAAAGAAGATAAAGACAAAAAAGAAGATCAGAAAGACGACAAAGATAACAAAGACAAAGAGGAGGAAGAGGACAAAGAAAAAGAGGAAGATCCGGAGCTTGCGGAAGTAGATATCAAACTCCTCACGGATCAGCATCTGTCCTATATCACTCCAGGTGACGGTATCAAAGAGGCTGAAGAATACATAACCTATCTGGTCCAGGAGAAAGGGTTTAAGATCCTGACTTATCCCAAGGGAGCTGAAGGGGAGATCCCAAAAGAAGCGCCCCAGCCCACACAGGCAGAAGAAGAGAAAAAAGAGGATGAGGAGGAAGACAGCGGAGAGGAAGATGGATTTACCCCTCCGGAGGAAGGATACTACATCGCAGCGCTGGATGATAAAGCCACCGCGGAGGAAGGTGAAGCCACAGAGATCAAACGCGTGCGCATGGAATATACTTATGACAGCTACACGTTGAGGCTGTCAACAGCCAATGGGGTGGTGAGCGACCTGATCCCGCCAGAACCAGAGGAAGAGAAAGGACCTAAAGAAGTCACTCTGTCAGATGCGGTCGTTAAACTCCAGGGGATGGCAAGCGGTATACTCCAGCTGCCAAAACCCACAGCAGAATATGAGATGACGCCTATACAAGGGCGCGTGGTCCTGGAGGACATAGATTTTTATTGCGTAAGGGCATATGAGGAGGGACCGGAAGATACACTGATCTATGGAGGATCTTATTATGTCTCTAACGATGGGGAGAGCATCTATAAGCATGACGAGATGACAGGGAAGATCATATGTATCTCTGGAAAAGATATCCTGGCTCAGGCGAGAAAACAGAATAAAAAGAAAAAAGTAAACGAGAATGCTGCAGTTCTAAGCGGAAACCAATAAAGAAAACAGTGCTTTTACAGAATTTGTAAGGGCACTGTTTTTCATTTGGAAAAAAACGGGATCTATGTTATAATAAACTGGAATGATTATGTCTACATTTAGAAATAAATGGTAACAATGATAAATGACAGGAGGATGAGGATGAACACAGAATATGGGGCAGATCAGATCCAGATATTAGAGGGTCTGGAGGCTGTGAGAAAAAGGCCGGGTATGTACATCGGCAGTACTTCCAGCCGCGGACTGCATCATCTGGTATATGAGATTGTGGATAATTCTGTAGATGAGGCATTGGCTGGATACTGTGATACCATAAAAGTCACGATCGATCGTGGGAACTCGGTCACAGTGATAGATAATGGTCGCGGCATACCTGTGGGCATTAATCATAAAGCAGGCATACCGGCTGTGGAAGTGGTCTTTACGATCCTGCATGCAGGCGGTAAGTTCGGCGGAGGGGGATACAAAGTGTCCGGCGGTCTCCATGGTGTGGGCGCTTCCGTCGTCAATGCTCTATCGCAGTGGCTGGAAGTTACCATTTATCGTGGAGGAAAAGTATACAGGCAGCGTTACGAGAGAGGGCAGGTCATCTATAAATTAAAACTGGTGGGGGAATGTGAGCCGGATCAGACGGGGACACAGGTCTCTTTTTTGCCGGACGACCAGATCTTTGAGGAGACAGTTTTTGACTATGGCGTCCTGCGGCAGAGATTTAAGGAGATGGCTTTTCTCACAAAAGGGCTGCGTATATGTCTCAGAGATGAAAGACAGGATGAGCCTGTTGAGGAAACTTTTTTCTATGAAGGTGGTATAAAAGAATTTGTGACTTATCTGAATAAGAGCAAGACAGAACTCTATCCGGAAGTGATCTACTGCGAAGGGGAGAAAGACGGCATCTTCGTAGAAGTGGCCATGCAGCACAACGATTCTTATACCGAGAACACCTATGGATTCGTAAATAACATAACGACCCCGGAGGGCGGGACCCATATCATGGGATTCCGCAATGCCCTGACAAAGACCATCAACGATTATGCCCGCAAAAATAAATTGCTGAAAGATAATGAGGCGAATTTCTCGGGAGAAGATATCCGGGAGGGGCTGACGGCTATCGTGAGCGTGAAGATCGAGGATCCGCAGTTCGAAGGGCAGACAAAGCAGAAATTGGGAAATAGTGAGGCCAGGGGTGCGGTGGACAGCATCGTGAGCAGACATCTGGGACTTTTTTTCGAGCAGAACCCATCTGTGGCAAAGACCACGATCGAGAAATCCGTGTTGGCTCAGAGAGCCAGGGATGCGGCGAGGAAAGCCAGGGATCTGACCAGGAGGAAATCTGCGCTGGATGGCTTGTCGCTGCCGGGTAAATTGGCAGACTGCTCAGATAAAAACCCAGAAAATTGTGAGATCTATATTGTGGAGGGGGATTCGGCGGGCGGTTCTGCGAAAACGGCAAGGAGCCGGGCCACCCAGGCGATCCTTCCGCTCAGGGGCAAGATCTTAAATGTGGAGAAAGCCCGCCTGGATAAGATATATGCCAATAAAGAGATCAAAGCCATGATCACAGCTTTCGGTACAGGGATCCACGATGATTTTGATATATCGAAGCTCCGCTACCATAAGATCATCATCATGACGGATGCGGATGTGGACGGCGCGCATATCGCTACGCTCCTTTTGACCTTTTTATACAGGTTCATGCCGGAACTTATCAAGCAGGGCTATGTCTATCTGGCGCAGCCTCCTCTCTATAAAGTGGAAAAAAACCAGAAGGTATGGTATGCTTACAGTGACGAGGAATTAAAAGGGATATTGGAAGAGATAGGAAGAGACAACAGCAACAAGATCCAGCGTTACAAAGGCCTGGGAGAGATGGATGCGGACCAGTTGTGGGAGACGACCATGGATCCTGAACAGAGGATCTTGCTGCGGGTGACAATGGATGAAGAAACGTCCACAGAGATCGATCTGACTTTTACCACTCTGATGGGCGATAAAGTGGAACCGAGACGGGAATTTATTGAAGAGAATGCAAGATTTGTGAAGAATCTGGATATATAAACGGAGGTATACATGGAAGATAATGTATTTGACAAGATCCATGACGTAGACCTGAAGAAGACCATGGAAACTTCCTACATTGATTATGCTATGAGCGTGATCGCTGCCCGTGCGCTGCCAGATGTGAGGGATGGATTAAAACCCGTCCAGAGAAGAGTGCTGTATTCCATGATCGAACTGAATAATGGACCAGATAAGCCGCATAGAAAATGTGCCCGTATCGTGGGTGATACCATGGGTAAGTATCATCCACACGGGGACAGCTCCATCTATGGGGCTTTGGTGAATATGGCCCAGGACTGGTCCACCAGGTATCCCCTCGTGGATGGACATGGGAATTTTGGTTCTGTGGATGGGGACGGCGCTGCCGCCATGAGGTACACAGAGGCACGTCTCAGCAAGATATCCATGAAGATGCTGGCAGATATCAACAAGAACACAGTCGATTTTGTGCCGAATTTTGATGAGACAGAGCGTGAGCCTGTCGTCCTGCCGTCCAGATATCCGAACCTGCTGGTGAACGGGACTTCCGGGATAGCTGTGGGGATGGCGACGAATATACCGCCCCATAATCTGCGGGAAGTGATCCGGGCAGTCGTTAAGATCATCGACAATATAGTGGAACAACAAAAAGAGACAGAGTTAGAAGAGATCCTGGAGATCGTCAAAGGACCGGATTTTCCCACAGGGGCTCAGATCCTGGGGAAACGAGGGATCGAGGAGGCTTACAGGACAGGCAGGGGCAAGATCCGTGTGAGGGCTGTCACAGATATAGAGACCATGTCTAACGGAAAGACCCGTATCATCGTCACAGAACTCCCTTATATGGTCAATAAAGCACGGCTCATCGAGAAGATCGCGGAATTGGTGCGGGATAAGAGGGTGGACGGCATCACTGAACTCAGTGACCAGTCCAACAGGGAAGGGATGCGCATATGCATCGAGCTGCGCAAAGATGTGAATGCGAACGTGATATTGAACCAGTTGTTCAAACATACACAGCTCCAGGATACATTCGGCGTCATCATGCTGTCCCTGGTGGACAATGAGCCGAAAGTCCTGAATCTCTTGGACATGCTGCGGGCATACCTGGCCCATCAGGAGGATGTGGTCACCAGGAGGACAAAATATGAGCTGGATAAAGCCCAGGAGAGGGCGCACATATTAGAGGGGTTGTTGAAAGCTCTCGACCACATAGACGAGGTGATCAAGATCATCAGGAGTTCCCGTACGACAGCGGATGCAAAGGCGGGATTGGTGGAGAGATTTACATTGACGGAGGCCCAGGCCCAGGCCATCGTAGATATGCGTCTGCGCGCGCTGACAGGCCTTGAGAGAGAGAAGCTGGAGGCAGAATACCAGGAACTCATGGAGAAGATACGCAATTATCAGGCGATATTGGCGGACAGGAACCTGTTGCTGGGCGTGATCAGAGAGGAGATCCTGGAGATCAGTGATAAATTTGGTGATGACCGCAGGACCTCGATCGGATCTGACGAGGACGATATCTCCATCGAAGATCTGATCCCAAAGGAAGATACTGTGATCGCAATGACAAAATTGGGCTATATCAAGCGTATGACCATGGATAATTTCCACAGTCAGCACCGTGGGGGAAAAGGCATCAAGGGGATGCAGACCCTGGAAGATGATTTTATCAAAGACCTGCTCATGACCACCACCCATCATTATCTGATGTTCTTTACAAATACAGGGAAAGTATACCGTATGAAAGCATACGAGATCCCCGAGGCGGGCAGGAATGCCCGGGGTACTGCGATCATCAATCTGCTCCAACTGTTGCCCGAAGAGAAGATCACCGCGGTCATCCCTATGGAACAGACGGAGGACAGCAGGTATCTTGTCATGGCTACCAAAAAAGGACTGGTGAAAAAGACACCTATCCAGGAATATGCAAATGTGCGGAAGGTGGGCCTGGCTGCCATCTCACTCAGGGATGGAGACGAGCTGATCGAGGTAAAATGCACAGACGGCAACAAAGAGATCATCCTGGTAACGAGATTCGGTCAGTGTATCCGCTTCAGGGAAAAGGATGTGCGCAGTACAGGAAGGATCTCGATCGGTGTCCGGGGGATGAACCTGATGGATGGGGATACGGTCCAGGCTATGCAATTGGATTCCCAGGGCAATCATCTGTTGATCGTGTCTGAAAAAGGGATGGGCAAGCGGACACAGATCAATGAATTCACATGCCAGAACCGTGGAGGAAAAGGTGTAAAATGTTATAAGATCACAGAGAAGACTGGAAATGTCGTGGGTGCGAAAGCCGTAAATGAAGACGACGAGGTCATGATCATCACGACAGAAGGGATCATCATCCGGCTCCTCTGTTCAGGGATATCCATTGTTGGGAGGATCACATCCGGCGTCAAGCTCATGGATGTGGATGAAGACGTATCGATCGCGAGTGTGGAAAAAGTAAGGAGATCTGGGGAGGAAAGCGACAGTGAAGAGGATAATCTTGATGGTCATCCGTAATCTATTCTTTGTCCCGTACGGATGGATCAAGTTGTGTTATTATGCCTCCCATGTGGATAAATATACAACGGAGCAGAGATATGCACTCTTAAAACTCATAGATAAGAAGGCAAACCGGGGCGGCAAGATCCGGATCGACGTCCATGGGACAGAAGATCTGCCAGAAAAAGACGGGTTTATCTTTTACCCTAACCATCAGGGACTTTATGATGTGCTGGCGATCATAGAAGCCTGTCCCAGGCCTTTTTCTGTAGTCATGAAAAAAGAGGTGCAGGATATACCTTTTTTGAAACAAGTCTTTGCATGTATGAAAGCTTATGCCATAGACAGAGAAGATGTGAGACAGTCCATGGATGTGATCATCCAGGTATCAAAAGAAGTCATGCAGGGACGGAATTTTCTTATCTTTGCCGAGGGGACCAGGAGCAGGGACAATAACAGGCTCCTGGAATTTAAGGGAGGCAGTTTTAAAGCTGCGATGAAGGCGAGATGCCCCATTGTCCCGGTGGCTCTGATCGATTCCTATAAGTCCTTTGATACGGATTCTATCAGGCCGCTGACCGTGCAGGTACACTTTCTCAAACCTTTGACTTATGGAGAATATAAAGATATGAAGTCAGTAGAGATAGCAGCACAAGTAAAAAAAAGGATCGAGGAGGTCATCGCAGATCACGAGGATCAGAAGATATCGTAAACACAAAAGGCGTTCTATCCAGCCATAAGGCATTATAAAATGTGTGTAATGGAGGAAAAAAGCGTGAAGAGAAATAGTATCAGAAAAAAGATATTGTCTAATACAATTGGGGTCATTGTCATACTGGCAGTGATCCTGGTCTTAGTTATGGGTCTATCCATGAAAGCCCTCACCGAAAATATATTGACAGATGTACTGACTTCCACGATCAAGACTGCTTCACAGAGTGTGGAAGGTAATATGCATATGTTGGCGGATAGGATATTTATGATCGGCGATGATGATGTGTTCTCACAGAAAGACAGTACCAGGGAAGAAAAGGAGGCAGCCCTGGAGAAAGCCCAGTCAGGGATAGAATTCGTATGGCTGGGTCTATATGGGAAAGACGGGGGATTATATCTGGGAGATGAGAGATGCCCGGACACGATCGCAGACAGAGAGATGTTCCCTCTGTTAGAAGAGACACAGAATCTGGTGGTGGACGATGTAGTCTCTGCAGCAGAGGGGTTGGAATTCGCCATAGGGACCCCGATCGCTCACGACGGGGAGTTGTCGTATTATCTGGTAGGCAGTTATAAATACGATGTACTAAATGATGTACTGAGCAATATCAATCTGAGTGTCAACGGAAAGGCATTTATCGTAAATAAAGATGGTAAGATCATGGGGAGCAGGGATACAGGTCTTGTGGATGGAGATGCCAGCTTGAGAGATATTGTTGGGATAGAAGGAATCACGGAACTGGCCACATCCGGGAAGACAGGCCTCAAGATCATGGATCCTTCCAGGGATGTGGATCATGTCAGCTACGCGCCGATCAACGGGACGAGATGGTATCTGACAGTCATTTTACCAGAGAGTGATTTTATGGGTCCCGCTATCGCCAGTATATGGTTCAGTGTCTTAGTCACGGCAGTACTGCTTGTTTTGGCGATCCTTTATACATTGAGGTTTTCATGGAAGATCCAAAGATCGTTAAAGGGTGTGACGGAGCGTATCGGTCTTTTGGCGCAGGGAGATCTTAAAACGCCTACGGAAGTGATCCAGACAAACGACGAGACAGAAGTATTGTCGAATGCACTGAATGACACGGTGGGCAGCATCAATGGGTATATAAGTGAATTGTCAGAGATCCTGGAGGATATGTCCAAGGGTAATTTTAGAGTTGGTACTAGGGGAGATTTTGAAGGTGATTTTGTCATCATGAAGGAATCACTGGATAAGATCATCGATTTTTTGAACGATATGCTCAGATCTATCAAGAGATCTTCGGAAGAAGTATTTATGACAGCGAATACTGTGTCGGAGAGTGCGCATCAAGTACATAATGGTTCTATGGAACAGTCGGACTCATTGAATGTCCTGTCAGAAGAAACAAAAGCGATCGAACAGAATATCCTGGATGTAGATGAGAATACGAAGCATGTGTCGGATCTCATGGAGGATGTCAGAGAGAGTATGGGTACAGGCGATGAAAATATGGAGGACTTGTTGAGAGCCATGGAAGATATCAACAGGGATTCCATGGAGATCACCAAGATAAACAAATTTCTGGAGGATATCTCATTCCAGACAAATATCCTAGCTCTCAATGCATCTGTAGAGGCGTCAAGATCAGGGAGTGCCGGGGGTGGTTTCGCAGTCGTGGCCAGGGAAGTCAGGGATCTAGCCGCCAAGAGCGCAGAGTCCTCCAAACGGACATCTGAGATGATCGAAAATTCTCTGCGGGCAGTAGAACGGGGGAGTGAGTATGCCAGAAGAGTGGCGGAGTCCTTCCAGGAAGTGGGTAAGACATCAAATGAGATCTCAGTGATCACGGAGAGATTGACGGAAAGTGTGGATATCCAAAAACGTTCACTGGCTAATATAGCGGGCCAGATAACCCAGATCAGAGAAGTCGCCCATCACAATCTGGATGCCAGTTCCGAGAGTACTGCAGCCAGTCAGAGATTGAACAGTCAGGCGGAGGGATTGCAAGAGATATCAAATAGGTTCTGTTTAAAGGAGGGTTGAGTATGGTGATGAAAAAAAAAGTGGGACTCTCGTTTCTCTGTATCATGGTATGTCTGTCCCTAGTCTCATGCAGAAAGTCGGAAGGGATGGAGGATGGATATTATACAGCGGAGATGGCTGCATACAGTCATGGATGGAAAGAATATGTCACCATATGCGTGATGAAAGATCAGGTGGTCTCTGTGGAATATAATGCAAAAGATCCCAGTGGATTTATAAAATCTTGGGATATGGCATATATGAGGGAGATGGGAGCAGTGCAGGGGACATATCCAAATAAATATACACGTGCATATGCAGCGCAGCTTATCGAGGATCAGGGAGCAGAAGATATAGATATGGTCACAGGTGCGTCATCGTCAGGAGAAAATTTCAGACGATTGGCAGAGGCTGTCATGGAAAAGGCTAAGAGTGGAGATACTTCTGTGGCTGTAGTAGGGACAGAGGATGCGGGAGAGTAGGATCGGATCTGGAAGAGTTTTGGATGCCGCTTTTCCCTGGCGGCATCTTTTTTCCTAAAAAAATAAAAAATTTGGAAAAACCTGTTGACAAGATGATCCTTATCTCTTATAATACTCATCGTGCCACAGAGCGATACGGCATGAAAATAAATAAGATTTTAAGTCATTTAGGCATATGGAGAAGTACTCAAGTTGGCTGAAGAGGTGC